>JAUNNZ010000005.1 GCA_030537315.1 Bacteroidia bacterium
AAAGATAGAATCAGAACCTGGGAAATTAAAGCGAGAATAGGAAAGTGTTGGAGATATTAAATAAAAATTCTATATTTGCGGATGTACTTTAAATTTTAGTTAAAGTTCTTTGCTTATTGTGCTCTTCTGCTCCGGCGCGCTGGGAAGCGTAAAGGCCGGTTCCGAGTAGTGATTATTCATGGATGTGTGATTGGCTGCCAGTAAAGTATTATTGTTTGTTATTCATCGGATTCTCCGATGACGATATGGTTAATTGGACTTATTTGGGCAATCATCACGGATGGAATTCTTTCCATAGATGATAGGCGGCTTCCACAAGCAGTTGAGTGCAGTATGACAAGGTTAGATTAAGCAAAAATCAGGAATGGTTTTTGCTTATTTTTTATTATCTTCGCAAGAACTTGCGCGCGTTTTGCGCGTGCGTGCGCTAAGACTGAACAAGTAACCCGATATCACTCAATGAAAAAGATCATTTTCTCCATCCTTCTGATGGTTCCGATGTGCCTCTTCGCACAGAAGCCGGCATCCACGAATGTACCGGCATCGCAGTATCCAATGGTTGACGAACAGGGCTGTGCCTATTTCCAGATTTCAGCTCCCGACGCAAAGGAGGTCCTTGTTGACATCTGCAGCAAGAAATATCCTATGACGAAGGACGAGAAGGGCGTCTGGACCGTAAAGACCGACCCTCTTGTAGTCGGACCTCACTACTATGCCCTCAATGTCGACGGCGTACGCGTGAACGACCCTGCATCGGAGGCTGTCTATGGCTGCGGATATTTCGCCAGCAACATAGAGATCCCTGAGGATGACGCAACCGCAGCATATTACACCTTCGACAGGAACGTGGCCCACGGACAGGTGCGCGAATGCCAGTACTGGTCCGCACTCGAAGGAAAAATGCGCCGCTGCTACGTTTACACCCCGGCTGAGTATGAGAAAGGGAACAAGAAATATCCTGTCCTCTATCTCCAGCATGGTATGGCAGAGAACGAGACCGGCTGGCATACACAGGGCAAGATGGCAAACATACTTGACAACGCCATCGCTTCCGGAAAGGCAAAGCCTATGATCGTAGTTATGGACAACGGCAACTGCGACTATGGCTTCGGCTCAAAGCCGGGCGAGTCCATGAATGACTTCGGCGCAAGCTTCGAGAAGGTTCTCCTCCAGGACATCATCCCGTTCGTCGAGAGCACTTTCCGTGCGAAGACCGACCGCAACAGCCGCGCAATCGCCGGACTTTCCTGGGGCGGCAAGCAGTCATTCGACATAGGTCTCCACCATATTGACAAGTTCGCGTATATCGGCGCATTCAGCGGAGCTATCTTCCTGATGCCTGATCAGAAGCCGGAAGACCTCTATGACGGCGCCTTCAAGGATGCCGCAAAGTTCAACAAGGACGTCCACGCCCTCTTCATGGGAATGGGTTCCGTAGAGAACTTCGGCGCTGACCGTATGACAAAGATGCTCAAGGACTACGGCATCAACGCCACATATTTCGAGTCTCCGGGCACCGCACACGAGTGGCTCACCTGGCGCCGCTGCCTGAACCAGTTCGTGCAGATGATATTCTAATAACCTTAAATATGAAAAAAACACTCATCACCGTTGCGGCATTGTTCGCCGCAGTAGCGGCCATCGCCCAGCCGAACGGCTTCGGCGGATGGCAGATGCCTGAAATCAAGATGGAATACTCGCAGAAGTTCGCCGACGTCAACTATGCCGGCGACGATGCGGTATATCACAATATGGACATTTACCTGCCGAAGGTGGAAAAGGATGTCTATCCTGTAGTCGTCCATATCTACGGCAGCGCCTGGTTCAGCAACAATTCCAAGGGAATGGCCGACCTCGGCACCATCGTCCAGAAACTTCTGGACAACGGCTACGCAGTCGTAACCCCTAACCACCGTTCGTCAGCTGACGCCAAGTTCCCGGCACAGATCAACGACATCAAGGCCGCGATCCGCTTTGTCCGCGCCCACGCTGACGAGTACAAGCTTGACCCAACCTTCGTCGCCACTTCAGGTTTCTCTTCCGGCGGCCATCTTTCATCGCTCGCAGCCACTTCCGGCGGCGTGCGCCAGCTTGAAGGCACGGTGGGCGAGTGCCTCGAATTCAGCAGCCGCGTCAACGCCGCCTGCGACTGGTCCGGCCCTATCGACATGTTCAAGATGAACTGCGACGAGCCTCGCAAATGGGGCGGCACCCCTGAGGAGGCGCTTGTCGGCCACGACTATGAAGAGCAGTATGAGCAGCAGTTCCGCGCCATCAGCCCTCTCACTTACCTCGATCCTTCGGATCCTCCGCTCATCGTGTTCCACGGCCAGAAGGACAACGTCGTTCCTTTCTGCCAGGGCGTTGAGCTCTACGACGAAATCAACAAGCTCGGCATCCGCACCGAACTCCATCTCGAACCGGAGGGCGGCCACGGATTCAACATGTACACCGATGCGAATCTGAACGCAATGGTCGACTTCCTCAATGCAGCATACAACGAGAGCCGCATCAAGGAGGATTTCGTGCCTTCAAGCTTCAACCAGCCGGGCCAGGACTATCCTATGGTCAATTCCCAGGGCTACGCGCGTTTCCGCGTGCATCTTCCTGAAGCCCAGTCAGTAGTGGTCACCCTCGGCCTCGGCGGCCGTGGCGGCACCGCCCTCAAGAAGGGCGCCGACGGCTACTGGACAGGCACCACCGACGGCCCTATGGACGAAGGCTTCCATTATTATCACCTTATCGTTGACGGCGGTGTCCTCAACGACCCGGGCACCGGCTTCTTCTACGGCTCCTGCCGTTGGGAGAGCGGTATCGAAATCCCTGCGCACGACCAGGATTTCTTCGCTATGAAGAACGTCCCTCACGGAAACGTGCAGCAGGTCCTTTTCTGGAGCGAAAGCACCAAGGAGTGCCGCGTAGCAAATGTCTATACTCCTGCAGGCTATGAGAAGGGCAAGAAGAAATATCCTGTCCTCTACCTCCAGCACGGTTGGGGCGAGAACGAGACTTCCTGGCCTGTACAGGGCAAGGCCGGCCTCATTATGGACAACATGATCGCCGAAGGCCGCATCGAGCCTTTCATCGTCGTGATGACATACGGTATGACCAACGACATCAAATACGGTCATATCAATGAGTTTACCGCAGAGGAGTTCCAGGAAGTTCTTGTAAACGAACTTATCCCTTACGTTGACTCACATTTCAGAACAATAGCCGACCGCAACCACCGCGCTATGGCCGGTCTTTCCATGGGTGGTGTCACCACCAGACTCATCACCCTCCGCCGTCCTGACGTGTTCGGCTACTGGTGCCTCTTCAGCGGCGGCACCTATTCTCCTGCCGACCTCCAGGGCCTCCAGACCCCGAAGGGCATCTTCATCAGCTGCGGCAGCAAGGAGAATCCTGACGGTGTGGTCAAGGCCGTCGAAGACCTCAAGGCCGCCGGCTACAATGCCACAAGCCACGTTTCAGACGGTACCGCGCACGAGTTCCTCACCTGGCGCCGCGCGCTTTACACAGTCGCACCGCTCCTTTTCAAATAGGGGACTGAAAAACAGAAACTATTTTTTTACCAACCAATTTATTCCAAAACATTTATGACAAAGTTCAACAAATTATGTGCATGCGCCATCGCTCTCTGCGGAGCATTCAGCGCATTCGCCCAGGCTCCGGCAGGAGCACCGGGTGCACCAGGCGCACCTGGCAGACCTGCAGGCGCTCCTCAGATGCAGCAGCGTCCACGTCAGGCAGAAGTCATTCCGGGCAGAACTCCGGTTTCGCCTAAACTCGAGGATTACTTCACTCCTGTGACTGCAGAGGCCGCCACACCTGACCAGGATGGTTTCATCCGCCGCTGGCTTCTCCTCGAGCCTATCGCAAAACCTAACCGCAGCAACACTGTTTTCGTTGACAGCTACATCCGCGAGGCATTTGCAAAGCAGTATTTCAAAGGGCAGCTCGCAACCGACAAGCTCCCTAAGGACGGCCAGAAGGAGAAAGTCGAGGTTGACGTCACTCCTCAGGCAATGGGATTCCCTATGCCGGGCCAGGAGCCTCAGAAGGTTGAGCCTAAGTTTGAGAAGCGTACCCTCAAGTGGCACGCTCTCGACAGCAAGCGCTTCAACGTCAAGCTCTTCCGCTTCGCTTCAGGTCTCCAGACCGACGTTTATGGCGTCATCTTCTGGGCTGTCACCGTTATCGACTGTCCTGAAGAAATCCAGAACGTCCGCCTTTCAGTAGGTTCCAACGCAGGCTCACAGTGGTGGGTCAACGGTGAGGATGTACTCCTCCTTTCCAACGACCGCCGTATGGTAGCCGATGACGCCATGTCAAACCGCCTCACTCTCAAGAAGGGCCGCAACTATATCTGGGGTGCCGTCATCAACGGCCCGGGTATGAGCGATATGTGCGTCCGTTTCGTAGATGAGCAGGGCAAGCCTGTAACCAATTTCACCGTTAATACGAAGTAGTTATGAAGAAGATATTGATCGCGGGCATTGCAGCCCTTATTTCTGCAGCAGCTTTCGCCCAGGTAGGCGCTCCTTATATCCACGACCCATCAACCATCATGGAGTCGAACGGCAAGTATTTCACCTTCGGTACCGGCACCAACGGCCTCATGTCCGAGGACGGTTGGAACTGGCACTCAGGCGCTATCCGCCCACACAGCGGTGCAGCCCCTGACGCCATCAAGATCGGTGACCGTTACCTCGTCGGCTTCAGCTCAACTGGCGGTGGCCTCGGCGGCGGACACGCAGGCAACATCCTTACCATGTGGAACGACACTCTCGACCCGTCAGACCCACGTTTCAAATACACTGACCCTATCGTGGTAGCCGAGTCAAACGTTGACGAGGACTGTGATGCAATCGACATCGGTCTTTTCCTCGATCCTGTCACCGGCCGTCTCTTCTGCACCTTCGGCACCTATTTCGGTGAGATCCGCCAGTGCGAGCTCGACCCTAAGACCGGCGCACGTCTCGAAGGCACCAAGGACATCCCTGTAGCCATCGACTGCGAGGCTTCTGATATGATCTACAATGACGGATGGTATTATCTCCTCGGTACCCACGGCACATGCTGCGACGGCACCAACTCTACTTATAATATTGTCTGCGGACGTTCACGCAACGTCAACGGTCCTTTCCTCGACGAGGTCGGCCGTGACATGTACCGTGGCGGCGGCAAGATGGTCGTAGCTGCAGAGCAGCGCAGAGTAGGCGCAGGCCACTTCGGCCGTGAGATCATCGACAAGGGCGTTGAGAAGGCATCCTTCCACTGGGAGGCTGACTTCGACCTCAGCGGTCGCAGCACCCTCGCAATCCGCCCTCTCGTATGGAAGAACGGCTGGCCTGTAGCTGCCGAGCTTCTCGAGGACGGCATCTATTCTATCATCTCCGAGCGTCGCGGCTATGCTCTCGAGCTCTCAGTTGATTTCGTACGTCTCAACGGCGGTATGCGCGGTTTCTTCATGCGTCAGGACGAGGCTGTCGTCAGCGTAGAGGACCAGAAACTCGAGGATGTCATCGGCGGCTGGCCGGAGGGCAACATCGAGGTGCGCGCTATGGACAACATGTTCCGTCCTAACCAGAAATGGGAGATCAAGGCTGTCCCTGAGGCAGGCGGTTATCTCGGCGGCCCATACTGCAAGATCGTCATCTCCGGCACCAACAGGGCTCTCGCAGCCACCGCTGACAAGGAGATCGTCACCGTTCCTGAGTTCACCGGCGCTCCTGAGCAGCTCTGGAGAATCGAAATGCTCACCGACGGCACCTACCGTATCATGCCTAAGGAAGTTCCGGGTTGCGACGAAGAGCTCGTGCTCATCTCCATCGCCGACACCAAGCCGACCCTTGGCAAGTACGATTTCAACAATGTAAACTGCAAGTGGAACCTCAAATCACTCAAATACTAATTCCAAATGAAAAAGTTTATGATTCTTGCAGCTTCTGCAGCCCTCCTTTTCGCAGGCTGCTGCAAGGTTGCTGACACCAAGAGCCCTATCCTCGACATCGAGGGTGGACAGGTACAGGGCGTGAAGGCCGACATCGAAGGCGTTTACGTTTATCGCGGCATTCCATACGCAGCTCCACCTCTCGGAGATCTCCGTTGGAAGGCACCTCAGCCGGTAGTTCCTTGGGAAGGCGTGTTCGATGCAAGCGAATTCGGCCATCCTAGCTATCAGGCGGTACATTATCCTGGCGGATACTTCACTGAGTGGGGTTACGGCGAGGAGAAGCAGTGCAGCGAAGACTGTCTGTATCTCAACGTCTGGACCAAATACCCTGGCCAGGTTGACAAGAAATGTGCAGTTGCCGTATGGATCCACGGTGGCGGTTATCGCGAAGGCTGGGGCTCAGAGCCTGAGTTCGACGCACAGGAGTGGGCTGCAAAGGACGTTGTCCTCGTGTCCATCAACTACCGTCTCGGCGTGTTCGGATTCCTCCAGCACCCTGAACTCTCAGCAGAGAGCGAGAACGGCGTTTCCGGCAACTATGGTATCCTCGACCAGATCGAGTCTCTCAAGTGGGTCAAGAAGAACATCGCCCAGTTCGGCGGTGACCCTGACAACGTGATGATCTTCGGCCAGAGCGCCGGCGGCGGCAGCGTCAGGACCCTCTGCGAGTCTCCTCTTGCAAGACCATACTTCCACAAGGCAGTCATCATGAGCGCCAACGGCCTCAACGTGGCTCCTCGTCAGGAATTCAAGATGCCTACAGGTGCTCCTGTAAACTCAAGCATGCGCAGAATGATGTTCGGCGGCCTTACTCTCAAGGATTCTGAGGCGGCTACAAAGGAAATCATGGACTGGGCAGGTCTTACCGACCTCACCAAGATGCGCCGTGCAGCTACCGAGACCATCCAGGCTCTCAGCACCATCTATCAGGGCGCTACCGGCAAGTTCGCAATGATGGGCGGTATGCCTATCATCGACAACTACGTAAGCCTCAAGAGCTTTGACGATGCTGCAAAGGACGGTTCACTTGCTGACGTACCTTATATGATCGGCTTCACAATGGACGATATGGGTGACATGACCGACGGCATCGCGGCATTCTGCGCAAACCGCCAGGAAGTGGGTACCCAGAAGGCATGGGCTTACCAGTTCGCACGTCCTCTTCCGGACGACGGCAGCCATCCTGAGGACTACCTCAAGGGCGCGTTCCACTCATCAGACCTCTGGTTCGTGTTCAAGTCTCTCCAGCACTGCTGGCGTCCTTGGACCCAGGGAGACTGGGACCTCTCAGAGAAGATGCTCACCGCTTGGACAAACTTCGCCAAGTATTCAAATCCTAACGGAGCTGAAGACGGCGAGTGGACCGTATGCACCAAGGAGGATCCTAGCTTCATGGTCTTCAAACTTGACGAGAACGATGCAGAGGCATCTGCAATGGGCACTCCTATCAAGTCCCAGAGCAGAGGCGGCTTCCCTGGAATGCCTGCAGCACCTGCAAAGTAATCTGACCATCCAACTATAACACAATACCACAATGAAAAAAACTGTTCTTTCTTTGACACTTGCGTTGGCGGCATTTTCGCTGTACGCCCAGAACCCGGTGATCAGCGGGATGTACACCCCTGATCCGGCACCTTATGTCCACGACGGCAAGGTATATCTCTTTGCCGACCACGACGAGGACGATGCACTGTACTTCAAGATGAAGGACTGGGTTGTCTTCAGTACCGAGGATATGGTCAACTGGACCTATCTCGGCACCCAGGTTTCGACAGAAACCTTCGAATGGGCGAAGAAAGGCGACAGGGCCTGGGCCTCGCAGGCTGTCGAGAAAGACGGCAGGTGGTATTGGTATCTCTGCTGCAACACCGCGGACGGAAAGGACGCGCTTGCAGTAGCGGTCGCCGATAATCCCCAGGGGCCGTGGACGGACGCCATAGGCAGTCCGCTCGCGACCGGCTGGGGATTTATCGACCCGACCGTTTTCATTGACAATGACGGCACGCCTTGGCTGTTCTGGGGCAACAAGGGCCTCTGGTATGGCCAGCTGAATCCCGATATGGTCTCATTCGTTGACGGATATAAGGAAGTGCCGGGCTATCACGACCCAGCCTGTTTCGGTGAGATTCAGATGAAGATGAACTGGCAGGTTGGCCATGACGAGCCGATGACCCAGTACGAGGAAGGTCCGTGGGTCAGCCGCAGGGGAGATACCTATTATCTTTCGTATCCTGCGGGCGGTGTGCCCGAATATATGGGATATTCCACCGCACCTTCAATCAATGGTCCGTGGACGTTCCGCGGCCGCATAATGGACGAGGCTCTCAACAGCTTCACCATCCACGGCGGAACCATAAACTACAAGGGCCACGATTATATGTTCTATCACAACGGAAAGCTGCCGAACGGCACCGGCTTCCGTCGTTCCACTGCCGTTGAGGAGTTCAAGTACAATGCTGACGGCAGCATTCCGTTCATTCCGTTTACAGAGAAGGGTGTGGACCCCGTAGGCACCATCAACCCTTACGAAACCGTCCAGGCGGAGACCATGTCCCAGAGCTGGGGCATAAAGTATGACCGGCTGGCGGGCGACAGACATTATGTCACTTCTGTCCACAACGGCGACTGGATCAAGGTCCGTGAAGTGGATTTCGGCACCGAGCAGCCGACGATGGTATCCATCGAAATGCTCAATTTCAAGCACGAAGGCGTGATTGAATTCTATCTCGACGAGCTCGGCGGACGCCCTATAGCATCCATCGACATCATCGACGACAATATGATGAAGACTGCTCCCGTGCGCCCGGGCGTGACAGGGAAGCACGATCTCTACATCATCTTCAGAGGCGGCGACGAGGAACTCTTCGACCTCGACTGGTGGAAGTTCAACTCCCACGTGAACCGCCCTCTCATCCAGACGAAATATACCGCGGACCCTGCCCCTATGGTTTACAACGGGGTGGTCTATCTCTATACGACACACGACGAGGACTATGCCAATGGCTTCGTGATGAAGGACTGGCTCTGCTATACCTCCACCGATATGGTGAACTGGGAGGACCACGGCGCAGTGGCCTCACTCAAGGATTTCAAATGGTACGACGGCGACAACGGCGCGTGGGCGGAGCAGGTCATTGAACGCAACGGCAAATTCTATATGTACTGCCCGATCCACGGACACGGCATCGGCGTGCTGGTTTCCGATTCGCCTTTCGGCCCTTTCACCGACCCTCTCGGAAAGCCTCTCGTATGGCAGAAGGAGCATTGGGACGACATCGACCCTACCGTATGGATCGATGAGGACGGCCAGGCATATATGTATTGGGGCAACCCGAATACATATTGGTGCAAGTTGAACGAGGATATGATTTCCCTTGCGGGGCCTATCAACAAACTGGACTATCATATCGATTATTACCAGGAGGGTCCGTGGCTCTACAAGCACGGTGACTGGTGGTATCTCGCCTTCGCGTCAACCTGCTGCCCGGAGGGCATAGGCTATGCCATGAGCAAGAGCCCGGAGGGCCCGTGGAAGTCAATGGGCCACATCATGGACCGCACCTGGCGTACCAGGGGCAATCATCCTGGAATCATCGACTATAAGGGGAAGTCCTATGTATTCGGCCTCAATTATGAGCTGATGCACATCGATACCTTCTATCATCACGAGCGCCGCAGCGTTTCAGCAGCTGAGATGCACTACAATGCGGACGGTTCGATTCAGAAGGTTCCTTACTGGCAGGACAACAAGCTCGAGCAGATCGAGCCGTTCAATCCTTACCGCAAGGTGGAAGCCGAGACCATGGCCTGGGGCTATGGGCTCAAGACCGCCCTCGAAGGCACGGGCATAGTCATAACCAGCATCGCTGACGGCAAGCATCTGCAGCTTATGGGCGTTGATTTCGGAAACGGCGCCAAGTCTCTCACCATGAATGCTGACGTGAAAGAGAAGGCTGTCGTCGAAATCCGCATCGATGCTGTTGACGGACCTCTTGTCGGCACGATGAACCTCAAGCCGGGCAAGGGCTATGCAAACTACAGCTGCAAGCTGAAGGGCGCTGCAGGCGTCCACGACCTGTTCTTCGTATTCAAGAGTTCCGGCTTCAACTGGGACTGGTGGCAGATCAAGTGATGAGAAAATCCGTAATAATGTTGGCGGTGGCCCTGGCAGTTTCCTGCTCGGGCCCCCGCTCGTATAAGATAGAGACGGAGCAAGGGACTCTCTCCTTCACTCCGCTGACTGAAAATTCCATACGCGTGCAGCTGAACGCGGATGCGGCTGAGCCGCTGGAGGAACTGTTCTACACCGAAAAGGTGAAGGGCCCGAAATTCAAGGTCGTGTCGGACGGTTCCGGCACCGTGAGGATAGAGCAGGCTGGACTGCTGACCGTTTATGACGGGGAATCCGGAAAGATTGAATATTTCAATGCAGACGGTTCGAATATCCTTACCGACCTTTCCCGAGAGGGATCGAAAGTGACTTTCGCGTCGCCGGAAGGCGAGCATCTCTATGGCCTCGGCCAGTTCCAGGACGGTTTCCTTGATGTCAGAGGCATCTCGCGCCGTCTGACACAGGTGAATACCCAGATTTCCATACCGTTCGTGATGTCCAGCAAGGGCTACGGCCTGCTGTGGAACAGCTACGGCCTTACGGAGTTCAACCCGGGCGAAGCGTCCGTTGAACTCCAGAAGGCGGATGAGGGCGGTTCGACCGTGGTAAACGCGACAAGCACATCGGGAAACCGCCGCGAAAGGCGGTTCTTCGAATCTTTCAGCGGAAGCTTCTCCGTTCCGGAGGAAGGTGAATACGCGCTTCTTCTTGACGTGGGCCAGAGTATGGCGCGCAAGCATTTCCTTATGGTGGACGATATTGTCCTGACGGACGTCAACAACATGTGGCTGCCGCCGACCACTTCCGTGAAATGTCACCTTGAGGCAGGGGAACATACCCTGCAGGTCCAGGGTGTGCGTGGCGACAGTCCGAAGGTGGGCTGGCGCAGGGTTGACAATACCACAACCTTCTCTTCGCCGAATGCGGAGAAGGCAGATTATACGGTGTTTGCCGGCAGTGCCGATGAAGTAGTCGGCACATACCGCAAACTGACCGGAGAGGCCCCTCTGATGCCGTCCTGGGCCCTTGGCTATATCCACTGCCGCGAAAGGTATGACACCCAGGCTGAATTGCTTGAGAATGCGCGTACGTTCAAGGATAAAGGCATTCCTGTCGATGTGATCGTGCAGGACTGGCAGTGGTGGGGGAAATACGGCTGGAACGCGATGCGCTTCGACGAGGACAAGTATCCGGACCCGGAGGCGATGGTGGAAGAACTGCACGGGATGGATACCAGACTGATGGTGTCGGTGTGGTCGAAAGTCGACCGCAACAGCGTGCTGGGCAAGCAGATAGCTGAGAAAGGCTATTATATCGAGGATACCGAATGGATAGATTATTTCAAGCCGGAGGCCGCTGGATTCTATTGGCGGAATTTCCGTGATTCTCTTGTGGCCAAGGGTATCGACGCCTGGTGGTTCGATGCGACGGAGCCGGAGAACGACGACCTTGCAGGCAGATATGAGGAGTACCGGAATGTATATCCTCTCAAGGTGCTGCAGACGATATATGGCGGCCTGAAGGAAGTTGATCCGAAGGCCGAGCCTGTCATCCTTACGCGCAGCATGGCGCCGGGAATCCAGAGATACGGCGCAGTCTGCTGGAGCGGCGACGTCGGCAACGACTGGGAGACGCTCAGGCGTCAGATTGCCGGCGGCCTCGGACTGATGTCCTGCGGCCTGCCGTGGTGGACCTATGACGCAGGCGGGTTCTTCCGTCCGGGCGGCCAATATACAAGCGCAGAATATCAGGAACGTATGATCCGCTGGATCCAGGCAAGCGTATGGCTTCCTCTTATGAGGGTGCACGGCTATATGAGCCGGACAGAGCCCTGGAACTATCCCGCTGAAACGGAAAAGCTTTTCGTTGATGCAATCAATCAGAGATATGGGTTGAAACCATATATGGAGGAGTGCGCGGCCAGGGTTGCGAATGAGGGATATACCATTATGAGACCGCTCTATTTCGACTTCCCGGAGGATGAGGGAGCGCTTGGGATTTCGGATGAATATATGTTCGGTCCGAAATATCTGGTCTGTCCCGTCCTTGCCCCGGGCGTAAGCTCGATGTCCGTATATCTGCCTGAAAATGAAGGCGGATGGACCGATATCAGAGACGGATCCCATTATGGGCCCGGCCGCGTGGACGTGGCTGTGGATCTGAGCGCCATCCCCGTATTTGAAAGAAACTGATCAACACACATATGAAGAGACTGATAACCAATTTATTGCTTCTGGCCTGCGCCGTTTCCTACGGACAGGTTTCGATAGACGTGCAGTCGAAGAAACCTTCAGGGACCGTCGACGAGATGCTTTATGGCCAGCTTTTCGAGCACATCTATTTCTCCGCCAACAACGGAGTGTGGAATGAAATGCTGTTCGAGCGTTCCTTCGAGCCTGAACATTATCCCGGAATCACGCCGCGCGACGGCTATTTCGACGGGTGGTTCATGGACGATGACGACGTGCTCCATTCTCCGACCCGATATGAGCAGCCCATCAGCGTGGCGTCTCTCGGGACGGATGACTATGACATAACGATGGACGTGAACTGGCGCTCATACCGTCTGGCCCGCCGCGCCTGGAGCGGCGGCCTGCTGGACATCCGTTTCGCCTGCAAGAACCAGGCGGACGGCGAGCCGTACTACGTGCGCATCCACAATCCATATTACGAGGCCCGCATAATGCGTATGTCCCAGACCGAGTCGCAGCAGAATGCGGCCAGCCAGGCTGATGCCCGCGCGAGGGCGCAGGGCAACCTGACGGACCCGTATTTCGCCATCGCCACGATGGCGGAGCGCGAAATGCAGTCCTGGGGCAACAGGACCGTAAAGGTAAAGGTGCTGGAGCCTCTGGTTTCCAAGGTGGCGAACGCCTCGCAGATCAATGAGAACCGCGACTGGCACAAGCTGCGCATTTCCTGCCGCAAGGGTTCTGTGAATGTATGGTGGGATGGAAAGAAAGTGCTTTCAAAGACGGGTCTGGAATCTGCCGGAAAGAATGACATTGTGTTCTGGGTCAACTATACTGAGGCGCTTTACCGCAATGTCAAGGTGACTTCCCCTGACGGAAGGACCGTTTATTTTGAAGGGACTCCGGCTGACGTGCGCATACCTTCGGTTGCGCCTCAGTGGACATCCTTCGGAGAAGGGGAGTTCGCCCTCGTCAAGGGCGACGCCGTGAATATGAAATATTCGCAGAAGATTTCATCCAAGGGCGTTTCAGGCATAGCCCAGGGCCCTCAGAGCGTAGTGCCCGGCGAGAAATACTGCGGGTCGATATATGCAAAGGGCGATGGGAAACTGTCCGTCGGCCTGCGTGCAGGCGGGAAATTCATTGCTTCCCAGTGCCTCGGGACCCCGGGCGCCGAGTGGAAGGAATTCCAGTTTACGCTTGATGCCGGTGGCTATGCGGGCGACGCCGACTTTGCCGTCTTTGTGGAGAACGGCGCCGTTCAGGTGGACCAGGCTACGATGAGTTCGGCCTCAGGCCTCGCATCGGGCGGCTTCCGCCCTGACATCCTCAAGACTGTCAAGGAGTTGCACCCGACCTGTCTCCGCTGGCCTGGTGGCGGTTATGTCGCACAGTACGAGTGGAAATGGGGCGTCGGTCCGCAGAAGGACCGCCAGCGCTGGCCGCACTGGATGTGGATGGACTACGACCAGAACTGCTTCGGCACGGATGAGTTCATAAAGTTCTGCCGCGAGGTGAACAGCGAGCCTGTGATGGTAGTCAGCGTCGGTTTCGACAGGCCGGACAGCGAGCACGAAAAGATGCTCCGCGAGGCCTGCGAATGGCTGCGCTACTGCAATGAGCCGGCAACGGGCGAATGGGGCGCGAAACGCGCCGCAAATGGCCATACTGAGCCGTATAACGTGAAGTTCTGGGAAATAGACAACGAAATGTGGGAGATGGGCATCGAGAAGTACGAGGCCTGCGTACGCGAGTTCTCGACCGCGATGCGTGAGATCGACCCTTCAATAAAAATCATCGCCTGCGGCGGCTTCCAGGAGGATGCTGAATTCCTGCAGCGTTCAGGATCGTTCTTCGATTACCTCAGCCTTCATCATTACGAGAACCAGAACGGTTATGCAACCGGTCCGCGCCGCCTCGGAGAGCAGTATGACAGATATGCCGCAATGATAGCGGATTGTCCGAATCCGAACATCAGGCTCTTCATCTCCGAATGGAACCTTCAGAGCATAGACTGGAGGACAGGTCTGTTCGCAGGCGGTTTCCTGAATGAATGTGAGAAGCGCGACGTGGTGGCCATGGGTGCCGCGGCGCTGTTCATCCGCCGCACGGATTCGCCTGACTGGAACAATGCCTTCATCAATTTCGACTACAAGGATGTGTTCGTGGCTCCTAACTACCAGGTGACAAAGCTCTGGTATGACAATTTCTCGAAGTATCTTGTGTCCTATACCGGTGAGACAGGCGATCTGAATGTGGGCACCACAATGTCCGAGAATGGACGCGACATCATCGTGAAAGTGGTCAATCCTACAGACAAGGCTATTGATTTGGCAGTTTCGGGCGACTGGGCCTCCATCACCGGAGCTTCGTATGACTACTATGCTCCGGGAGACCTTATGATTGCGAACTCAATGGAGAATAAGGATGCCGTCAAGCTGCAGCACAGCGTGCTTCCGGCATCGGACAACTCCATATCACTTTCCGTACCGGCATACAGCGCCGGCGTTATCAGAATCAACAAATATTAATTATTGCTATATGAAGAAATTATTGACATTTGCTTGCCTCGCTCTCATAGCAGGCACAATGACGGCGCAGAACCCTGTGATCCGCGACCAGTTCTCGGCAGACCCAACCGCACGCGTGTTCAACGGAAAGGTCTATCTGTTCCCATCACACGATATTCCGGGCGGTGTGCAGGCCCGTACGGGCGAACCTTGGTTCAGAATGCAGGACTATCACGTGTTCAGCTCGGAAGACCTTATGAACTGGACCGACCACGGTGTCATCGTAAGCCAGGAGAACGTCCCTTGGGGCAACCCTAACGGTGATTCGATGTGGGCTCCTGACTGCGTCGAGAAGGACGGAAAGTATTATTTCGTATTCCCTAACGGCACGAAGACGGGCCGCGGCTTCGGCATCGGAATCGCTGTCGCAGACCAGCCTGAAGGACCATACACTGTCCGTGAAGAGCCTCTCGCAGGCGTGGGCGGCATCGACCCTTGCATCCTCCGCGACGACAACGGCAAAAACTATCTCATCTGGTCGGGAATGGGTCTCCGCGGCGCATTGCTGAATGATGATTTCACAGCCATCATCCCTGAATCAGTAACCGTATTCGACCGCGAGTTCCCTCGCGGCGGCCTCCGTGAAGGACCATTCGCATTCAAGCGCAACGGCAAGTACTATCTTACTTTCCCTTGGGTTCAGCAGAAGACCGAAACCCTCTCATACGCAATGTCCGACAACCCTCTCGGACCATACAAGTTCATGGGTCTCATCATGGAGGAATCTCCTACCGGATGCTGGACAAACCATCATTCAATCGTGGAGTACAATGGCGAGTGGTATCTCTTCTATCACCACAACGACTATTCTCCTGAATTCGACAAGAACCGCTCCGTACGCATCGACAAGATACGCTTCAATGCTGACGGCACCATCCAGCAGGTTACTCCTACCCTCCGCGGCGTCGGCGTCAGCCCTGCCTGCTCGAAGATCCAGGTTGACCGCTACAGCCAGCTCTATCCTTATGGCACTTCACTTGATTTCGTGAATCCGGACAACCGCTGGGAAGGATGGTTCGTCACCCTCGGCAAGCCGCTTGCATCAGTGCGCTACAACTACGTTGACTTCTCTTCACCGGTAGCCACCGTTACGCTCCGCGTGCGTTCCGCAAAGGGCGCAGAGCTTGAAATCAACAATTCAGTTGACCACGCAAAGGTTCTTGCAACCGTGAAGATCCCTTCAACCTCAAAGTGGAAGGAAGTCACTTTCCCTGTCACTGAGGCTCTCACAGGCGTTCAGGACCTTACCCTCAAGTGCCTCAAGGGTGCAGTTGACGTCGACTGGATAGAATTCAAATAGTACAGCCGACGCTGGAAGGAAATCCTGAAATACAGGGAAGAGTTCGACCTTACGGGCCGGGCTCTTCTTTGCGTTTTGTGATGCTCAGTTTTTCGCGGAAATTGATTATATTTGTATAACGTGGGAAAAACTGAAAAAATAGAGACAAAAGCGGGCCTTCAGTTCAGGATGACGATGTTTGTCGTCATTGCGGTTTTGGCCGTGCTTGCCGTCACACTTCCTGTGATGGCCGGCCGTATCCGTGCCGATTACGAGGAGATGCTGGACAGCCGCATCTCCGACGACCTTGCAGCCATCACGCGCAACATAGAGCAGAGGATGCTCCGTATGGAGGATGCCACCAACACCATGGTGAACATATCTTCCGCCCTGGTTGACGATATGCGTGATATCGATTCCGTGCTTTACCATACCGTCTATTCCATTGACGATGTCCTCGGCGTGTCGATCATATTCCGCAAGGGCTATATCCCTGGTGTGGATGAGTACTATGAACGTTATGCGTATTTCGACGAGGACCACAATGTACTTATGGGTTATGAGACCTATCCCGGAGATCCTGACGCCGAATATTATTGGCATGCCTGTTATGAAAGCGGCATATCTGTATGGAGTGACCCGGCCGTTGGAGGGATCAGCAACCAGAATATCGTATGCTATGTCGTGCCGCTTTGCAATGCCGACGGTGAACGTATAGGGATTGCATATTCCTGGGTCCCTTTGAGTTATGTGACGTCTTTTGTCACGAATTACAAGCTTAGACGCGATATCGATATCAGCATTTATACCGATAAAGGCGATATGCTCGTGGCTCCCGATGATTATATACTTGAGCTTTCTCCGGAGCAGATGCTTACGCGGGAAGCCGGAATCGAACACCTCGGCTGGAAGGTCATCCTTTCCGCCGACAGGAATATCATCAGCAGGGAGGTCCGCCCGAAATTGATTTCGCTGGCGCTGCTCATCCTGCTTATGGCGGCCGTGATGGTGATGGCCATCATATCTGCCATCAGGCACGTGGCGAAGCCGTTTGTCAGGAGGCAGTATCAGATCGAAAAGGACAAGGCCGTAATGGACAATGAGATGCAGCTTGCGTCAGCTGCCCAGAATGAGCTCCTGCCTCACGTTTTCCCGCCGTTCCCGGAACGCAAGGGGATAGACCTGTCCGCCTGCCTGCACCCGGCTCGGGAAGTGGGAGGGGATCTGTATGATTATTTCGCCGTTGGCGACAAGCTGTTTTTCTGCATTGGTGATGTAAGTGGAAAGGGCGTGCAGGCGTCGCTGTTCATGTCCGCGACGCATTATCTTTTCCGCAGCGTAGCCGCGGGTATGTCCGCCACCGACGCCGCAAGGCACATCAACGCCTCCCTTTGCGCTGACAATGAGAACTGCCGCTTCATCACATTCTGGTTCGGGTGCCTCGACCTGACCTGCGGCACTCTGGAATATGTGAATGCAGGCCACAACGCTCCGATATTGCTTAGAAACGGCAAGGCTGAATTCTTCTCGCCTTCGGACTATATGCCTCTCGGAGTGATGGATGACGAAGGGTACACTTCAAATTCCACGACACTTCTGCCGGGAGACACCGTGCTTCTCTATACTGACGGCGTAACCGAGGCGATGGATGTCAATGGGAAAGAGTTCGGCGAGGAACGCCTGTTGCAGGCCGTTGGCGACTTATCTGAAGCCTGTGCTTCCGACATCATCGGAAAAGTGCTGGGCAGCGTCAGACAATATGCCGCGGGAGCGGCGCAGAGCGATGATATCACCATGCTTTGCCTGAAATTCATTGAAACTGAAATAAAATCGTAAAACAACAATAATTACTATGGAAATAAAAGTTCAGAACAATCCTGAAAACGTTACTGTCATCATGGTCGGCAGTTTTGACACATTGGCCTCCGAACAGGCAGAACCCATTGTCAAGGAACTTGAATCAATGGCTTCAAAGCCTATGGTGCTTGACTGCAATGCACTGGAATATATAGCAAGTTCCGGCCTGCGCGTGCTTCTGCGCCTCCGCAAGGCCTGCGCGGCCCAGGGCCAGCAGGTGACACTGCTTGGCGTGAACGAGAATATAATGGAGATTCTCAAGGTCACGCATTTCGACAGGATGTTCATAATGAAATAAACAAGCCCACATAACATATGAGCGGAAAGACTTCCCCCATCACATACGCACAGCAGGGTGTGTACATCGACTGTATTCTTGACCCTGAAAGTTTCAGATATAACAACCCCTACGCGGTTTCATTCCCGTTGAGTGTCTCTCCTGACGCTTTGGCGGAGGCAGCACGGAAAGTGCTGGAGAAACATCCCGCACTGTTCTCGCATTTCGAGGACAGGGACGGGTGTGCTGTCCAGGTATATGCGGAAAAGTGCTGCGCGGATGTAAAGGTAACCAGGGTTGATGATGGCCTGGTCGAAAGCGTGAAGAAGTCATTTCCACGGTATTTTGACATCAACAAGGGACCGCTCTACAGGGCTGAGGTGATTGCCGCACCATCGGAAACGGCACTGCTGGTGGACTTCCAGCATCTTGTATATGACGGATCGTCACTCAATATCCTGATAAAGGAGATCTGTGCCGTACTCGAGGGCGCGGAGCCTTCGGAAGAACCGAATTCATATATTGACTTTGCCGAGGCGCAGAAGGCGGATAAAACTGACCACAAAGCATTCTATGACAAGCTTTTCGAAGGTGGAGTGACCTCCACGGCGCTCCCGGCAGACCTCAATGGTGAAGGCGGTGCGCATTCGGAGCATGTACGCTTTGTCAGTGCGCCTGACGTGATGTCAAGGGCGAAGGCGATGAGCACTGCGCCTTCGGCGCTGTTCATTGCAGCGGCATTCTATACCCTGAGCCGCTATACGAACACCAGGGACCTGAGTATGACAACCATCAGCAACGGGCGTCTCAACCCTATGACCAAGGGTGTTGTGGGAATGTTCGTGAACACATTGCCACTTGTCTGCAGGATTGAGGATGTCACGGTACGGGAGTTCATACTTGGCATACGCAAAATGTTCCAGGATGTACGCAGCCACGAGGAGTACCCGTTCTCGTCCCTTGTGAATGACTATGGTCTGGAGAACAATGTCCGTTTCACCTATCAGTACGGGACATTCGGCAATGCCTTCCAGGTGAACGGGGAGGATGTAAGGGAGAGCCGCCTGCTTGTGCGCACGCTTTCCACCCCTGTTACAATAACGATAAACTGCATTGATGACAGGCCTGCGATCGTCATCAACTACGAGACAGCCAGATTCTCCGAAGAAATGATGAGCAGGTTTGCGGAATCCATGGATGCCGTCGTATCGCGTTTCATCGACGATCCTGATGGAAGACTGCTCTCCACATCAATCATGAGCGGAAGCCAGAAGGCTGAAGTAGCTGCGCTGCGCCAGACCTGCATCGACCCGTCGGCAGTCCGCTTCCCGCTCTTCCACAACTGCATCGAATATTGGGCGGAGAAGACTCCGGACGCTACGGCTGTGATCGCCTGCAACGAGACTCTGACCTACAGGGAATTCAACGGAAAGGCGAATGTCATCGCCCATGCACTTATTGAAAAGGGAGTGGCTCCGGGCGACCGCGTCTGCCTGCTTCTTCCACGCAGGAGCTGGCATCTGCTGGCTATGTTCGGCGTGATGAAGGCCGGCGCCGCATATATCCCTTGCGACCCTGAATATCCTGCAGAACGCATAAAACTCATCACTGAAGACAGCCATGCCCGTTTCGTCATCACCACAAAGGACAAGATGGCCGAATACGGTGACCGCGCGCTTGATGTCGAAGAACTGCTTGACGGCACCGGTGTGCAGAATCCGGCGGTCAAGCAGGACGGCGACTCCCTGGCATATCTGATCTACACTTCCGGTTCGACAGGCCGCCCGAAGGGCGTGATGCTGCGTCACACCGGCATCTGCAATTATCTGACAGACCACGAGGAGAACCGTCATTTCCACGCACTTGTAAGCGACTGCAGCACGATGCTCTGCATCACGACCGTAAGCTTCGACCTCTCCCTCAAGGAGATAGGCGCTTCGCTCTTCAACGGAATGACGCTTGTCTTTGCAGATGAAGACCAGGTGAACGACCCTCAGGCTCTCGCAGACCTGATGCTCGCCACCGGAGTCGACGGCTTCAGCGGCACGCCGTCGCGTCTGAAGATGTTCCTCGACCTTCCGGATTTCCAGAAGGCATTCGCAAAATGCAAATTCATCGTGCTGGGCGGCGAAAAGTATCCTCCGACCCTGCTGCCGCAGGTCAAGGAGCTGGCACCGGCCGCCAGGCTGTTCAACACATACGGACCGACGGAGATCAGTGTCAGCAGCAACGGCAAGGAACTGACCCACGCAGACCGCATCACAATCGGCAGGCCTCTGCTGAATGTCAGGGAATACGTCGTTGATGAAGATCTCAATGAGCTGCCTGTAGGTGTGACCGGTGAGCTTCTCATCGGCGGCCTCGGCGTGGCCGCCGGTTACAATGACCTGCCGGACAAGACGGCGGAGGCATTCATAGAGTATGATGGAGAACGCTGCTACAAGTCCGGTGACTATGCGTACTGGAATGCGGAAGGTGAAGTGATAATCCTTGGCCGCAAAGACCATCAGATCAAGCTGAACGGCCTCAGGATAGAGTTGGGCGAGGTGGAGACTGTCCTTTGCAGGCAGCCTCAGGTGAAGGAAGGCGTGGTTATGATCAAGAACGTGGACGGCCACGACCACCTTGTCGCATACTATACTGCCAGGGAGGATGTTGACGAGAATGTCCTCAAGGAACAGATGGGCAGGAGCCTTACACATTATATGGTGCCTACCATCTTCGTGAAGATGGATAGGATGCCGGTCTCCCCGAACGGCAAGACGGACCTCAAGGCTCTGCCTGAGCCTGTCCTGGAACTCTCGCAGGAAGAGAAGGTGATGCCTGCAACCGCAGACGAGCAATCGCTTTACGATATAGTTGCCGGAATTGTCGGCAATACCAATTTCGGCACCACGACGAATCTGCTGAGTGCGGGACTGACGTCGCTGCTTGCCATACGGCTGTCGGTTGTCGTAAAGGACAAGATGGATGCCGCACTTCCGGTGCGGGACGTCCTGCGCTATCCGACAGTCAGGGAACTGGCGGCGAGGCTGCAACATGACGTAAAGGGGAACGCGGAGGACAAGGATGTGCAGTCAGCACCGCTTTCATTCTCGCAGCTTGGCATCTATTCCGAGTGTATGGGCGCTCCGGAAGACATCCGGTACAATATTCCGGAATGTGTGGATATGCCTAAGGGTGTGACATCGCCGGAATTGAAGACGGCACTGGAAAGAGTGCTCGCCGCGCATCCGTATATGAACACACATTTCCAGACGGATGAAAACGGAAACGCATATCAGTGCCCGATGGCAAAGGCGGAGGCTGACATTCCTGTACTGACAATGTCAGACGCGGAACTGGAACAGCATAAGGATGTCTTTGTCCGTCCGTTTGACCTGCAGGAAGGTCCTCTCTATCGCATTGAGATAGTGGAAACACCTTCAGGAGTGCATCTGATGGTGGATTTCCATCACCTCATCATGGACGGCGGCTCCATAGATATCTTCTACAGGCAGCTGTGCCTGGCCCTTGACGGCAGTGCAATAGAGAAAGAAGACTACAACTATTATCAGTTCGCGGCCTCACAGAAGATTGAGGAACCTGCGGAACGGTTCTTTGAAGGTCAGCTAAGCCGGCTGGAAGAGGCTTCTGCGCTGATCCCGGACAAGTATGACAATGATGACTCCCACGACCTTGCGGAAGTCAGGGTTCCGGCAGACCTGCAGGCAGTACAGGAAAAGTGCAGCAAGCTGAACATCACGCCGGCGTCGCTTTATCTGGCGGCGGTGGCCGTTGCGGTCAGCAAATACATATCTGAGGATACTGTCGGCATCTGTACCGTCTCAAACGGAAGGAGCAACCTTCGCGTCTCAGGAACCTTCGGAATGTTCGTGAACACTCTTCCTCTGGTAAGTGATGTGGATTGCTCGCTCAGCGTTGACGATTACCTGAAGAAGGTTTCGGAAACCTTTATGGATACGCTTGCCAACGAGGATTACCCATATGGAAAGATTGTTGAGAAGTTGGGTTATGCCGCCAGCATAATGTATGCATATCAGGTGGGCGTGCTTAACAGCTACCGCTGCGCCAAGGGTGGACTGACCCTCCATAAACTTGAACTCCAAAAAGCCAAATTCCCTGTTTCCGTCATGATAGAAGGCAATAATGAACAGGGCGGAACAATACACGTGGAGTATGACGGAAGCCTGTTCTCCTCCGATATGATGGAGGGCTTCGCATCTGCCGTCAGGAATGTGGTGACGCAGATGCTCACCTGCGTGCAGATGAAAGAACTCAGCCTTTGCGACGCCGGGATGACGGCCCTGCTTGATTCATTCAACGTCAAGGAGAATCCGGTTTCTGCAGAGGAAGATGCGTCCGAGACGGTTCTTTCCCTCTTCCGGAGGGCTGCAAAACAGTATCCGGACAACATTGCGGGCGTATTCAATGACAAGAAATACACATACAGGGAGCTGGATGAGCTGACAGACAGAATAGGCAGCCTGATTTACGGCAAGGTGAAGGATTGCGGCAAGTCCGAGCCTGTGGTCTCCATCCTCATACCGAGGAACGAATACATCTTCATCCTTCCGCTCGCCGCGATGAAGGCGGGTTGTGCATACCAGCCTCTTGACCCGAGCTATCCTCAGGATAGGCTGAACTTTATGGTGAAGGATGCAGACGCAGCATTGCTGATAGCCGATCCTGAACTCCTTGCCCTTGTCACTGAATATGACGGGGAAGTGCTGACTACCGACAGTCTGGATCATGAAGGCGGTATGGAACTGCCTGCGGAGCCTCTCGGCCCGCAGAGCCTTTTCATACTTCTCTATACGTCCGGTTCTACCGGAGAGCCAAAGGGCGTGATGCTGGAACACCAGAATCTCGTCGCCTTCATCAAGTGGTACCGCCGCTATTACGGTCTAAAGCCTGAGCATAAGGTTGCCGCATACGCTTCATTCGGTTTCGACGCCAATATGATGGATCTGTATCCTGCGCTTACTTCGGGGGCAACCGTATTCGTCGTCGCCGAGGAACTCAGACTTGACCTCGTGGCGCTGAATGATTATTTCGAGGCGAACGGCATCACCCACAGTTTCATGACCACCCAGGTTGGAGTCCAGTTCCTGCAGAACACGGATAACCGTTCATTGAAGCATCTCAGTGTGGGAGGCGAGAAACTCGTCAGTGTGGACCCTTCCGACCGGTACATTTTCCATAACGGATATGGTCCGACGGAATGTACGGTCTTCTCCACCACGACCCCTGTTCTCAAGAAGGAGCCGAACATCCCAATCGGCAAGCCTACTGACCTTCTTGACTGCTATGTGATGGACAAGCAGCTGCACCGGCTTCCTGTCGGCGCAGCCGGTGAACTCATCATCGTGGGCAGGCAGGTGGGACGCGGTTACCTTAACCGTCCGGAAAAAACCGCCGAGGCGTTCTTTACATTGAACGGCGAGCGGGCTTACCACAGCGGAGACATCGTCCGCTACCGTCAGGACGGCAGCATAGAGTTCGTGGGACGAAAGGACGGTCAGGTGAAGATCCGCGGCTTCCGCATCGAACTCAAGGAGGTCGAGGCCGTGATACGTGACTTTGAAGGCATCAAGGACGTGACCGTTCAGGCTTTCGACAACCCTGATGGAGGCAAGTTCATCGCCGCCTACGTCGTAGGCGACGCGGCGGTGGATACCGATGCCCTGAACGCATTCATCCTTGACAGGAAACCTCCTTATATGGTGCCTGCGGTTACCGTGCAGATTGACCGGATTCCTCTCAATGTAAATCAGAAAGTTGACAGGAAGGCTCTGCCGAAGCCTGAACTCAGGTCAACTGCAGATAAGGGCAGTGCATCTGCGGCACCTCTCAATGCACTGGAGAAAGAACTGAAGTCCATCATTGCTTCAGTGGTCAATACCGACGATTTCGCCATAACGGATGTTCTGGGATACGTGGGACTCACGTCCATTTCCGGCATCAGGCTTGCGACTCTGATATACAAGAGGTTCGGAGTCAAGGTGAATGCCGGGACTCTCTCGAAATCAGGCTCTTTGCAGAGCATCGAGAACGAGATTCTTGAATCCTGGATGAACGGAGGCTCCAACGCAGCGGCCGGCCTTGCCGGCGAACCTGTGCCTGAGAATCGAGCGGACATCCTGGAGGCACCTCTGACCTTCCCTCAGCAGGGTGTGTATATGGACTGTCAGATGAATCCTGACACCACGATGTACAACATCCCGACGATGCTTGAGTTCCCTGCGGAGACGTCCCCTGAGGCATTGGCTGCGGCGGTCAAGAAGACCATCGAACTGCACCCCGCACTCTTCTGCAACTTCTTCCAGACAGATGACGGCGTGGTTATGCGCAAAACTGGCGCCAACGGTTTGACGGTGGATGTGAAGACTATGTCTGCCGCAGAACTGGAACAGTACAGGAAGGACTTCGTGCGTCCGTTCAATCTTGAGCGGGATGTGCTTGTCCGTGCCGAAATAGTATCAGTCCCTGGTGAATCAAACTTCCTTCTGATTGACCTCCACCATCTGGTGGCTGACGGCGGTTCGCTCAACATCATTGTAAGACAGATAGTCGACCTGCTTAACGGGAATGGACTCGAGGAGGAGACCTGCTCTTACCTGCGTTTCGCCGCGGAGCAGAATGCCAGGGCCGGGAAGAGTCTGGCAGAGAGCAAGGCATTCTACGATGAGATGTTCTCGATGTATGAGTCTGCGGCGAACGTGCCTGCGGACAAAACCTCTACAGAGGCCGGAATGCCACAGCACGTCAGGACTGCCATACCGGAGTATCTTTTCAACCTGAAACTTCCTGCCGGTGTCACCCAGGCTCACTTCTGGTTCGCTGCGTTCAATTATGCGCTGTCAAGATTCGCAAATACCAAGGATGTCTATACGGCATTCATAAGCGGAGGACGTCAGAACATAGATATCGCCGATACGGTCGGAATGTTCGTGAACACACTGCCTTGTGCGGTGCATATCAAGGAACAGACGGTTTCAGAGTACATCTCAGAGGTCAGCGAAACTTTCTTCGGATGCATAGAACACGAGAATTATCCGTTCTCCCGCATTGCTGCCGACTATGATTTCAAGGGTTGCGCCAGCTATGCGTACCAGATGGGCGTGAAGAGCGCCTTCAGCGTCGGCGGCAAGGATGTTATCCAGTCTTCAATGGCCCCTCTGTCAAAGGCCAAGGTACCTTTCAGCATCTTTATCCAGAACTGCAACGGCATTCCGTGCGTAGATGCCGAATATGATGATGCCCAGTACAGTGACGGACTTGCGCTCCACTTCACCGAAAGCGTCGTGGCGGTGGCTGAACATTTTGCCGCCGATATGGATGCAAAGGTGAAGCATACAAGCATAATGAGCGAGCGCCAGCGTCTCGAAGTAGAGGGTATGCACAGCGTGAGCGAGGATATGTCGTTCCCGATCCGTACCTTCCACGAAGGAATAGAGCAATGGGCTGAAAAGACTCCTGACGCCATTGCGCTTATGGCCTGCGACCGCGATATGACCTACCGCGAGTACAATGCCGAAGCCAACAGGCTTGCCCGTGCCCTCATTGCGAGAGGTATGGAGAAGGGAGACCGCGTGGTACTCCTGCTGCCGCGCCGCAGTTATTACCTCACCTCGCTGTTTGCGGTGATGAAATGCGGCGGTGCCTTTATCCCTATGGACCCTGAATATCCGGCAGACCGTATTGAATACATCCTGAATGATTCTGAAGGCCGGTTCGTGATCACCACCGAAGACAGGGTGGCAAACTATCCGGGACGCGCAATTGATATCAAGGTGCTGATGGAAGAGGCTGCAGGCCTGCCTGACGGCAACCTTGACGTCAAGGTGGACCCTCACGACCTGGCATACCTGATTTACACCAGCGGCTCGACCGGCCGCCCGAAGGGCGTTATGATCGAGCATCTCGGTGCGGCGTCGTTCCTCACATTCTACAAGCACGACACCAATTTCGGCTCTGACAGCAATGCGAACCACATCGGCCTCTGCCAGTCAACGGTATCATTCGACCTGTCGGTCGGAGAGATCGGAGTCCAGATGTTCAACGGTGAAACCATCGTCTTCGCCAACGAAGACGAAATAATGAGCCCTGTAGAGATGGTCAAGCTGTGCCGCCGCACCGGTGCCCAGACCATCAGCGGCACGCCTTCCCGTCTTGCGGTCAACCTCGAGCTGAAGGATTACTACGACCTCGTCAAGGACCAGATGAGATGTGTCGTCACCGGAGGCGAAAAACTCCCGGGCGCGCTCCTGGATGAGCTGGAGAAGATGAATGTCTACATCATCAACACATACGGACCTACGGAGACCACGATGGGAAGCAGCGCGGGCGTGCTCAACGGCACGCGCGAGATCCACGTCGGCAAGCCGTTCACCAATTACACCTATCAGGTGCTTGACGGTGACAGGAACGAGCTTCCTGTCGGCGTGATGGGTGAACTCTGCATCGGCGGCATCGGTCTGGCGCGCGGATACAACAATATGCCTGAGCGCACTGCCGAGACATTCATCGAGTGGCAGGGCAAGCGCATCTACCGCACGGGCGACTATGCGATGTGGACCAAGGACGGCAACATCATCATCATGGGCCGTACCGACAATCAGGTGAAACTGAACGGATTGCGTATAGAGCTTGGCGAAATTGAGTCCGTGATGGCCCAGCAGCCTGGCATGCGTCAGTGTGTCGCCGTCATCAAGAAACTCGGAAGCATTGACAAGCTCATAGGCTATTATACCATTGATGAGACTGTCGCTGATATGCCTGCGCAGGCGTTCGAGGAAATTCTGCGTATGAATATGTCGTTGAGGCTTACTCCGTATATGGTTCCCGGCATATTCGTCCGTCTCGACGAAATGCCTCTGACACCTGTTGGCAAGACCGATATCAAGCGTCTTCCTATGCCTGAACTGAGGAGCAGTGCATACACCGCTCCGGAGAATGATACGGAAAAGACGTTCTGTGACATTTTCGGCAAGATCCTGAAGGTCGAGAAAGTCGGCGCGGAGGATAACTTCTTCGAGATGGGCGGCACTTCGCTCGTTGCGATGCAGCTGATAGCAGAGGCCGCCAAGGCAGGGTATTCGATGGTTTACAAGAACGTGTTCGACAATGCCACTCCGAGACTGCTTGCGCAGATGCTCAAGCCTGAATTGTATGAAGGCAAAGCCAAGAAGAGCGAACTGCCTCTGATCGATGAGATCGAGTCATACGATTACAGCCAGCTTGATGAACTGCTCGCCGCGAACAATATCGGCACATTCCGCAACGGTGAGTGCTACGGGCGTATGGGTGACGTCCTTCTGACAGGCGCCACTGGATTCCTCGGTATCCACGTCCTCCACAATCTCATCGGGCGTGATGACGTGCCTCATATCTACTGTCTTGTCCGAGGAGGCAAGTCGATATCTGCCGAGAGCCGTGTCCGCACCCTTCTCTACTATTATTTCGGGGAGAAATATGAGGATCAGTTCGGAAGCCGCATAGTCGTCATCAACGGTGACGTGACCAATGCCGACTCGTTCAACAGCTTCGACAAACACATAGACATCCTCATCAACTGTGCCGCTAACGTCAAGCACTTCTCGGCAGGCACCGACATCGAGGACATCAATATAAAGGGCTGTCAGAACTGCATCGACCTCTGTCTGCGTACCGGTGCGAGGTTCATCCAGACCTCTACCGGAAGTGTCGCCGGCCAGTCCGTCAGCGACAAGCCGGTATCTCCGTACATCTTCACTGAGCGGGACCTGTACCGCGGTCAGGAACTCCCGTCCAAATATTCCGCATCCAAGTTCCTTGCCGAGCGGGCCGTGCTTGATGCAGTGAAGAACCGCGGCCTCAAGGGAAAGGTGATGCGACTTGGCAACTTGTCAGCGCGCTCCACCGACGGTGAATTCCAGATCAATTTCCGCAGCAACAATGCGATGTCCGCGCTGAAGGCTTACCAGACGCTCGGCTGCATTCCTTATGAGAAGGATTGCGGATATTCGGAATTCTCGCCGATCAATGAAGTCGCTGATGCCATAGTCCGCCTGAGCCTGACCCCTGACGGATGCACCGTCTTCCAGCCGGGCAACGTACACTGGCCGCCGTATGGTGACATCATAGACTGTATGAACCGCATAGGCATTTCTATCGAACGGGTGGAGACCGAAGAGTTCCAGCGCCGTCTGTCCGAAGCCATGCAGGATCCTGTAAAGTCTGAACTTGTACAAAGTCTTGTGGCATACAAGGAGGCCAGCGACGGGCGCTTCCGCGTGGGCAACGGATGGGACACCAAAGCATATACCGCCCAGGTGCTGCTGAGACTTGGCTTCAGATGGTCATTCACCACCTGGGATTACATAGAGAAATATCTGCGATGCCTCCAGGGGCTCGGCGTGTTTGACAATGACTTTAAACGTTAATAATAATGGAATCAGAATACATCAGGAGAATCGTTGACAACTGCCTCAAATTCCCTGAAAGGGTTGCGGTCGTTGATAATGAAGGCATTCGTGAAACTACATACGGCGAAATACTGACGCTGGCGCTGAAGACCGTGGCATACATCTCCGGCCGCGGCATCGGTGCCCAGTCCTTCATCACTGTGAAACTGCCGCCTTGCGCGGAATATATGGCTATTGATATCGGTATCTGGCTTTCGTGCTGCATCACGGTGCCAATGGGCGAGAAGTTTCCACAAGACCGTGTGGATTTCATCATTAAGCATTGTGAGAGCGCGTTGACCATAGATATGGACGTGCTGTCCGAAATCAAGAGCGCAGCTCCTGCAGATGTAGCTGCTGTCGGATATCCGCAAGACAGTGATGGGGCCCTTCTCATCTACACATCCGGAAGTACCGGCAATCCAAAGGGCATTCTGCACAACCACTCGACACTCATAGACAATAACCCTCGCAAGCCGGCCGGACTTGCTCCCAACGGGAATACCCGTTTTGCAACAGCGTCTCCGTTTTATTTCATCACTATTCTGGGCAGTTTCGACGTCCTGTACGGCGGCGGTGCAGTCCATATCCTGAGCGACGCCTACAAGGCGAGCGCGAAGGCTATAGAGTATTATGTCGATGACAATAAGATAACGGTCTGCCATATCAGCCCTGCCGTACTGACCCAGTTCCACAACCGCAGCAAGTCGCTGCGGGTCGTGCTCACCGGCGGAGAACGCCTGACGACACAGCATTCCCAGGACGGCTACAGCCTGTACAATATGTTCGGGATGAGCGAAACCGGCGGTGCCGTGATGTCCTTCAGGGTGGACGAGATGTCGGATACCGCCCCTATCGGCTGCGGTATCAACCGCAATATCGCGCGCGTGGTGGATGAAAAGGGCAATGACGTACCGCCTGACACTGACGGAGAGCTCGTGCTCAAGGGATCATTCTGCAAGTGCTATTACAAGGATCCGGAGCGGACTGCGGAGCTTTACAGGGACGGCTGGCTGCATACCGGAGACCTTGCGCGCGTCGATGCGGAAGGCGTCATCCATTATGTCAACCGCAAGGACTGGATGCTCAAGATCAACGGACAGCGCGTAGAGCCGGGTGAAATTGAAACCGTGATGAAGCGTATGCCGGGCATAAAGGGTGCCATTGTCAAGGGCGTTGACAACGGCCGCGGCAGCAAGTATCTTTGCGGATATTACACTTCAGACGAAGCCATCGACAAGGAAAGGCTGACGGCTTTCCTTGAGGAAAAGCTGCCACACTATATGGTGCCGCTGCGCTTTGTCCATATGGACGCGTTCCCTATCAATGCCAACGGCAAGATCGACCGCAAGAATCTGCCGCTGCCTGTAAATGACCGCTCCGACCTGCAGCCGCTTGATGGAAATATGGAAAAGAAGGTCGCGGAGATTTTCTGTCAGATTCTCACCATTAAGATCGAGGATGTAGGTGCCAATACGAGCTTCTTCGAAGCCGGGGGGGACTCCATCCTGATAATGCGCCTTTGCGGCGAGCTGGGCAGGGCACTGCACAAGGATGTGCCGCCTGCCCGCATCTATGAGAACCCTACTGTCCGCGGTATCGCCCGCACGCTTGAGAGCGCGACCTCCGAGACACCGCTGGACTATGTCTATTCATCCCACGAAGACAAGGCTCCGCTCGTGTTCATCCATACGGGAAGCACCGGAAGCGAAGCTTATTATGCACTTGCGGATGACATCAAGGACTGCTGCTCGTTCTCTGTCATAGAGCAGTACAACATCTATCATCCTGACGATATAAGGGAGGGGATTCCGGCCATAGCCGCCAAATACATCGAGATACTGAAGCAGAGGCAGCCGAAGGGCCCGTACAACCTGGGCGGATGGTGCTATGGCGGTATGATTGCCTATGAGATGGCCTGCCAGCTCAAGGAGGCGGGGGAGGATATGGGCAGCCTCATACTCATCGATTCGTACATCATGAACAGTGATTACGACAAGCGCCTTGTCATAGCTAACCAGGTGGAGCGTGTCAACAGGGAGTATTACGAGAAGAGCCCGCTCTTCGAGGATTTCCGCGGGCGCGGAATGATCGAGGAGATCATAGAGAACTCGCGCCGTGTGGGCCGCAATATGGCTGAATTCGAGCCTCGTCCTTACACCGGACGCGTCCATTTCTTCAAGGCCACCAAAATCGCGGATAATCTCCAGACCTCGCAGCGTACTTATTTCGCACACATCGTGCGCGAAATTGCCGGAGGCCTGCAGAACTTCATCCCGGCCCACCAGTTGACCGTATATGACATCCCCGAGCATCACGACGGTATGATGTCCGAAACAGGACGCAAGGTCATAAGCAACCGCATACGTAACATTATGGAGACGGAACTTCTGTATCTTGAGGCCGACCGTATGTTCAACGAACAGACAAAAGAAAAGTAAGTTCCAGATTCTCACTGAAATAAGATTGTACTGATGCAGGAAAGGAAACCTACTCTTGTCAACAAGGCATTCGGCCAATATCTGTGGGCGTCAGTCCTGACTGTCGCGGCGACGCAGATTGCAAATATCGTAGACGCGACCATCGTCGGCAATCTTGTTGGCGCTGACGGCCTCGCTGCCGTCAATTTAAGCAAGCCTTTGCTGCAGACGTATTTTTCCGTGACTTGCCTGTTTGTCCCGAGTGCCACGATGCTGGCCGGAATGGCCATAGGCAAGGGCGACAAGGCCAAGGCGGACAAACTGTTCACTTTTTCGGTGGCCGTTTCGCTGCTGCTCAGTGTCATGTTCGTCCTTGGCGGAAACATCTGCTTCGGTTCGCTCTCAAGGATGCTCTGCCAATCCGATACTCTGCGCCCCCTTTCCGATAGCTTTATGCGTGTCACCCTGTTTTCTGCCGTTCCGCAGATGCTTATGCTGACACTGCAGCAGTTCGTCACTATGGACGGTGAACCAAAGCGGGTGTCTCGTGCCGTTATTGTGGGCAATGTTTTCAATATTCTCCTTGACGTCGTCTTCATCAAATACTGCGGGTGGGGGATCGCAGGCGCCGCGACCGCCACTGTAGTGATGTACGTCGTGTGCATCCTGATGGTCCTGCCGCATTTCCGCAAGAAGAACAGCGTGCGTCTGCGCCGTACAAAGCCGGGAGAAATAGAGAAGGGAAGGATTCTTTCCATCGGTGTCCCGTTCTTTTTCTCCACGGTGCTGCTGTCAGTCCAGTATATCGGCAACAACTATGTGGCAAGCCGTTATCTGGGCGATGACGGACTTGTAGCGCTTGCCGTCTGCATACAGCTGTTCGCGTTCTCGATGATAATACTTAACGGCACGCTCCGTACGATACAGCCGGTGGGATCCATCCTGAAAGGTATGGATGACAGCAGGGGAATGCTGATGCTCGTGAAGCGGGGGTATTCCTTTATGGCTGTCTGTTTTGTATTCTTCGCTGCTGCACTAGTGATTTTCCCGACGCAGATAGCGTCTCTGCTCGGCGTTTCGAGTGAGGGTGAACTGGCTGTGGTCAAGTCTGCACTGCCGCTTTTCTCCCTGCATATAGTTATGCAGGGGCTGCTTTGCAACCTGCTGCCGGTGTTCCAGTTCTATAACAGGAAGGGGCTCGCGCTTCTGCTCTCCGTTGCCCAGACACTGCTGCCTATGCTGTGCTTCCTGTTGCTGCGCGGCAACTGGATAGGGTTCTTCATAGGCCAGCTGCTGACAGGTCTGGCAATCCTGATATGGGAAATGGTGCTGCGGCACAAGGACCGCAGCCTGTGCAGGTTCCTGCTTATCCCGATGAAGGATGACAGGAAGCTGCTTGATATGACCTTGGAAGCTACATCGCAATCACTCAGCGACGCGTTGGCGGACTTGCGTTCGTCATTGTCTTCAAATGGGATAGACAGCCGCACCGTCTATGTCGCGGCTGTGTGCACTGAGGAATTCGTGGGTAACATCATCCGTCACGGACACGCCGGCGCCATCGATCTCGCCGTTACGGTCAATGACGGTCTTGTGAGCATTTCCATTCACGATGACGGAATACCGTTCAATCCGGTTGAAGCCGCAAAGGCATCCGATGCAAAGATCGGCCTCGGCCTCACGCTCGCCAATGAATTCTGCAAGGACATCAGCTACAAGTTCATCTTCAACCAGAATATGGTGACGCTCAAGATCTGACACTTGCAGTGCGTCAGTCTTATGCGGGATAATGAACTCAATGCCCGCTCATCATCCTTTCGACCGGCGTGACAGGGATTGCCGGGACGGCTTCGTAACTCCTGGCGTAATCAAAACGCATTTTCATACTCTTTTCGTATTCTTTCCAATCCACCATCACCTGTCTGTAGGTGTTTGTCAAAGGGTCATATTCCGTTTTTATGCACTGTGGGAACTGCTCCGGAGAATATGGATTGAAGTAAGGGGCGCTACCCGGTATTTTTGCAATGAGGAAAGGATTGTTGGCATTCATCAGCGGTACGTATCCGTCCGGAATGCCGAAAGGGTTGGAGAGGAATAGTCTGGCTGCGTATGCTATGGCAAACAGAGCCGCCTTCCGGCCTTTCGTTAGTTCAATCTTATTTGCGTTGAGGTTGTTGCTGACTGATTCAGCTACTTGGGCCGCTGCCCTGATGTCTTCCTTCAAAGCCCTTTGCTCCCTTGTCTCGAAGATATCCTGTTCTGGATTCAGCAATTCCGGCATCCTTATTCTCTGCGGGATTGAGAACCACATGGGCGGCATAGCCTGCGGTCTGGTTGAAAGGGAGTCCACGTCAAGGTCCGGCCGGTCCTGAGCGCGGATGACTCCCGTCCCTGCTGCAAACAGCAACAATATGACAAGCATCCTTCTGATCATCTACATCGAGCGGATTTCGCTTTTTCTGCGGATCAGGGAGTTGTAGCGGTCCAGTACTTCTCCGACCACGTCTTCCCAGGAGCGTACTATGCTGCCGGAGGCCCCTATGCCGGCGGACCTGACAAGCTGAGGGTCCGCGGCAAGTCGGCGGATGCGGCCGGCAAAGTCGTCCACGGAATTTTCCACCAGGAATCCGTTCCTGCCGTCTGTGAGAATGCTTGATGCAGTCGCTCCTTCAATCATCAGTGACGGGGTATGCAGGGCCGCGGCCTCTCTTACGACAAGAGGGGCGTTGTCGTAAAGTGAAGGGAACAGGAAAAGGTCGGCGGCGGCGTAATACAGTTTCATCGTTTGCCTGTCAGTAATGCTGCCAACCATTGTCACCTTGTCTTCAAGCCCGTTTTCGGAGATGATGTGCCTTATCTCGTTTGCGGCATAGCCGTTCCCCACGAAATACATCTTGAACGGTACGTCCTTCACCTTGTCCAGTCCATCCAGGATGAAACGTATGTTCTTTTCCCAGATATGCTGTCCCACGAAAAGCATCACGAACTCCTCCGGCGCGATGCCGAGCTTCTTGCGGGCATCGGCAAAATATTCCTCCGGATAGTCTGCGACAAGGTCGCAGCCGTTGTCGACCACTTCCACATTTCCCTTGAATCCGTATTCACGTATTACTTCCTTTACAGACTCCTGCGGGACCCACACTTCGTCGCATTTCTCATAGAATGCGATGATGTTCTTGATTATGGTGTTGACGACCCGCTTCGACTTGATTACGCGCGAGAAATCGTCCCTGTATTTCGAATGGAAGGTTCCTACTATGGGAATGTGCTGCACGTTGGCGACTCTCAGCGCCGCAAGCCCCGTTGCGAAAGGACAATGTGCGTGGACTATCTTGAACCGTGTCTTGAGGATGTCGGAGACGAAAAACGGGTCCAGTTCTGCTACGCCTGTGACATATGGCGGACGGAATGGCACAGGGACTGACATATAGTCAATCACCTTGTAGTCATAAACCGAGTAATCGGTTCCGGGGACATTCGGGGTGATGACATTCACCCCGCCGACTTTTTTCTGTAACCAGTACGCATAATTCTGCACGCATACCGATACTCCATCCATTACAGGAGGGAAACAGTCGTTGAACAGACCTATATTAGCATCCTTTTTCATAGCGACAGCATATCGCTGCAAAAGAAATGCCTGATTAAAATTGTCAGAGTTCGCAGGTTGGCCCGGCGATATGGAAGATACCGTCGGAGAAAGTGACGGGCTCTATGCCGAGTTGAGGGTGGTGCATCCATTCCGGAGCATCGGCAGGGAGTTCTTTTTCATACAGGAAGTAGTGACAGGAGTTCCAAAGATTCCCGTCAGGACCTATGAACAATGAGTTGTGCCCTGTTTCCTGATATGGGTCGGGAGTGTCTTCAAATATGTTTCCGCCTGCGAATTCCGGACGGTAAGCGTTCTTCCTTGTTCCGAAGATAGGATCGGGGGAGGCAAGTTTCCACGGCCCGAGCGGAGTGCCGGACTTAAGGAGGGCAACTTCATATCCGCGGGTCCAGGTTGAGAAGAACATGAAGTATGTGCCGTCCTGCTTTATGACAAACGGACCCTCAATGCCGCCGCACATCCATTTTGGCCATCCCTCCTGGTCCTTGTCGAGGAATTTCTCGAGCGGAGTGGTGAGAACTCCATTTTCCAGATCTATTTTGGCCTGGAAAAGTCCGTTGCCGCTGCAATAGAAGTAAACCTGACCGTCTTCATCCTCGAAGAGGGTTGCGTCGTTGTTGTAGCGGTCGGTCAGAGGTCCGTTCACAAGGCGGTAAGGTCCCGTGACTTCATCGGAACAGAACAGCCATACGCTGTGCGTGTCCATTCCCTTGGGGTCGGATTCGGTTACCTTGCCTGAATTGACCGTCAGCCAGAATCGTCCCTGGATATAATGGATCTCCGGTGCCCAGAACCTTCCGTCGTACGGACAGTCTTCAGGGAGCGTGGATGCGTCGATGATCCATGAATTGTGCTTCCAGTTGACCAGGTCATCTGAAACAAGCAGGCGTACGCCGGGGTTCTTGCCTGTCCATACAGGCTCGGATGTGCCGGTGCAGTACCATTTGTCTTCGACCTTGATGATGCAATGGTCGCGAAGGGAGATGCTGGCATCTCTGGTTATAGGATTCTTGTAACTGAATTCCTGCGCCGACTCGTTCTGACTGTTACAGGCAGCGAGTATGGCAAGCAGTGGAAGCGCAAGTAGGATTTTTCTCATTTATTAAAAAGGGGCGGCTGCTTTAGGCGGCCGCCCCACAACCAATTTAACCTATAAAAACTTTATTATTTGGTAGCATATCCAGGGTTCTGGTATGCGGCCTTGTCTGCATCGCTCATCTCCATTCCGTCAAGCTGTCCCTTAGGGATAGGGCAAAGATAGCGGAAATCTTCGATTGTACGTGTGACGGTCACAGGCTCGTGTGAGCCCCACTGGTCACCACTGATCGTGTACTGGCCTGCACGTTCCTGCCAGGTCTGTGTGCGGACGAGGTCGAACCAGCGGAAGCCTTCGCCGTAGAACTCGCGCATACGCTCGTCGAGGATGTAGTCGAGAGTGATGGTGGCTGGAGTTGCGGCTACGAGGTCATCGCCGAAATCGGCAACGTAAGCGACGCGCTCGTTGTTCTTGTATGTCCAGTTGCCTGCGCGCTTGCGGAGTACGTTGATATACTTTCTGGCATCGTCGTTATTGTTGAGCTTGAAAGCTGCCTCAGCTGCAGTAAGATAGAAATCAGAGAACTTCAGCACTGAGAACGGACGTGTGGAACCTGCGTTAGGGTCACCTGCCGCGTTGACCTTGTCATAGTCTGTACGATAGCAGCCGAGCTTCCAGAGAGCCGGGAATGCGATACGGCTGATACCGTTGAGGTCGAATACATAGTCAGCACGTCCAGGAACCTTGCCTGCGCCTACATTTGCACCGCCGGCCTGGCTGCCAGGATATACGATGTCGTCGAGAACCTCAGGAATGAATGAGAGAACACGGCCGTTGAGAGGAATCTGGCTTCCGTCAGCACCGGTTACTGATGCTGCAGGGTTGCCTGACTTGTTCCAGGTACCATAGTACATGGTTGTGAAGGTTCCGTCGAAACGGGAATCCTTTGTCACGTCACCGGCAGTGAAGATCTTGATGGCTTCGTGGGTCGGAGCCATACGTGTCCAAGGACGGCCGACTTCCTGTGAAGCCTCACGGGTAACGAGACCTACGCCGTCGATGTTGAGGGTTCCGTGGTTCCAGTTGATCATCCAGCCTGCGAAGTTGTCAGGAGCACCGCCACCGCCATAGGTGAGGGAACCGCCGTTATACTGCTCGCTCTTCTCTGTATGGTCGGCATAAAGCATGATCTCCTTGTTGCGGTCGTTCTGGGCGAGGTTGACTTCACGATAGGTGTCGCAGAGTCCGTAAGGACCTGGAGCAGCGATAGCGGTCTGGCATACGCTGAGCGCCTGTGAGAAATAGAAGTTTGCGTCGTGTCCGTTGAGGTCCTTGCGGTCGCAGGTCGGATAGGTAGGCTTGTTCTTCGGATTCTCGAGCCACCAGCCGAATGTGAGGGATGCCTTTGCGAGGACGAGGCGGGCTACGTTCTTTGTAACAGCACCGGTAACGCGCTGTGCGTCAGGAAGATTGCTGACAGCATAGTCGAGGTCGGCGAAGATGGCCTTGTAAACCTCGGGTACGGTGTTGCGGACAGAAGTACGGCTTGGGGAGCTGTTGAATTCGAGTTCGCCTGAACCGAGGTCGAGCGGAACGCCGCCGAAGGTCTGGACGAGCTGGAAGTAATAGAATGCGCGGAAGAATTTTGCCTCAGCTATGAGGGCGTCTGAAAGACCGACTTCCTGGGCGTTCTTGATGATACCGTTTGCAGTGTTGATGTATGTGAATACGGTGTTCCAGAGAACGTCGCTTCTGTTTGATGTGGCGTCGAGAGCGTCGAGGCCTGAAAGGTCGGAGCTCTTGAAGTTGCCGTCGGCTGACTGGCCCCAGGTTGCCTCATCGGTACCGGTAGTCAAGCTGTTGTAGTAGTAAGCCTGGCCGTAGAGATAGCGGAGGGAAGCATAGAGAGCGGTAAGACCACCTTCCACGCCGGCCTCGGTCTGGAAGAAGCCCGGCTCGAAGAATGTGCGAGGCTGCTCCTCAAGCACCTGGTTGCATGAACATGCAAGAACCATAGTGGCAGCGAGTGCTGCGAAAATATGTCTGATCTGTTTCATATCCGATTCAAATTAGAAAGTAATGTTGACACCGAAGAGGAAATTCTTGGTATTAGGGGTGTTGGTACCGATAATACTGAATCTGCTGTTGTAGCTGGCTACAGCCTGGTTCTCATTACCGCGTGAGTTCGGCTCTGGGTCAAGACCGCATTCGTTCGTGAATTCTGAGAAGAGGACGAACGGGTTCTGTACGGTGGCGTAAACGCGAAGCTTGTCGATGCCTGCCTTGCGGAGAGCTGGGAGCTTCTCGAAGTTGTAACCGAGGGTGATGGTGCCGACCTTCAGGTAAGAACCGTCGAAGTAGGCGAGGGTGCTGCCGTACTTAGGGTTGTCACCGCTCTGTACACCGCCAGGAAGAGGGTAGCGTGCGCCGGTGTTGGTAGGGGTCCAGTAGTCAACTGCGATCTGGCCGCGACGGCCGGTGAGCATGTTGAGGTAACCGCCTGCACCGTGGATTGATGAGATGAGGATACCACCTGCCTGGAATGTTCCGAGGACTGTGAGGTCGAAGTTCTTCCATGCGAGACGGGTGTTGAAACCGCCGAGGAAGAGAGGCTCTGTCGAGATAGGAACCTTGTCTTCATCGTTGATTGCACGGGTTGGAGTGCCGTCCGCATTGTAGCCACCGTGATATTTGACCTTGATCATACCGACGTTTCCGCCCGGTTCGAGGATGTCGAGATACTTGTCGCCTTCCTGCCAGATGCCGTCATACTCGAAGTCATAGAGGGAGTTGATAGGATATCCTACGAACCAGCCGTTGGCTACGTCTTCGTCAGCGCCTGATGCGAGAGCGACGAGCTTGTTGCGGTTTGCGTAGATGTTCATGCCGAAATCCCATTTCCAGTCACCCTTGTCGATGATGTTGGCGTTGAGTGAGAGCTCGAGACCCTTGTTCTGGGTAGCACCGATGTTTGCAGTGTAGCTGCTTACACCTGATGTTGCAGGAAGTCCGAGGTTGAGGAGGATGTCGCTGGTGTTCTGGATGTAGTACTCGAGGGTACCGGTCAGGCGGCCGTTCCAGAAACCGAAGTCGAGACCGAAGTTCCAGGTCTTTGAGTATTCCCAACCGAGTTCCTCGTTAGGAAGGGTTGATACATAGTAACCTGTCGCGTATGTGTCACCGAAGTTGTAAGGACGTGTTCCGAGAGAACCGAGGGTGGCATAAGGGTTGATGGCCTGGTTTGAAGTCTCACCATAACCGGCACGGAACTTCAACTCTGAGAGCCAGCTGCTTGCGTTCTGCATGAATTCCTCATTGTGGATGTTCCAACCGAGGGAAACTGCAGGATAGGTATGCCACTGATGGCCCTTTGCAAGGCGTGAAGAAGCGTCTGAACGGATCGCTGCTGAAACCATATAGCGGTCAGCGTAGGTGTACATGATACGGCCCATCCAGGACTGGAGACCTGCCTGCCAGTAGTTGAAGCTGTTAGGGCTTACGGTAATGTCCTCTGAGTTTGCTGTTCCGATATTATAATAGAGGAACTGCTCGTTAGGGATGTTCTTTGCCGAGAGACCGTTTGACTGATATGTTGTCTGCTCGACTGAGTACATTCCGGTAACGTTGACGTGATGCTTCTCAGCGAAGGTGCGGTCGTAGGTGAGGAGGCTCTCGAGAGTCCAGTTCAGAGTCTGGTTGTAACTCTGGCCTGCGCCGTTGTTGGAGGTGGTGCTGAAGTTGTTGACGCCTACGCCTGTGAAGTTGCCGCTCTTGCTGTTGCGGTAGTTGAGGCTTGCGGTCTGCTTGAATGAAAGACCCTGAACCCATGGAGCATCGAGCTGAACATAACCTGTGTTGTATGTACCGAGGCTTGCGCTTTCGTTAACCCATCTGTCCGCGTTGAGCTCGATGTTTCTCTTTGTGTGGAGATAAACCTGGTCGAGAGGCATTTCGGCACGCTCGAGCCAGTTGCCCTGCTCATCCTTCGCCTTGAGGATAGGGGTGAGCTGAAGGATGTCGTAAAGACCATGCTGGTTGCCTTCTGAACGGTTGTAGTTGGTATTGGTGCTGAAACCGATCTTCAACCAGTCGCGGAGTCTCTGGTCAACGCTTGCGTTGATTGCATAACGGTCATACTGCTGTCCAGGGATGACTGCCTCATCCTTGTAATAGCTGGCGCCTACACGGTAGCTGCCCTTCTTTGTGCCGCCTACTACGCTGAGTTCGTGGCTGCGGACGATACCGGTGCGATAGAGAAGGTCCTGCCAATCTGTATTTGTGTTAGGATCCTCATAGCCGATCTTGTCGGTGAACTTGTTGGCGAGCCTACGCATTGCAACGTACTGCTCGGAGTTCATCATAGGGTATTTGATGGCATTCTTGAAACCGATGTAGTTGTTGAACGTAACCTTGGCTTCCTGACCTGCCACACCTTTATATGTAGTGATGAGGATGACACCGTTGGCGCCTCGAGAACCGTAGATCGCGGTTGAAGATGCATCCTTGAGGATATCCATGCTCTTGATGTCGCTGGTTGCGATATCAGAAAGGCTGCCCATGAAAGGTACACCGTCGAGAACGATGAGAGGGTCATTGGAAGCTGAGAGTGAACGCTGGCCGCGGATGCGGATCTCCATGCTTGAGCCCGGCTTTGAGTTGGTCTGTGTCATTGTGACACCTGCGATACGTCCGCTGAGGGCGCGAGTGAAATCACCGGAAGCGACTTCACGGAGATTGTCGCCTCCCATCGTTGCGATGGAACCGGTAACGTCAGCGCGGCGTGCGGAACCATAACCGATGACCACGATGGCGTCAAGTGCCTGGGCGTCGTCACCGAGGACGACGTCGATGTTCGTGCGTCCCTTGACCGGAACGAGCTGTGTGGTGTAACCCATGCAAGAGAACTCGAGGTTTGCAGAAGGGTCCACACTCAAGGTGTAGGCGCCGTCGATGTCGGTAACGGTGCCGTTGGAGGTGTTCTGTACTGCTACGGTTGCTCCGATAACAGTCTCACCATTCTGGTCTGTAACGACACCTTTTACGGTAATGTTCTGGGCGAACGCCGTGAAGGTTGTCATACAGCACAGAAACATAAGTCCGATGGACTTCTTAAGGTTGAGTTTCATAAGAACTGTTTTTTTTTGTTAGAATGTTGTTTTGGTTATAAAATAAGTGTGTTTGAAGTAACCATTTTTACATTGCAAAATTAGTTTTGCCGGTTGTTCGCGCCCGTGCGTAAAAAGAACATATCATTTCACTTTTGTTACATTATTTGTATAAACGAAACAATTTTGGCTACTTTTGTAACAGTGTAGATTCGGCTTATGAAGAAACTGTCATTTTTGTGTCTGATACTTGCGCTTCTTTTCCCTGTCGCGGCTGAAGCGCAGTTCGCAAGGATATATTCATCCGATGAGGGCCTTCCGAGCACCCAGGTCAACTGTATTTTCCAGGACAGTGAAGGATATATATGGTTCGCGACTCAAGAGGGGCTGGCGAGGTTCAACGGAATGGATTTCGAATCTTTCCGTAATGAAGGGGTGATGTCGTTCTTCGAAGATTCGAAAGGCACGAAATGGGTGGGAACCGCAGTGGGCCTGAGAACCTTTGACCTGCAGACGGAGACATTTTCTCCTGTCCCGTCTGTGCAGCAGGAGGACCCTGCCGTCCCATTGTATATTTCTGACATAATAGAGGCGAAGACACTTTCCGGCATCGACGACGTTCTGTTTGCCACTTCTTCCCACGGAGTATTCATACTCAATGCGGATACCAAGACTCTGAACGCACAGAAAATGGATGCGCTGAACGCCCAGCTCGGGTCTCAGTACATCAGCAAACTGTTCCTTGACTCACACGAACGTCTCTGGATCGCATCATCTCTTGGCGGAGTCACGCTTATCAACTATAATTCCGATTATCCCGAGAATTTCTGCAGCTGGAGCGATGAACTCAAGCCCATATCTGACAGGATCGTGGCAACCTGCTTCGCAGAGGACCCTGTCACGCACAATATTTATATAGGAACGCAGAACAACGGCATTCTCGTCTATGACAACGGAAAGATACGCCAGTCCAGGACCAGGGCGTCCCAGAAACTTGACGTCACCGCCCTCCTCTACAACAGGATCCACACCTCTGCCGGCAGGCCGTCATTCATCGTCGGAACTGAATCGTCGGGATTCCACCTGTTCGAGATCGGCTCCGAACAGATTGTCCCCGGGTCCTTCCCGAGCATACGTCAGGAAACCAATACCTGGAAGATACACTATCTCTTCGAGGATAACCAGGGCAATGTGTGGATGGCTGCATACCAGACGGGCGCCGTGCTTGTGCCGAAGCCGATGTACGGCTTCGACCTGCTTACGCTGAGCCAGCGTGGGCTCAGAGGGGAAAACTCTGCCTGCGTCAATGCTGTGTTCCGCGACGCCGACAGCCGCACCACATGGGTCGGCACCGACGGCGCCGGTCTTTTCCGCATCCGCGACGGACAGCGTGAAGAATGTTTCTGTACATCAAATTCCAATATCCCAAGCAATTCCGTGATGGCGGTTTGCGCCGACAGGCACGGCAAACTCTGGGTGGGGACCTACCAGGACGGTATCTGCATCAGGCAGGGCGAGACTTTCCGCCCGATGAAGTCGCCCGGAAGGGAAATCCCGAAGCGTATCAAGACATTCGCATATGACAGCGCCGCCGACAAGCTGTACGTTGCGACCTCCGGCGACGGCTTTATGATAATAGATCCGGAATCGGAAACGGTGGAGGACATTGTGATAGAGCAGGGAAACCGCTGGATCAGCGACCTGTGCATCGACCATTCGGGAATAGTGTGGGTCGGTACATACAACGGACCGATGAAATATGACCCGTCCAGCGGAAAGCTGTACGCATTCGACGTCTCGGAGAATTTCGAGGACGTCCGCGTTTACGCGATTGGCGAGAGCGAGGACGGGATGATATGGTTCGGCACGGGAAAGGGCCTCTTCGGAATGCATCCCGTGTCCAGGACGAAAATCACCCTTACTGAAAGCGATGGTCTCTGCAGCAATTCCATCAAGGATATCAAATGCGCTGACGGTTCCGTGTGGATAGCAACAGGCAAGGGGTTGAGCCGCTATAACCGCTACAACGGGAAATTCACGAACTATTATGCGGCTGACGGACTTCAGGGCAATGAATTCCACACCTGCGCCAGCTATATCTCCTCCGACAAGCAGATGTTTTTCGGCGGCAGCGGCGGATTGACCCAGTTCTATCCCCACAACGTTGACAGGGACTCCCATCCCATCCCTCCGGTGAAGATAAGGAAGCAGTTCAGCAGCAAGGATTCCTTCTCCTACGCTTTCGCCGCACTTGAGTACACCAATCCGGCAAAGGTGAATTATGACTACATGCTGGAAGGTGTCGACGACGACTGGCGCCATACCGGAATGAGCTTCCGCCTGGCCAGATATTCCAACCTGAAGCACGGAACCTATAAACTGCGTGTCCGGGCATTCTTCGGAGGCAGGGAGGACGAATATTCGGAGGAGAGTGTCGTCATAAGGATCCCGACCCCGAAATATCTGTCCTGGTGGGCCATATGCATATATGCAATATTCCTGGGGCTGCTTTTCCAGCTGTTCAGGACTTCGTATGTCAACAAGAAGCTGGAGCTCCGCTCGAGGGAGGAGACCAGGATGAAGGAGATGCGCCTGTCGATGTTCACCAACATGACACACGAAATCAGGACTCCGCTCAACCTGGTGATGAGTCCGCTCAAGAAACTACGTGAAAACGAATCAGACCCCCATCAGAAGGACACATATAATCTGATTTACCGTAATTGTCTGCGTATCAACCGGATAGTCAATCAGCTGATGGATATAAGGAAGATTGATGACGGACAGATGCACCTGCATTTCGTTGAAACCGACGTCATATATTTCATCAGGGATATCATGCAGTCTTTCGCGGAGCTTGCATCCGACAACAATATCCTGTTCGAGCTGTCTTCCGACAGGGAGGTGGAGAACCTTTGGATAGACCAGGGCAACTTTGACAAGATAATCTTCAACATACTCTCGAATGCCTTCAAGCACACGCCTGAGAACGGCCAGATACGGCTTTATGTCTCACGCCCGTTGAACGGCAACGTGCGCATCTCGATCTACAACTCCGGCAGCTCCATCGAGGAAAAGAACCTTGACAAGATCTTCGAACGCTTCTTCCAGGCGAATGAAGAGGATGTGACCCGAGGTTCCGGCGTAGGCCTGAACCTCGCGAAAATGCTCGTAAACCTCCACCACGGAACCATCAAGGCGGCAAACAGGGATGAAGGGGTGGAATTCACCGTAACCCTGCCTGCCGGCTGCACCCATCTCACCAGGGAAGAGCTCAGCAAGACCGACCACCACAAGGATCTTTACACCCGCAGTTCATCCAGTGATGAGGTTGAAAAGGCGGCTGCGGCCGACATCAAATTCCTGCACAAGGCCAAAGGCAAGAAATCCGTCATAATCGTTGAAGACGACGTCGACACCCGAGAATATCTGAAGCGCGAGCTTTCGGACACCTATAACGTCACGGCCTGTGAAAACGGCCGCGAAGCCTGGGCGGAGATAACCAGAACCCTTCCGGATGCGGTTATCACTGACCTTGTCATGCCTGAGATGAACGGAAGCGAGCTGTGCTCGAAGATCCGCCACAACCAGTCCACAAACCATATACCTGTAATATTCCTTACGGCCCAGAGGGATGAAGACACTGAAAAGATGTGCACCGACGCGGGAGCCGACAAATTCTACTGCAAGCCCGTGTCAGTGGATGTTCTCCTGAGCGGTATCGCCCAGGTTGTGAGGTCCCGTTCTGTCATCAGGGGCAAATACGAGAACGAAACGCCTAACGACTATACCGACGTGTCCATGAAGTCGGACCGCAACAAGCTTTATGGAAAGGTTCTGGACTATATACGCGAACATCTGGACGACCCTGACCTTTCTGTGGAGAAAATGAGCGCGGACCTCGGGATGAGCAGGGTCCATCTCAACAGAAAGCTGAAGGAGGTGGGTTCTGCGTCGCCAAACGCCCTTGTCAAGTCGATACGCCTGAAACAGGCTGCGTCTCTCCTCGTCAACAACAAGGTCAACGTTTCCGAGGTCGCCTTCAAGGTTGGTTTCACGACCCATTCATACTTTACCAGGGCTTTCAGGGATTATTTCGGAATGTCCCCGAAGGATTTCGTCAACAAATATCAGAATGACCTCGAAAATCCGGACCTGAAACGACTGCTTGAATAAGTATTTTTCGTAAATTGCAGACCTTAACGAAAACACAACTGAAGCCATTATGAGACGTTTGTCATTCATTCTCCTGGCAGTCAGCATTTTAGTTACGGGCTGCACGGGTAAACTCAAATCTCCTGACGGAAAAGTAAAGGTTGAAATCCTCGAAAGCGGTATGCAGATCCTCTACAGGGGGGAGCCTGTCCAGTGCATCGAGACGGCATTCGCTCTTGAGCCCGGCGTGAACGTCGAGATCAAGGTCCGCAACGACGGTGTCGCTTTCAGATATCTCCAGAAGGAAATCCAGACTTCCTATATCATCCCTGAAGGAGCGAACAGATGGCAGGGCAGATATGCCCATACCGGTTATGAGGCACTCTTCCCGAAAGCGGATTCTTCCGTTCCCGGGAAATGGATATATCCGCTTCTCGTCGAATATTCCGACGGCGTCTTCGGCTTCATCGCCGAAGCCGGTATCGAGCGCGGCCACAGCTGCTCCCATCTTCTCACCGGGGAGGAGCAGGGCCGCTATTTCATCGAGACTATGGATGAGGATCCCCAGTATGACGTCACCCCGTGGCGTATCGTGGTCCTCGGCAATCTTGAGACCATAGTCGCATCAACGATGATCACAGACCTTTCAGAGCCTTGCAGGATAGAGGATACATCTTGGATCAAGCCGGGCGTGTCATCGTGGATATATTGGGCCTACAACCACGGTTCCAAGGATTTCGACATCATCTGTTCATACATAGACCTTGCCGCGGAAATGGGCTGGCCTTACTGTCTCGTCGACTGGGAGTGGCCTCAGATGGAAGGCGGCAAGACCATAGAGGACGTAATGGCCTATGCGAATCAAAAGGGCGTACGCATCAATCTGTGGTACAATTCCGGCACCAGCTGGACAGGCCCGGGCTCTCCTCAGCCGGAGGACCGCCTCCGCACCCCTGAGGCACGCGAGCAGGAATTCGCCTGGCTCGAATCCATGGGCGTAGCAGGTGTCAAAGTCGACTTCTTCTCCGAAGACGGCGCCGAAATGGTGAACTACTATATAGATCTCCTCGAAGATGCCGCAAAGCATCACCTTCTCGTCGACCTCCACGGAAGCACCACCCCTCGCGGATGGCAGCGCACCTGGCCTAACCTTATGTCGATGGAAGGCGTATACGGCGCAGAGTGGTACAACAACGTGCCGTTTTTCACAAAGCTGGCCGCGTCACACAACGCGACCCTTCCTTTCACCCGCGGCCTGATGGGTCCTATGGATTACACCCCTTGCACGTTCTCCGATTCACAGCATCCGCACATCACGACTTACGCGCACGAACTTGCGCTCCCTGTCCTCTTCCAGTCAAGTCTGCAGCATATGGCAGACAAGCCTGAAGCATATCTGAGCCAGCCTCAGGAGGTTATCGACTTCTTAAAGGAACTGCCTTCAGTGTGGGACGAGACAAAGCTTCTCAGCGGATATCCCGGCCATCACACCGTGATGGCGCGCCGCAGCGGTGACGTCTGGTTCGTGGGCGGAATCAATGGTACAGACGAGACCCTCACCCTGGAATTCCCGGAGCTCAAAGGCGACATCACCCTCTTCGCCGACGGATCAGAAGACCGTGAGTTCGCAATTTCAAAGCAGACATCGGTCAAGTCGGTGGAATGCCGTCCCAACGGCGGTTTCGTCTGTCTTGTCAAGTAAAACATAAAACATTCCTCATATGAAAAGATTGTTCCTGGCAGCAGCACTGATTGTTTCGGCACTTGCTTCCGCCCAGAATGTCAAGGTTGAATTCTACACTCCGACCACGGTCCGGATCGTGAAGGGCGAGAAGGCCCCGGAGGGCAGCTATGCCGTAACAGCATCGCCGGAGGAGGTGAAGGTTAAGGTTTCAAAGGGGAAGAACTCCGCGACCTATATGTCTTCAAAGCTTACCGTCACCGTAAAGGATGACAAGGTGAGCTTCTCCGTAAACGGCCGTGCCGTTCTCAGCGAGAAGGAATCCTCTGCCCTCAGCCAGACATTCGTCCTTGACCCGGACGAAGCCATTTACGGCCTCGGCATCCTTCAGGACGGCGCCCTCAGCCTGCGCGGCAAGAAGCGCTACATGATACAGGGCAATACCGAGGATTTCGTATCGATTGTCCATTCCGTGAAGGGCTATGCCATTTTCTGGGACAACACTTCTCCGACCACCTTCGAGGACAATGCCGACGGTATGTCATTCACTTCCGAGGTGGGCGATGCGATTGACTACTATTTCATCTACGGCGGCAGCGCCGACGGCGTCATTGCCGGAATACGCCAGCTCACCGGCACTGTTCCGATGCTTCCGAAGTGGAGCTACGGCTTCATGCAGAGCCGCGAGCGCTACAAGAGCAGCGCCGAGCTTCTCGGCGCGCTGCACGGCTACCGCGAGCGCAACATTCCTCTGGACTGCATCATCCAGGACTGGCAGTACTGGGGAAACAATTACCAGTGGAATGCCATGGAGTTCCTCAACGAGGATTTCCGCCGTCCGCAGGCGATGATCGACGAAGTCCACGCGCAGGGCGCGCATATGATGATATCCATCTGGGCATCCTTCGGCCCTATGACGAAGCCGTACCGCGAACTCGATGCAAAAGGGCTGCTGTTCGACTTCAGCACCTGGCCTCAGTCGGGCCTCAGCGACTGGCCGCCGCGCCGTGACTATCCGTCCGGCGTGCGCCCTTACAATCCGTATATGGCGGAGGCCCGCGACATCTACTGGAAACACCTTCTCCGCCTGGAGAATATGGGAATAGACGCCTGGTGGATGGATTCCACCGAGCCTGACCACCTTGATTTCAAGGACTCCGACCTTGACGTGGAGACCGGTGTGGGCTCATTCCGCAAGGTCCGCAATGCCTTCCCGCTCCTTTCTGTCAGCGGTGTTGTCGAGAACCAGCTGAAGGTTTCTGACAGACGACCAATGATCCTTACCCGCTCCGCGTGGGCAGGTCAGCAGCGCACAGGTGCAAATACCTGGAGCGGCGATGTCCAGTCAACCTGGGATGACTTCCGTCATCAGATTCCAGCCGGCCTCGGCTTCGCTCTTACCGGCAACCCGAATTTCAATTCGGACTGCGGCGGCTTCTTCCCGTCGGGGTACAACAAACCGGGCGTGACGCAGACCTGCTCGCAGAACCCTCTGTTCCAGGAACTTTATGTGCGCTGGCTCCAGTATGGACTGTTCTGCCCGATGATGCGCAGCCACGGAGAGTCTTCGCGCCGCGAGATATGGGAGTTCGGTGAGTCCGGCACCCCTGTCTATGATGCGATAGAGAAGACCATCAGATTCAGGTACAAGCTTATGCCGTATATCTACAGCACCGCCTGGGAGGTCTCTTCACAGAACGGCACTTTCCAGCGCGCGCTGTTCATGGATTTCAAGAGTGACAGGAATGTCTGGAACCTTGAATCCGAATTCATGTTCGGCCGCAACCTTCTCGTTGCGCCTGTCAACAGGGCTCTTTTCACGAGGGAGAATCGGGAGTGGTCTGAAGAGTCAGTCAACTGGAACGAGTCAAAGGAATTCCAGGTTTACCTTCCTGCAGGATGCAAGTGGTATGAACTCTCCACCGGAAAGAAATACAACGGTGGCAGTAACGTCACCGTCAGCGCAGGCCTTTCGGACATACCTGTGTTCGCCCGGGCGGGAAGCATTCTTCCGGTATATGAAAATGACATCAACTATGTAGGCGAGAAGCCTATGGATGACCTTACAATACTCGTATACGACGGCGCGAACGGAGAATTCACCCTCTACGAGGACGAAGGTGACAACCATAATTACGAAAAAGGCAAGTATTCCACCATCAAGATGACCCTCAGGGGCAACAACTTCACCATTGGTGACAGGAAAGGCCGTTTTGAAGGAATGTCCGACACCAGGAAATTCAAGGTATGCTTTGTCGGTTCCGGGCGGACTGTGGACGTTGACTATAAAGGCAGAGCCGTAAGTCTCTTTGTCAGGTAAGAAGCTCATATTGGCCATTGCGGTGCTTCTGAACGTATGTTCTGCGTTCGGAAGGGAGTTCCATTGCATCAATGACGAGCTGGGCCTTGCAATCCGCCAGACTGCGTCGGTATGTGAGGATGAGCACGGCTTTATCTGGGCCTCCTACAAGCTCGGGGTCGTGCGTTTCACTTTTGACGGCAGCAAGACATACCGTCTGCCGCGTGAAGGTCAGGCGGTCAATATCAACCGCCTCACATACGGCAATCACAAACTCTACGCCCACGCCGACTGCGGCCTCGTGTATGTCTATAACGAGGCGCAGGACCGCTTTGAACGCCTCTGTGATTTCGCGGAGGTGGCGAATGTCAACTATTTCGCCATCAACCAGATGCTTGTCGCGCCTGACGGCAGTCTGATTGCCGCGACTTCAGTCGGTATACTGAAGTATAGCGAATGCGGAGGATTGTCAACAATCCTCGATGAAAACCGTGCCCCGAATTATTCATCGATCTGCTTCGATGAAAACGGCAATCTGCTTGCGGTTTCGCGCTGCGGCCTGTTCCGCGTCAATCTGCAGGACGGAGGTGTCGAGGCTCTGACCGATGGGGACAGGCGCCTTAACGCGACGTCACTTTACCTTGACGCCGCGCGGCAGAGACTGTGGATAGGTACCCGTTACCTCGGCCTGTATTACCTTGAACTGTCTGACTATTCACTCCATCAGATCAAGGACGCGCCTACGTATTGGTGCAGTACTATCAGACCTTATGGTGATGATATGATCATTGTCAGCTATGACGGTGGGGGGCTCTGGTTCCGCAACGCTTCCGACGGCTCTCTCGTCGAAGTCGAGAGCGAGAACAACGATGACAAGACCCGTCTCGGCTCGAACGGTGTATATGACGTTTTCCGCGATCACGACAATGTGTTCTGGATTGCGACGTACAGCGGCGGACTTTATTATTTCCGTGACGAAATAACACCGGTGAACTGCATCAGGCACAGGGTGAACGACAGCAATTCGCTTGTCAACGACCATGTGAACGATGTCTTTGAGAATTCATGTATAACGGCCGTCGCCACGGACGGAGGCGTGAGTCTTATGAGATATTCCGAGCAGCGCTGGTCCCATATATGCACGGGCAACACCTGTAAGGCGATTCATCTTGACCGGAAGGGCCGTCTTTGGGTCGGCACCTTCGGCAACGGCTTCTTCGTCTACGACGCCGCAACCCTCAAGGAACTTGAACATCACAACCAGGCCCTTGTCCCCGACGGCAGGAATCCGAACATCGTGCTTGATTTCGTGGAGGACAATGACGGGGATATGTGGATATTGGGCAACCGCGTGATGCTGCGCAAGGATGCGCAGACCGGAAAATATCAGGAATATGAGCCGTACAACATACAGGGCGGCTGCATCGGCCCGGACGGACTGCTGTACCTTGCCTGCATGCACGGATTGCTTGCTTTCGACAAGAACACGATGTATGAGAGAACGCTTGCCGAAGGTATGATGACGGATGTGGCCGCGACATCCGATGGTGTCTGGGCCACGACTTCCGGAAGGGGAGTGCTCTTCTGCGAAACCCCGTCGGGTGCCTGCAGATATGTGGATATGAATGCAGGCCTGCATTCCAATTTCGTGAACTCAGTGCTTGTGGAGGGGGACAAGCTCTGGCTTGGCAACGAAGTCGGCCTTGACTGCTATGACACGGTCTCCGGCAAGGTCGAGACATTCCCGAATATCACCGATTTCTCCCGCAGCAACTTCAACATCGGCGCATGCTGGCTCAAGCCGGACGGAGTCCAGCTCTGGGGAACCCAGTCGGGCCTGCTGAGGTTCGACCCCAATCTTATCAGATGCGGGAAGCCGAGGATGCAGCTCTATGTTGAAGATATCGTGTTCTCGGGAGTTTCTGTGCGTGACCTGCAGGGCACGGAAAACGTTTTGCCTGCCAATGACCTGAAGGAACTTACGGTCAAATATTCCCAGCGCAATGCCATTTTCCACTTTGTGGTGACCGGAGGGAATCACGAAGACTATCGTTTCCGCTGGAGGATGGAGAGGATTGACGGAGCCTGGTCGCCGCTCTCATCCACTTCGTCCTGCCGCTTCACGCGGCTGAACATAGGAAAGAACAATTTCCATCTTCTCCTGACGGACATTTCCGGCAACGAAACCATCGACAGCTGGAATATGACCATCACCGTAAAGCCTCCGTTCTGGCTCAGCTGGTGGTTCGTCATAATCGAGCTCGCATTGCTGTATTTCCTGGTATATTCGGCGTGGACGCTGTATGCCGGCAAGATCAAGAGCCGTTTCGTGTCTGTGATGGGCATCACCAGGGAAGTGGAAAGCCAGATGCCGGAGGAGGATCTTGAACATCTTGACGATCCGTTCGTGAAGAAAGCCGTAAGCGTGGTATATGCCCACATCCAGGACCCATCCTTCGACAAGGACCTTTTCGCGCAGGAGATGAACGTCAGCGCGTCATCTCTCTACAAGAAGCTGAAGGCGCAGTCCGACCAGTCTCCATCCGAGTTCATCAAGACCATCAGGATGACCAATGCGCTCAAGCTTCTCCAGTCGCACAAGTACACTGTGACGGAAGTCGGAGAAATGTGCGGATATTCGTCTTCCAGCTACTTCAGTACGGCTTTCAAGTCGTTCTACGGCAAATCCCCGAACGAAATCTAGCGGATTTATCCAATTTCAAAAGTTATTTATTCAATTTCGAAAGCCGTTCTTGGAGCGGCTTTCTATCTTTGCATTGTCAGGAGTCTTGCCTGACGATTAAGTTCCCGCTACGGCCGTTTTATACGGCGCCGGACTTGAACTATAAAAGAATATATTGGTTAAATTGTGTTATTAGTTTGATTCGAAACCTCGTCGCAGTGATGCAACGAGGTTTTTTCTTTAATTTTTGCTAAATTGCAAGACTTAATTGGAACTAATAATCCATTATATGAAGAATATAATTTTAACCTTTGTCCTGTGCCTCGGCGTACTGTGCTCCTGCTCACAGCCTAAGAATGCCGTGGCCGTCAATCCGCTCACTTATTCCGACACTCCGGACCCTGACGTCCTCAGGGTGGGGGATGACTATTATCTGGTCACCACTACAATGTATTTCTGTCCCATGGTGCCAATAATGCACTCGAAGGACCTGGTGCACTGGAGCATCGTGAGCTATGTAACACCTGACCTGGGCGATGAGGAGCAGTACCTGTTCCAGAACGGACGCAACGCATACGGCAAGGGTCAGTGGGCTACATCCCTCCAGTATCATGAGGGGTGGTTCTACGTTCTCTTCATCACGAACGACCTTCACAAGACATTCATTTACCGCACCCGGGATGCAAAGAAGAGCAACTGGGAGCAGGTTGCCGTCATAGATGACTTCTTCCACGACGCGTCGCTTCTCTTCGATGAAGACGGCCGCAACTATGTCGTATTCGGCAACCGCGAGCTCCGCGTGGTTGAACTGGAATCCGACCTGTCGGGCGTGAAGGAAGGCGGCGTGAACGAGCTTATAGTCGACTTCAACCCTGAAGGATTCATCCTTTGCGCAGAAGGCACCCGCTTCTATCATATAGGTGACTATTATTATCTGCTCGAAATAGACTGGCCGCGCGGAGGACACCGCACGGAGCGCTGCTGGCGCAGCAAGAGCATCACCGGTCCTTATGAGCAGAAGGTCGTCTGCGACGGCACCATAGGCGGCCGCGGCGACGGTGTCGCCCAGGGCGCAATCGTTGAGACACAGAACGGCGACTGGTATTCCATCATTTTCCAGGACCACGGCGCCGTCGGCCGTCTGAGCACGCTCCAGCCTGTAACCTGGGTTGACGGCTGGCCGGTTTTCGGTGACAACACCAAGCCTCTCGAGACCTTCGAGGTCAATCTTCCGGAGTCCGGCGAGGAATATCTCTGGGACAATGACGAGTTCAACAAGAAGGAACTCGCTCTCGTATGGCAGTGGAACCACAAGCCTCTCGACGGCTGCTGGTCGATCAACAAGGAGCGCAAGGGCTGGCTCCGTCTTACAACGGGCCAGCTTGCCACAGGCATCTCCGATGCACGCAATACGCTTACGCAGCGTACCGCCGGCCCTAAGTGCACCAGCATCGTGAAAATGGACGCTTCAGGTCTCAAGGAAGGCGATTTCGCAGGCATCTGCACCTTCCAGAGCAACAGGATCGCAATAGGCGTCAAGGCTGAAGAAGGCGACAAGTTCCTCCAGGCTACCGTGGAAGGTTTCCGCCAGCCTCTCAAGGTTCTTGCACATATACCTGTGGAGGATGAAGTCGTATTCCTCCGTCTGGACTATGACTTCACCGACGACACCGCCACCATGGCATATTCTTACGACCGCAAGACCTGGCTCCAGATAGACTACAAGCTCCAGATGCGTTTCACCCTCGATTACTTCACGGGCTACCGCACGGGCCTCTTCTGCTATGCCACCGAGCAGCTTGGCGGTTATGCCGATTTCGATTATTTCCATCAGCAAGTCACAAAATAAACCAATATGAAAAGAATCATCACAATTGCCGCAACAGCGCTTCTTTCAGTAATCGCGCTTGCGCAGAACCCTTACCTTCCGCTCTGGGAGCACATTCCTGACGGAGAACCGCGCGTCTTCGAGGATCCCGACAATCCGGGCCATCTCCGCGCGTACATCATCGGCTCACACGACCTTGCATACACCCAGTACTGCGGTCCTGACATCCATATGTGGTCCGCACCTGTGGAAGACCTGAACAATTGGGTTGACGAAGGACCGATCTACACCCATTTCGTAGATGGCCAGTGGGATATCATGTATGCTCCCGATCTCGTGGAAGTTGTCGGCAAGGACGGCAAGAAGACATACTGGCTGTATCCTCACAGCCGCGGCTGGGGCCGCACCCCGACCGTCTGCAAGGGTGACCGCCCTGACGGTCCGTTCACTCCGGTCAATCTGACCGCAGACGGCCGCGCCTGCGTACCGGGCAGCCTCATCGACTTCGACCCTTCGGTATTCATCGAATATGTGACAGACCCTGCCGATCCCGACTACGAAATCGGCTTCCGCGCATATGTATATTATGGTTTCCAACACTCCACAGCCGTGGAACTTGACCAGAGGACCATGTTCAGCAAGCGCCCGGGTACTGAAATCCACGATTATTTCATCCCTGCAAGCGCCCGCTACGGCGTCGTTCGCGACCCTGAGGGAACCCAGTATCCGTCCCTTTACAAGGGCCAGAACCCAGGAGAGTTCAATTTCTTCGAGGCATCCTCGATCCGCCAGGTCGGCAACAAGTACGTGATGGTATTCTCCGGCTACTCAGGACCTGACTACGGCCTCGAGAGCACCAACTCCGCCCTCCGCTATGCGTTCGGCGACAGCCCTCTCGGCCCTTGGCGTTCGGGTGGCGTCCTCGTGGACTCCCGCGGCGTCGTCCCTGACGCCAACGGCGAGCATCTCACTACCACCAACGCGGCCCACAACACCCACGGCTCCCTTCAGGAGATCAACGGTCAGTGGTATGTGTTCTATCATCGCCCTCCGCGCGGCTTCGGCTATGCGCGTCAGGCCATGGTGGCTCCTGTCAAGATAGAGTGGGATGAGAAGCCTGTGGCAGAAGGCGGCGAAGTGCGCATCACCGGCTACGACCCGTTCGTGAAGAACGGAGAGTGGGTTGCAGCTGCATCTGACGGCACCTGCTATCGCGGCGGTGAAGTCACTTCGGAAGGCTTCAATATCTTCGGCCTCGATCCGTTCAAATACTATTCTGCCGGTATCGCCTGCTATATGACAGGCAACGACTGGCTCCAGGATACCTGGGACAACTGGGACAACCATATGGATCTTGCCGGCATCACCAACGGCGGTGTCGTAGGCTTCAAGTATTTCGGCTTCGGCGGACTTGCCAAGGATGAGAAGGGTATAAAGGCATTTGCGGGCGCAAAGAAGAAAGACCAGACCAGGCTTGAGCTCTTCCTCACTCCTACCGTGAAGGATGCGTTCAGAATCCACGTGATGCTTGACGGCCCATACGCAAACGATACCTGGAAGGGTACTGAGATCGCAGTGATCGATGTTCCTGCCGACTCTCCTCAGGTCTGCACCAGATTTACCGCAGACGTTGCCAAGGCAGTCGAGGGACTCAAGGGCAAGCACGCCATCTATCTTGTAGCCGACGGCCCGGAAATCGCCGCTCCAGTCCAGCAGCGCCGCCCTCCTATGATGATGCGCCCTCAGCGCCCGAAGGGACTCTTTGACCTCCAGGGCATAGGCTTCAGCAACAAGAACGTGTCGATAGACCGTCCTTCAGTGCCTGTCATCACCATCAAGGTTGACGGCAAGAAGCTCAACATCCCTGACACTCCTATACGTTTCACAAACGCCAACGGATACGCTGACGTGTCACGTTATCAGGTATACGGACCGCTCGGAGAGAACTCCGTGCTCGACGTCAAGTCAAATGACCCGTCAGTAAAGATTGAAGTTGCCCCTGTCTCCGCAGGACGCACAACGGTTACCTGTACATACAAGGGCCAGAAGAAAGTATTCCTTATCAACTAGCATCAGATGAAAAAGCTGTTTATTTTGCTTGCTCTGATTCCTGTCATCGCAAGCTGCAACAATGACAAGGCTCCTGTTTACCGCAATTATTTCAAGGAGCTCGGCCATTCACAGAAAGAAATCAACCAGAAGCTCAACGACGCCTTCTACGAGGTGTTCGAGAGCGAACGCCGCGCTTATTATGAAGTAGGCGAGGATATGGCTTATGTGGCCGACGTGAAGAACAAGGACGTCAGGACAGAAGGAATGTCATACGGAATGATGGTGGCTGTCCAGTTCGGCCGCCAGGATATGTTCGACCGTCTCTGGACCTGGTGCAAGACCTATATGCTCCAGAAGGAAGGCAAATGGAAGGGACTCTACGCATGGCATTGCCGCTATGACGGAACCCATATCGACGAGGGTTCCGCCAGCGACGGTGAGATGTACTATGTCACCGACCTCCTCCTTGCATCACGCCGCTGGGGCAACAAGAGCGGGAAGTACGATTATCTTGCCGAAGCCCAGGAACTTCTGAACACCCTTTTCTCAAAGGACGGTTCAGAGGGCGTGTGCAACATCTTCAATATGGAGCACAAGCTCATCAATTTCTGCCCTGACACGGTCAGCAACAAATGGACTGACCCTTCATACCACCTTCCTGCCTTCATGGAAGTGTGGGCTGAAAGTGCACAGGACGGCCGCGAGGACCTCTACCGTGAGATTGCGGCCAACGAGCGCGAATTCCTCCACAAGACCTGTGACCCTGTCACCGGCATCAACCCTGACCAGGCTGAGTTCGACGGAAAGCAGACCGTCCACGAGTTCGGTCCGTTCAAGATGATTTCAGAGTTCCACTATGATTCCTGGCGCGTGCCTATGAACATCGCCTGCGATTTCTGCTGGTCACACAAGGATGCGGAATGGCAGAAAGACTATGCCGACAGGTTCCAGGCCACCATGGCCGGTTACGGCGTAAAGGAATTCCCTGACCAGTTCAGTCTCGACGGCGGCAAGCCGCAGTTCATAATGGGTGCAGGCGGTTACAGATGCCTGCGTCATTCGATCGGCCTGGTCGGCACCACGGCCGTCGCCAGCCTTATGACAGACACCGACCTCAGCAGGGAATTCGTGGAGCATCTGTGGGAGATGAAGCTCGAACCTTATGAGGACGGATATTATGACGTTTATTATGACGGTCTCGAGTATATCTTCTCGCTCCTTCATCTCAGCGGCAATTTCAGAAAATCCAACTGGGTTCTTAAATAATGAAAAGATTAATCATATCAGTCCTGGCAATCCTGTCAGGACTGTGTGCTTCAGCACAGGACAAGATTTGGTATGACACCCCTGCGGAAGACTGGCTCCAGGCTCTTCCAATAGGAAATTCCAATCTGGGCGGCATGGTATTCGGAGGGCCTGAAAAGGAAAGGATAGCTCTCAATGAAGAGACGTTCTGGTCAGGTGGCCCCCACAGCAACAATTCTCCATATTCCCTCGAGCATCTCGCAGAGGTGCGTCAGCTTGTTTGGGATGGGAATGAGGAGGAAGCCGGCCGCAAGATCAACGAATACTTCATCCTCGGCCCTCACGGAATGAAATTCCTCACTATGGGCAGCCTTATGCTTGATTTCGGAGACGGCGGGGAAGTAAGCGGATACTATCGCGACATCGATCTCAATACCGCTACAGCCCACGTCAGCTTCAACCGTGACGGCGTCGGTTACAAGCGGACCATTTTCGCCTCACTCCCTGAGAAGGTGATTGTCGTAAGACTTGAAGCCGATAAGAAGGGCGCACTGAATTTCAAGGCGGGCTATGACTGCGAGACGGCATATACGGCAGTCGCCGAAGGTAACCGTCTTACGGTATCAGTACCCGGTTCAGCCCTGGAAGGCATAGACCCGAAACTTACAGCCCAGTGCGTGATTGACGTGGCCGCCGACGGAGAGATTGCCGCCAACGGCGGCGAAGTGGAGGTGAAGAACGCCACGAATGCCACCCTTTACATAAGTGCGGCGACGAATTTCGTCAACTACAAGGATGTGAGCGGTGATCCTGCGCCGGTCAACGATACTCGTCTGGCAGCTGCCGAAAAACGTTCTTTCAGAAGTCTTCACAAAAGACATGTGAAAGCATATAAGGAGCAGTATCAAAGGGTGTCCCTCGATCTCCCGGTCAATGAAGAGAATGCAAAGCTGCGCACCGACCAGCGCCTGGAAGCTTTCACAGGCAGCGACGACATGGGTATGGTCACCCTTATGTTCAATTATGGCCGTTATCTGCTCATCAGCTCTTCACAGCCCGGCGGACAGGCAGCGAACCTGCAGGGTGTATGGAACAAGGAGGTTGACGCCCCTTGGGACAGCAAATACACCATAAACATAAATCTTGAGATGAATTACTGGCCTGCAGAAGTCTGCGGCCTTACCGAGGCGGCGGAGCCGCTGTTCTCGCTGGTCAGGGACCTCAGCGAGACAGGCGCGGTCACAGCCCGCGAAATGTACGGCTGCGGCGGCTGGATGGCGCACCACAATACCGACATCTGGCGCATCGCCGGCCCTATTGACGGCGCCGACTGGGGTATGTATCCGACAGGAGGCGCGTGGCTTGCCACACATCTCTGGGACCACTATCTCTTCACGCAGGACAAGGATTTCCTCCGCGAATACTATCCTGTACTTAAGGGAGCGGCTGACTTCTTCCTCGATTTCATGGTTGAAGACCCGAATACCGGATATATGGTAATCTGCCCTTCAGTCAGCCCCGAGCACGGCCCTATGGGCAAGCGTTCTCCGGTTTGCTCCGGCAGCACCAATGACAACCAGATACTCTACGACACATTCACGAGCGTGCTTCAGGCATCCGAGATTCTCGGAGAAGACCCTGAATACCGTGCAAAGGTCCAGGCTGCCCTCGACCGCATCCCTCCTATGAAGGTCGGCCGTTTCGGCCAGCTTCAGGAGTGGCAGATCGACGGTGACGACCCGAATGACGAGCACCGTCACGTGTCGCACCTCTATGGCTTGCATCCATCATCGCAAATCAGCCCGTTCAGCACTCCTGAACTGTTCAATGCGGCCAAGGTGACGCTGGTGCACAGAGGCGACATGGCCACGGGCTGGAGCCTCGGCTGGAAGACCAACTTCTGGGCTCGTCTCCTTGACGGCGACCACGCCTTCAAGATCATCAGCAATATGTTCCACCTTCTTCCGACCTCGTTTGCCGAGATGCGGAAGAATCCTGCGGCTTTCCGCAACGGACGTATATATCCGAACCTCTTCGATGCGCATCCGCCTTTCCAGATCGACGGAAACTTCGGCGTATGCGCCGGCATAGCAGAGATGCTCCTCCAGAGCCACGACGGTGCCATCTTCCTGCTCCCTGCACTTCCTGAAGTATGGCCTGAGGGCAGCGTGAAGGGCTTCCGCGCACGCGGCGGAGCAAAGGTTGACATCGATTGGACGGATGGTAAGATCACCTCCGCGTATGTCAGTGTTCCACGCGGCTCGCAGCTCAGGCTCCGCTCATATCAGCCTTTGAAAGGAGGCTGCATCAGGAATGAGCAGTATGTGCGCAGTGAATGCGGCATCGCCGTATATGAGTACGACATCGTCCGTTCAGGACGCGTGAAAGCTGTCAAGGCATCGCAGAAATATGTGGCGCTGAGCTTTGACGACGGCCCCAATATGGTCACGAGCCCGAAGGTGCTTGACGTTCTTGAAGAGAACAATGTTCCCGCTTCATTCTTCCTGTGGGGCAATTTCATCAATGAAGAGACTGCCGAGAAGGTCATCAAGAGGGGACTGTCTCTCGGATGCGATTACGAGAACCACTCTCTGACCCATTCTCCGATGACAACGCTCTCGGATGAGGCGATAAAGGATGAAATCGCTCGGACCAGTGCAATGATCGAGAAATACACGGGAGTCGCACCTTCATTTTTCCGCCCGCCGTACATCAACGTGGATGAGAGGATGCATCAGATCATTGACCAGACCTTCATCTGCGGCAAGGGCTGCGATGACTGGGTCCCGGAAGTGTCCGCCGTTGAGCGTGCAAACCGCATCCTAGGCATGGTGGAAGACGGAGACATACTCCTCCTCCACGATTTCGAAGGCAATGACAATACCGTCGAGGCATTGAAGACGGTAATCCCTATGCTCAAGAAGATGGGATACACCTTTGTCACCGTCCCTCAGATGTTTGATGTCAAGGAAGTCGCCCTGGTGCCTCACAACGGCGTTATCTATTCACATCTTGATTATGAAGCTGTCTGGAAATGAAAATCGTTTTTCTTGATGCTGCAACTTTAGGCGATACTTCGCTGGCTCCGATAGCCGAACTGGGTGAACTGGTTACATATCCTGTCAGTTCACCGGAAGAGGCGATGGAAAGGGTAGCGGATGCAGAAGTGCTGATCATCAACAAGATAAAGGTGACGCGCGAGCTTATCGCCGCGGCGCCGAAGCTCCGTCTCATCTGCGAAGCCGCCACCGGCATCAACAACATTGATGTCAGTGCGGCGGAGGAGCGGGGGATTCCGGTGAAGAACGTCGCCGGATATTCCACTGATTCCGTGGCGCAGCTGACCTGGGCGCACATATTGTCGCTGACGGGGCAGACTCCGTATTATGACGGACGCGTCAAGGATGGAACCTATTCCGCTTCTGGAATCTTCACTGACCTGACCCTTGACTGGAACGAGCTTGCAGGAAAGACCCTCGGCGTCATCGGAATGGGCGCCATAGGCTCCAGGGTCGCCTGGATAGGCGAGGCTTTCGGCATGAAGGTGGTCTATTATTCCACCTCGGGAACGTCACATTGCAGGGAATATGCTTCACTGCCGCTCGATGAGTTCCTCGCGTCAGCTGATGTGGTGACGATCCACGCACCTCTGAATGAACGCACGAAGGGTCTGCTCGGCGCCGGAGAGCTGCGTAAGATGAAGAGGTCTGCTGTGCTTGTCAATGCCGGACGTGGCGGGATCGTGTCAGAATCCGCCCTCGCCGAGGCGGTTGACAGCGGTGTCATTGCCGGAGCGGCTCTTGATGTCTTTGACCGCGAGCCTCTCCCGGCCGACAGCCCTCTCCTCTCCGTCCGCCACCCTGAGCGCTTCCGCTTCACGCCGCACACCGCCTGGGCTTCCGTCGAGGCCCGTGAGCGTCTTGTCGCCGCGATTGCTGAAAACATAAGGAGGGCTCCATAACGGAGCCCTCCCTTATTGTGATGTTGTGTCAGTCCTGATTATTTCTTGAAGAGACCGCCGAGGATTGAGGTGGCTGCGCCGAGGATGCCGCTGCCGGATTTGGCGTTGCCGCCCTTGAGGGAGAGGATGATGTCGTTGATGTCGACGTCACCGTCACCGTCCTGGTCCTTGATGAAACCTGAAAGCTTGCCCACGATGCCCGGGATGAGAGCGCTGAGCGCTCCGCCGAGCTTTGAGTCGAGGCCGAGCTTCTGGATGATATTCTGGGAGAAGAGGTTGGTGGCGAGGCCTGTGATAGGGCTTGCTGCAGCTGAAGTCTTGCCTGTGAGGAGTTCCTTTATCTGGTCGAAACCGCTAGGCTGTGAAGCGGTCTGGGTGAGACTGCCTATGATTGAGTTTGAAAGTCCGCCGAGAACCTGGTTCTTGAGGTTTGCAGGGATGTTGATGCCACTGGCCTGTGAAGTGGTCTGCTTGAGAATGAAATCGGTAATTGATGCCATGTTGTGTTAGTATTATTGGTTGAAACAAATTTAGCAAAAATTATAATGCGCTGACGCCTTCTGGAAGAATAATTACTTCAGTTCCCAGTTTTATGCGGGACTTGAGGTCAAGGATATCTTCATTCTTTAGGCGTATGCAGCCCTCTGTGGCGCGGGACCCGATTGACTCCGGGAGGTGTGTGCCGTGGATGCCGATGTCGCGGAAGCCCGGAACGTCAAGGCGGAGGAACCAGGGACCGTAGGCGCCGATGATAGGGCCTTTACCGTCGTGGAAATCGTGAGGGATGCTCTTGGAATTGAGCAGTTCGTTGATCTTGAAGGTGCCTTCCGGGGTCTTGTGGTCACCCTTCTTCTCCTTCGGGCCTATGTTCTTTGCGACGGCGCAGCCGTACTGTTTGATCGCCTGGCCGTCTGCGCCTACCAGCGTGAGCTGGAAATCAGCCTTGCTGATGACTATGAACGGGGCTCCGGAAACTTTGCCAAGGTATTTGGAAAAATCCTGGGCGTTGAGAGTGAACGCGGCAAACAGCGCTGCCGCCAGTATGAGAATCTTTTTCATATGCTATTTCTTATCGATTTCATTCAAAGCCTTGAGCGCCTGAGGGAACAGGAGCAGCAATGCTATCACGTTGATCCATGTTGTGAGACCTACTCCGATGTCGCCGAATTTCCACGCTATGTCGGAAGCGGTGCATGAGCCCACAACCACCAGTGCAAGAAGGACAAACCTGTACATCCATATCGCAAACTTCTCGGATTTCGTGTTCATCTTGTTCTTCACTCTGAAGATATATATCAGGCTTGACTCGGAATAGAAGTAATAGGCCATCAGGGTCGTGAAGACGAAGAACGTCAGCGCTATCGACACGAAACCGCTTCCGAATCCCTCGAATACACTGTCCACGGCAGCTTGTGTGAAGCCAACGTAATTGTTGCCGAGTTCGGGCGCACCGGCATAAAGAAGTTCTCCCGAGACTTGGTCGATGATGTTGTAGGTGCCGGAACAGATTATCATCAGCGCGGTCGCCGTGCATACGAGAAGTGTGTCGATATATACCGAGAATGCCTGTACCAGGCCCTGGTTGGCAGGTTTGTCAACGCCCGCTGAAGCGGAGACTATGGCACCGCCGCCCTCTCCGGCTTCATTGGAGAACAGCCCGCGCTTGACACCCATTGCTATGGTTGTGCCAAGTATTCCGCCGGCCAGCGGATTGATGCCGAAGGCGTTGGTGAAAATCAGCTTGAAAGCACCCGGCACCGATTCGATATTGGCGAATATGATGACGAGCGCTATGATTATGTAAGCGATCGCCATGAACGGAGTCACGACCTGTGCCACGTGGGCTATGCGCTTGACGCCTCCTATTATGACAAGTCCGAGCACCACGGCCAGGGCGATGCCGCACAATATCGGCTTTACGTTATACGCATTCTGGAATGCGGTGGACATGCTGTTGACCTGTACGAGGACAATGAACATTCCATAGCCGACGATTGTGAGTATGGCGAATATGACTGCAAGGTGTGGAAGCTTGAGACCTTTCTCAATATAGCAGGCAGGACCGCCGCGGAGACCTTTGTCGTGCTTGAAATTATAGAGTTGTGCGAGGGTGGATTCCGTGAATGCGGTGGATGCGCCGAGGAAGGCGATGAGCCACATCCAGAAAACGGATCCCGGACCGCCTATGGCAATCGCGGTTGCCACACCGACTATGTTGCCGGTACCTACGCGGCCGGAAAGCGACAGGCAGAACGCCTGGAATGATGACATCGACTTGGGGTCGGTGCTGTTGTCGTGTTTCTTGAAGAGAAGCCGCACCATCATGCCGATGCGCCGGACCTGCACGCAGCGGGTGCGGATCGTGAAATACAGCCCTGCACCGACAAGGAGGATAACCAGAGCCGGGCTCCAGATAATATCGTTTATGATATTGACAACTTTTTCCACTACTGCGTCTATTCATACAAATTTACTAATTTTGCAGATATTTCAAAGACAAATGAAGCGACTTGTGATGTTTGATATGGACGGAGTCCTCTTTGACTCTATGCCGCGTCACGCGAAGGCGTGGCGGCAGACGATGCTCGACGAGGGCCTTGATTTCCCGGAGTCCAGGATTTATGAAAATGAGGGACGCACCGGAAAGTCTTCGATCTGCCTTTTCCTCGGCGTTGAAAGAGGGGAGAAGGAATGGCCGCGCCTGTATGAACGCAAGTGCCGGTATTTTGAAGAAATGCCCGAGGCGCCGGCGATGCCGGGCGCTCGCGAGGCCGTCAAGGCAGTCCGCGACTGCGGCGTGACGGCCATCGTGGTCACCGGTTCCGGCCAGAAGCTTATGCTGGACCGCATCGACGAACATTATGGTGACCTTTTCCGCAAGGAATGGATGATTACCGCAGCTGACGTAGTCAAGGGCAAGCCGGATCCGGAACCGTACCTGAAAGGTATGGAGAAGGCCGGGGTGACCCCCGATGAGGCGATAGTCATCGAGAACGCCCCTCTGGGCGTCAGGGCCGGTCACGCTGCCGGGTGCTATGTCGTCGCTGTCAATACAGGTCCGCTTCCGGATGAAATGCTGCTCGCAGAGGGCGCCGACATCCTTTTCCATTCGATGCAGGAACTGGCTCAAAACATTTCACGAATCTTGAATGAATAGGCGCATTCCATATATTGTCGCGATTGCCGCCGTCGTCTTGACGGCGACCGGTTGCGGCGTCACAAGTTCCATAATCATCCGTCGCGGACTCGAAAGGGAATACGACAGGGACGGCATATTCAAGTCGAAGGCAGAGATGGAGAGAAGGGTGCCCGGACTGACGGAATGGATAGACCGTATGTACCTGACAGGGCAGATGCACGACACCACAATCGTGCGCGACGGCTACAGACTGCACGCAAACTATGCTGCCGCTCAGGATCCCTCCAAGAAGACAGCTGTGATCGTCCACGGATATTCAGTGAATTCGATGAATATGATGCACATTGCCAGGATGTTCCGCGACTCGCTCGGATATAACGTCCTGCTGCCGGATTTGAGGCGTCACGGCCTCAGTGAAGGCGCGGCTGTGCAGATGGGCTGGCTGGACCGCCTGGACGTCCTGGATTGGTCTGCAATAGCCCACGAGGTCTTTTCGGATACCTTGCAGGTTTTCCACGGCATATCGATGGGTGCAGCTACCATTATGAACGCAAGTGGTGAAGACACTCCCGATTATGTGCGCGGATTCATACCGGACTGCGGATTTTCGTCACTCTGGGATGTCGTTGACACCCTTGCCACAGAACGCTTGCTGCCTGCAGAACCGATCCTGCAGGGCCTTGAAGTACAGGTCAACCGCCGCTTCGGCTGGTCGGTCCGTGCGGACGAACCTTCAAGTCAGGTTGCCAAATGCACAAAGCCAATGCTCTTCATCCACGGTGATGCAGATCAGATAGTGCCGATGTCGATGTCACTGACAAACTATGATGCTAAAGCCCGGGGATACCGTGAAATATGGATTGCGAAAGGTTCAAGGCATTGTTTCAGCTATCCTGATTATCCGGCGGAATATACGGCTGTAGTCCGCCGTTTCCTGAAAGAACACGTTGAGTGATGGTCAAGCTGATGGGCATACTCAATCTTACGCCGGACTCTTTCATCGAGTCCAGCAGGGCGGTGCCTGCTGATGTGCCGGCGCGCATCCGCACGATGCAGGATGCCGGCGCCTCCATAATCGACCTGGGCGCCGTATCCACGCGCCCCGGCGCCTCACCGGTCGGCCTTGAAGAGGAATGGCTGCGGCTTGAGCCTGCGCTGCGCGCGGTTGCCGCCATGCCGTCGCGACCGCAGATATCCATCGACACGACCCGTGCGGAGATTGTCCGCCGAGCCTTCTCCGTGCTCGGCGAGTTCATCGTCAATGACATTTCATCAGGGGAGGACGACCCGGAGATGCTGGGGGTTGCCGGCAGCCTCGGACTGCCTTACGTCGCAATGCACAAGAGAGGGACGCCGTCAACTATGGACGGCCTCTGCGAATACCCTGAAGGTATCATCCCCTCACTGACAAGCTATTTCAAGGATTTTGAACGGCGCGCTTCTGCGGCTGGAGTTTCAGACTGGATACTGGATCCCGGGCTGGGTTTTGCAAAGACTCCGGAGCAGTGCTGGGAGATCCTATACGGGCTTGAAGCATTGACAGCCCTCGGCCACCCCGTACTCATCGGAGCCTCCGACAAGAGGTTTACAGGTGGAAACACGGCTCTGGCACACGCGGTTGCCATCCTCCACGGCGCCTCGATACTCCGTCTCCATATGCGGAGCCTGTAACTTCCTATAATTTGTGTGATTCCAGCGAGATGCTCCCGTCGCTGACTCTGAATGTATAATAGAACTGCTCGTCTGCGGTGTCGTTGATGGCGCCAAGCGTGACGAAGCGGACATCCTTGAAGTATGTGTCTTCAAAGAAGTGGTCGTGACCCGAGATGACAAGGCTGACGCCATAGTCGCTGAAGAGCTTTTCAAGGTCATACCCCTCCTCGAGGTTGAAGTTGCTCGTATGCCCCTGTGAATTGTCACGCTTGAAGAAATGCGTGTGGGTGAATATCACGGTGTGGCGGTACTTTTCCCTGTACGAGGAAAGCAAGTTCTCCATCCGGGCTCTGTGGAGCACGTTCTCAAGCCAGGCCCTCTGGTCGGTGCCGAGGGTTCCGGATGCGGAATCGAGGCAGATGAACAGGTCGGTGACACCCGAGGCGACGGTCACCTCGAAACAGTATGACGCTGTTTTCATCTCTTTGATATACTCTGTCCATTGACCGAAATACAGGTCGTGGTTGCCTGGTGTGCAGAACAGGGTGCGGCCGCAGGCTGAAATAGGACGTACGGTTTCAAGGAAACGGCCGAAATTGTTCTTCTCATCCATCGCGTCACCTATGAAAAGGGCGAAAGGCGCGGCGCCCGCATCGGCCACATAGTCACTTGTGAATCGGGTCAAGCCGTTGGCTGTAGCTGAAATGTGTGCATCTGTCGCGGCATAGAACGTATAGCTGTCCTCGGACAGAGAGATATGCCTGAAACCGTTGGCGTCGTTATATGCTTTAGACACTGCGAAACGTTCGTTTGAACCGGGACTTGAACTGGCGATCAGTCCTGGAACGTCGAGATCGGCGCAGGACGCAAGTCCCAGACAGAGCAGCGCGCTGAAAATCAGATGTCTTTTCATTCTCCTGTCCTCCTAAAATGAATATCTGACACCGGCCCTGGCTGATGCCCCCCAGAATCCGGCCGTCAGGTGAAAAGCTCCCGCCGGCTTCAGGTCGAACCTGCAAAGCACTGAAAAACGGTCATTCACGTCGTAGTGACCGTCAAGGAAATACATCGGCTCCCAGGTGCGCTCGTATTCGAAATCCGTGTAATTGGCGATGCCGCCGCCGGCATTCCACCTGGATGTGGCCGGGCGTACGTTGAAGGAGACGCGATACAGCAGATTCAAAGGCTCGGAGATGTCTTCGCTGCGGCCTGTCCCTTTCTCAAGGTCGTGGGTGAAATGGGAGGTCACGCCCAGCTGCACGCTGACATAGTCGATGCGCCAGCCGACGCTTGCCGCGAGGTTGAAGTCCGAGATGCCGTAGGAAGCGAGCGCACGGTAATGGACCGAGCCGTCGATGAAGAGCTCGCCGACGGGCAGCTTGAACTTTGGCCTGGCCGTCGCGGTTACCGCAAAGGTCTTCGGACCGTGCACTTCCATCGCGGCAGTCGCCTCAAAATGCCTGCTTACCGGCAGGTATCCGGTGACGTCCACGCCTCCGTGGCTCTGCCAGGTTTCATTCCAGCCGTACATCCCCATAAGGGATACGTTATAACGGTCCGCTGGCTTCTGTGCGAATGAGAGCACAGAAGCCAGCAGCAGAATAACGGTTGTGAGGGATCGCTTCACCTACTTGTTCAAGATATTGTCGATGTAATCGACCACGTCGCCGATGGTGTTGAACTTGGCCTGCGGACTGAACTGGAAGCCGAACTTGTTTTCGGTTGCAAGCGATACAAGAAGCATTGACAGGGAGTCTATGCCCAGGTCTTTGACGAGGGATGACTCCATACTGATGCTTGAGAGTTCCAGTCTTGGCTTTATGGTGAGTACGATATCCTTCAGATTGCCTAATATTTCTTCGCGTGTCATATCTTAATTCTGATTTCTTGAAACTTTGAGTGAACCGGTGCGCTTGAAGTCCTCCTGACGGACGACGACCTTGCGGATGCGGTGGGTGCCTGGCAGCTTTGCGTTGACCTCGTTGACCAGGTTGTTGAAGAATGCCTCAACCTGCTCCCAAGGTTTGCCTTCGAACGCAGGCATCTGCGGCAGGATCTCGATGCCGATGACCTTGTCTCCGTCGTCATCCATTTCCTTCACGAGGCAGTCCTTGACGGCCGCGCATTTGTAGAACGGCTCTTCGACCTCCTCCGGGGAAACGTTTTCGCCATTGGCGAGAACGATAATGTTCTTGATGCGTCCGGTAATGTAGAGATACCCGTCCTCGTCGAAACGGCCGAGGTCGCCGCTCTTGACCCAGCCGTCCTCGGTAAGGGTGGCCTTGGTGGCGTCAGGGTCTCCGTAGTATCCGAGGAACACGTTGTCGCCGCGGAACCATATCTCACCGTCCACGATCTTGACTTCCTGCTCAGGGTAGATCTTGCCGACTGAAGTCGGTTTCTCCTTCACGTCAATGTTTCCGGAGGTGAGGTTTGCGCCTTCCGTCATGCCGTAACCGGCGAGAAGGGTGATCCCGAGTTCGTCGAATGCGGAGATGAGACGCGGCGGCACGTTTGCGGCGCCGGCGATGATCATCTTAAGCTCGCCGCCCAGGAACTGCGGACCGTACATCTTGGTGAGGCCGTACAGGATGTCGCAGAGGCCTGGTACGAGGATGAGCAGTGTAGGCTTTATGACCGGGAGCTTGCCGATTGCGGCCTTGGTGTCTTCGGCTGAATACCAGAGAGATCCAGTATAAAGAGCGGACATTGTGGAACGTACAAGTCCGAATACGTGGCTGAGAGGGAGGAGGCAGACCATCCGGTGGTGACCGAACTGGCTTCCCGGTGCGAAGCATCCGTTGTAGCTGCCGCGCATCAGGGCGCGGTGAGGCAGGATGGCGCCCTTAGGTGCTCCGGTGGTGCCGCCTGTGAAGAAGATTGCGGCCGGGTCGTTCTTGTCAACGGTGGCGACAGGGGCCTTCCTGTCGGCCATTGATGCTGATGAGATGACCTTGCAAGGGGCGCCTGCAACCTTGTCGGCGAATTCGTCGCGGACTGCGAGGGCCTTTACGCCGAACTTCATGCAGCATCCGATGATCGCCTGCTCAGGCAGTCCGGTAGGGAGGAGGATTCCCACGAAACCCGCTGAAAGGGTGGCCAGGAACATCTCGACGGCATCGATGGACGTCTTTTCCCAAATTGCAACCTTGTCGCCCTTGGCGAGGCCGAGGTCTTCAAGAAAGGCGCGGCGGCGGGCGATGCGGTCGCACATCTGAGTATATGTGTATGTGACGTTCGTGTCGGACAAGGCAGGAAGGTCTGCCCATTTCTTCTCGATCCAGCAGAGGAATTCCGGTACTGTGGGAATATATTCCATCATTGCGGCTTCTTCCTTTGGAAGCATATCATAAAAGTAGTTTCCCATATAGAGTGTCGTTTTTGGTTTATTTCTCAAATGTAATAATAATTATTAATTTTGTGAAGAGAATATCTATTGAAAATATGGTGGAAATCAAGACAGTGGACTCAAAGTCACTTCTCCGCGACTTTGTGAGATTCCCTTACGAACTTTATAAGAACTGTGAAAACTGGGTGCCGGCTCTCGAGGGGGACGAATACGACACATTGCAGCCTGAGACCAACGGAGCATACGAATATTGTGAAGCGGAACTCTACCTCGCTTACAAGGACGGCCGCATTGCCGGACGCGTGGCTGCGATCATCAACAAGAAGGCCAATGAGCTCTGGGGCGAGAAGATCGTGCGTTTCGGCTGGCTCGATTTCATCGAGGATGAGGAAGTCCTGACGGCATTGATGGACAAGGTCACCGGATGGGGCCGCGCACGCGGATGCGTCTCCGCCAGGGGACCGTGGGGGTTCACCGATATGGACAAGGAGGGACTTCTTGTTGACGGATACGAGAACCTCAGTCCGTTCACCTGTCTTTATAACTATCCTTATTAGCCGAATTTAATTTGACAGTGCAACAGCACTATCGGATGTAAAGTTAAACAT
>JAUNNZ010000001.1 GCA_030537315.1 Bacteroidia bacterium
AGAGGCCCGAGGCCTCTACAGTAAAATATTTTCAAAAAAATGTGTCAAACTTCCGCTTTGGGCAAGCTGTTCTTCCTGATGGGCGGGCACCCGGACAACGATGAAGTGAAGGCCCTTCTTGAAAAGAACCTGAAGGGAGAAATCTCAAAATAATCATTGTCATTTGAAATAAAATTGCTAAATTGCGACGCTTTTAATGAAGTATTATCAGATAATTAATTTTACAACTAATACATTATCAAATTCATTATGAAAAAGTTTTTCATGTTTTTAGCAGTTGCCGGCATCATGGCATTCTCTGCTAGCATCGCATCTGCTCAGACCGAGGCCGCTCCAGCAGCCGAAGAAATGTCAGCAGCAGACCTTCTCAGCGCAAACGCAGAGATTCCTCTTCACCAGGCACTCAAGACCAAGTTCATCGAGGGTGGCGCAGGCTTCATGTCTCTCATCATCATCTGCTTGGTAATCGGTCTCGCTCTCGCAATCGAGCGTATCCTTTATCTCTCATTCTCAAAGACAAACACAAAGAAGCTGCTCAACGATGTTGAGGCTGCTCTCGAGAAGGGCGGCATCGAGGCTGCAAAGGACGTTTGCCGCGACACCAAGGGCCCTGTTGCATCAATCTTCTATCAGGGACTCCTCCGCGCAGACCAGGGCGTTGACGTAGTCGAGAAGACAGTCGTTTCTTACGGTTCAGTCCAGATGAGCGAAATGGAAAGCGGTCTTTCATGGATCTCCCTCTTCATCGCTCTTGCACCGTCTCTCGGATTCCTCGGTACCGTTATCGGTATGGTTAACGCATTCGACGCTATCGAAGCAGCTGGTGATATTTCTCCTAACGTTGTCGCTGGTGGTATGAAGGTCGCTTTGATCACCACAATCGGTGGTTTGATCGTAGCTATGATCCTTCAGGTGTTCTACAACTACATCCTCGCCAAGATCGACGGTCTTACCATTGATATGGAAGACTCTTCAATCTGCCTCATCGACGTGCTCACAAAGTACAACGAGAAGAAATAATTGTCACCTTCTGTTTTAATAGATCATGAAACTTAACAAAATATTCAAATGGGGCATGGTTGCGCTGATACTTATCAGTGTCGCTATCCTTGTCTGGGGCTTCGTTGTAGGCTTCAAGTCAAATGATGGCGCTGCTGTTAACGTTCTGCTCACCTGGGCTTACATTATGGTCGGCATCGCAGCTGCAAGCTGGATCCTCGTCGGCCTCTATGTAAAAGCCACCACAGATCCGAAGAGCCTTGTCAAGACAGGTCTCATTCTGGTCGGCGCAGCCGTAGTATGCTTGATAGCATTCCTCCTCGCCAAGGGTAACCCTGCAGTTGCCTGCAACACCCCTACCACTCCTGGCGAACTCAAACTCACAGATACAATCCTTATTTTGACTGGCATCACCGGCGCTGCAGCCATCGTGGCTATCATCTACGGCGAGATCCATATGTCAATAGCTAGCAAGAAATAATTATGGGCAGCAAGAAGAAAGTACCAGCAATGAACACAAGCTCGACCGCGGATATCGCGTTCCTGCTCTTGTGCTACTTCCTGATGACCACCACCATGGGTTCCCAGACAGGTCTTTCACGCCGTCTCCCGCCTATGCCTGAAAAGGATCAGAAGGTAGAAGATACGAAAGTTAACCGCCGCAACATCATTCAGGTGCGCATTAACTCTCAGGATAGAATTCTTGCCGGTAGCGAGCCTCTTGACATCAGCCAGCTCAAGGATAAGATCAAGGAATTCCTTACAAACCCTGCAAACGACCCTAACCTTCCTGACAAGGAAGTCAAGGAAATCGAAGGTTTCGGACCATACGCAGTCACCAAGGGTGTCATCTCTCTTCAGAACGACCGTGGTACCAGCTACCAGGCCTACATCTCTGTACAGAATGAGCTCGTGAAGGCTGTCAACGAACTCCGTGACGATTTCTCAATGAAGAATTACGGCAAGAAGTTCGCTTTCCTCGACGAAGAGAAACAGACTATCGTCAAGGCTTGTATCCCTCAGCCAATCTCTGAGGCCGAACCTAAGGACGTTGCAAAGAAAAGATAATAGGAGATAAGAATATGTCAAAATTCGGTGGAAGCAATAACAAGAAGGAAGTTCCTCAGATGACGAGCAGCTCCCTTTCCGATATCGTGTTCATGCTCCTGTTCTTCTTCATGGTTACCACGCAGATGCGTGAAACCGAGAACAAGGTTGTTGTAAAGACTCCTGAGGCATCCGAGGTAGTTAAGCTCGAAAGAAAAGACCTCAACTCATACATCAACATCGGTACTCCTACCAAGCAGTATCAGGCACAGTACGGTACCGACGCACGTATCCAGTTGAACGACTCTTTCAGAACTACCGATGACATCCGCGACTTCATCGCTGCAGAGCGTGAGTCAAAGAGTGAGGCCGACCGTCAGTTCATGACCGTCAGCATCAGGGCAGACCAAGACGTCAGAATGGGTATCGTTACCGATGTTAAGCAGGAGCTCAGACGCTGCTCCGCGCTTAAGATCATGTACTCAGCAAGAAAGCCGGGCGGAGACAAATAGTCTCCTGCGGCAAAGCAATACGAGCAGCCCCCTTGAATCTTTTTTTGAGAGGGCTGCTTTTTAAAATATAAGACATAGTAGTAGTAAAAAGATGGAAATACTTCGTACGAAAGTAAAGGACCTCCTTCAGATGGAAGCTGGCAGCGAGGTTCTCGCCAAAGGTTGGGTTAGAACAAAAAGAGGTAACAAGGAGATTGCGTTCATCGCACTCAATGACGGTTCCACGATCAAGAATGTACAGGTCGTGGTTGACAAGAACGAGAAGACCGAAGCTCAGCTTGCCAAGATATCCACAGGTGCCTGCATCGGCGTCCGCGGACAGCTTGTAGAGTCTGTGGGCAGCGGCCAGGCTGTAGAGATCCACGCCAGCGAACTGGAGATTTACGGCGAATGCGACCCTATGCGCTATCCGCTCCAGAAGAAAGACACATCGTTCGAATACCTGCGCACAGTGGCCCATATGCGTCCGCGTACCAATACATTCGGTGCAGTGCTTCGACTCCGCAGCCAGATGGCTTATGCAATTCACGAGTATTTCCACTCAAAGGGATTCGTATATCTCAACACTCCGCTCATCACCGCTTCTGACTGTGAGGGCGCCGGGCAGATGTTCCAGGTCACCACACTTGACCTCAACAATGTCCCTAAGAACAAAAAAGGGCAGCCTGACTTCACCAAGGATTTCTTCGGCAAGCAGACCAGCCTGACGGTAAGCGGCCAGCTCGAAGGCGAGCTCGGCGCAACCGCACTTGGAGAGATCTATACCTTCGGTCCTACATTCCGCGCTGAAAACTCCAACACCCCGCGCCACCTGGCGGAGTTCTGGATGATTGAGCCTGAAATGGCATTCTATGACATCAAGGACAATATGGATCTCGCAGAGGACTTTATCAAGCACCTCGTAAAATACGCACTTGACAATTGCTATGACGACATCCAGTTCCTTAACGACCGCTATGATCCGGAGCTCATCGAGCGCCTGAAGAGCGTCATCGGAACAGATTTCGTCAGACTCGAATATACAGAAGGAATCAAGATTCTCGAGGAGGCCATAAAGAACGGCGTCCAGTTCGAATACCCGGTTTACTGGGGTGTCGACCTTCAGAGCGAGCACGAACGCTATCTTGTTGAGAAACATTTCAACAAGCCTGTCATCCTCACCGGATACCCTAAGGACATCAAGGCTTTCTATATGAAACAGAACGAAGACGGCAAGACCGTCCGTGCAATGGATGTCCTCTTCCCTAAGATCGGCGAAATCATCGGCGGTTCAGAGCGTGAGGCTGACCTCGCCAAACTTGAAGCCCGCATTGACGAGCTTCAGATGAGCCGCAAGAACCTTGAATGGTACATCGACACCCGCCGTTTCGGAAGCTGCCCTCACAGCGGCTTCGGTCTCGGTTTCGAGCGTCTGCTCCTCTTCGTCACCGGTATGCAGAACATCCGTGACGTCATCCCGTTCCCAAGAACACCAAAGAACGCAGAATATTAGAATATGTTAGTCATCGGCATCGCCGGCGGCTCCGGCTCCGGCAAAACAACAGTGGTCAAGGCCATCACCGACAAGCTTCACGGCGAGAAGGTTGTGGTCATCCCCCAGGATTCATACTACAAGGATATCAGCGACAAGTCTGACAACGAAAAGAGGACATACAACTTCGACCACCCGGATGCCATTGACTGGAAATTGCTCTGCCATCAGCTCAGCGAGCTTAAAGAGGGCAAAACGATCGAGCAGCCTATATATTCCTATATCTCCTGCTCACGGTCGAAGACCGAGACCGTAAGGGTCGAACCGGCCGACGTCATCATCATCGAAGGCATCCTGATATTCAACTGCAAGCCTCTGCGCGAGCAGATGGATATCAAGATCTTCGTTGATGCCGACGATGACGACCGTCTCATGCGCGTTATGGAACGCGACATTTCAGAGCGCGGCAAGGATGTCCATTGGGTTATCGAGCGTTACACCAACACTGTAAAGCCGATGTACCTCCAGTTCATCGAGCCAAGCAAACGATACGCTGATATCATCATCCCTCAGGGAGGTCACAACAAGGTGGCCATCGGTGTTATCACGGCTACAGTCGAGAAAGCTCTCCGTGAGAAAAATCTCTAGACTGCCTTGAGACCTCTGTCCAACGATGAAAAAGCAGGCTTGCTGACCACCGCGATCGTTCACCTTGCGGTGCTGGTGGTTCTGCTTGCCACAGGGTTGGGCTATTCACTTGCAAAAGAAAATACTTTCGTCCTCGATTTCAGCAAATACGAGGAGATGGAGCGCATCCAGAAGGAGATCGAAGAGCTCCAGAAGGAGGCCGAGTTCCAGCAGGCCATCAGCGAAAAGCTGGAACGCGACCTTGCGAGCGCCCCGTCGGTGCGCAACGTCGCGGTCAACCGTGCCGCGCTGAAAGATGACCGCGGCACCGATGCGGAGCAGCTTTACAAGGACGCGGAGCGTCTTCAGCAGGAACTCGCCAAAGGGTTTACCGTAGAGGAGGATGAGGTCGCCACCCCTGCTCCGGAAAAGCAGGAGCAGGCGGAGGAAAAGCCTGAAAGCGTTTACTCCGGGCCTTCTGTCGTCTCCTATTATCTGGAGGGCCGCAAGGCCAGCAGGCTCCCGATCCCGGCATACCGCTGTATGGGCGGGGGTGAGGTTACAGTCCTTATTTCCGTGGACCCTACGGGTACCGTGGTTGCCGCGAAAGTGGATGAAAGCTGCTCGGCAGCCGACGGATGCCTGCGCGCATTCGCGGTCCGCGCGGCGCGGATATCGAAATTCTCCGCCGACCCCACCGCGCCGCCAAAACAGAACGGAAACATTGTATATCAATTTATAGCCCAATAGTATGAATGACATCATCCTCTCTGCACTGTTGAACCTTTTCGCACTCTTCGGCGCGGAAAAAGGTCTGGACAAGACAATCTCCCTCGAATTGCTTGAGGACTACCTTGTCAGATTTTTTGGAATCAGGAATACCAAGTCATACACAAGACTTTATACCGACTTGAGGGAATTCTACGATGACGACCCTGAGCTGGATAAAGATATCATCGTCGCCGGTATCTGCTCCAAGCTGAAGTTAAGGATCTCCCCGTCCGAGAAGATTACCACCCTTCTGCGTATGATGGAGTTCTGCAGCAAGCAGACAGAGGATTTCGATCCGAAGGAACGGATATTTGCACTTGTGGCCGACAATCTTGAAATCAGCGGGGATGTATTTGAAGAAATGGCCCGGTTCGCATCCGGCCAGGAAGGCGGACTGGTCCGCGTCCTGCGCCTTGACGAGGAAGGCGACATTCTAAAAACGCTCTACTTTGCCGATCTCAAACTCCTGATATTCTCCTGCAAGCCGGTGCACAGCATCTGGATGGACGATATCCGGGTCCGGGACAATGTATTCCAGGTATGGAATCAGAGCAGCGTGCTCAAGAGCAGCCATTTCGAGCCGGTATATCACTCTACCGTTCTTGAACACTACATCGCTGCGGGGCAGTCCGGCACCGTGGAACTTTGCGGCCGCGACATCAATTTCCGCTTCGACACGGGAGGCGACAACGGTATGCACAACCTCAGCTTCACGCTCAAGAGCGGGGAGCTCGTCGCCATTATGGGAGGCAGCGGTGTAGGCAAGTCAACACTGCTGTCGCTGCTTAACGGCAACCTGATTCCGCAGAGCGGAAGCATCACCGTCAACGGCCACGACATAAGCGAGCCGGACGCCAAGAAGATGATAGGATTCGTCCCCCAGGACGACCTCCTCATCGAGGAACTTACTGTCTATCAGAATCTATGGTACACCGCAAAGCTCTGCTTCGAGGGTATGCCGGAGGCCGAAATCGACAAACGCGTCATATCAGTCCTCACGCAGCTCGGCCTCGATGCCGCAAAGGACCTCAAGGTCGGCTCCCCTCTCCAGAAGTACATTTCTGGAGGCCAGCGCAAGCGCCTGAACATCGCGCTTGAGCTCATCCGCGAGCCGGCGATACTCTACCTCGACGAACCGACATCCGGACTCTCTTCGACCGACACGGAGAAGGTCGTCAACATCCTCAAGGAACTCACTCACAAAGGCAAACTCATCGTTGTCAACATACACCAGCCGTCATCGGACGTTTATAAGCTTTTTGACCGGCTCTGGCTGCTTGACAAAGGCGGATATCCCGTGTTCGACGGAAACCCGATCGAAGCCGTCTCATACTTCAAGGGAGCTGCGAACTATGCTGATTACCGCACATCGGCCTGTCCGACCTGCGGCAACGTGAATCCGGAGATCGTACTTAACATCATAGACGAAAAGGCGTTCGACAATTCCGGACGTCTGTCCGACAAACGCAAGGTCAGCCCGCAGGAATGGCACGAACTGTATCTGAAAAACCGCCCGGAGATGCCGGAAGTCACCGTGGGTGAAGTGCCTCCGACCGACCAGAAACGTCCGGGCAGCCTCAAGCAGACCTGGATTTTCCTCCGCAGGAACCTTTCTGCAAAGCTGACTAACCTCCAGTACATCCTCGTGACCGCACTGGAAGCTCCCCTCCTCGCACTGATCTGCGGATTGCTTACACACTACACAAGCGACAGTGGAGTCTATACGCTTCTTGAGAACAAGAACTTCCCTACATATATCTTTATGGCGATCATCGTCGCCATATTCCTCGGAATGTCCGGAAGTGCGGAAGAGATCATCAAGGACCGCGCGCTCCTCAAGCGGGAGAAATTCCTCAGACTCTCCTACGGCAGCTACATATGGTCAAAGATCATTTATATGGCATTCGTCTGCCTGATACAGACACTGCTGTTCATCCTGGTGGGCAATATGATAATCGGCGTACACGGGCTGTTCTGGACCTGGTGGCTCGTCCTTTTCGTATCCGCCTTCCTGTCTGCCCTCATCGGTCTGCTGCTCTCGCAGAGCATGAGTTCGGTAGTGGCCATCTACATCACCATTCCTCTGCTGCTCATCCCTCAGATTCTCCTCTGCGGCCTTGTCGTCAAGTTCGACGACCTCAGTCCGAACAGCAAGACGGGCAATGTCCCGGTTATCGGTGACGTGATTCCATCCCGCTGGGCTTACGAAGCCCTTGCCGTGGCCAATTTCACCGGCAACGATTACGAAAAACTCTTCTTCGAGCAGGACCGCGGGAAATACACCAGCATGTACTATGTCAACGGTTTCCTCTACGAGCTCGAGTCCCAGCTCGAATCCCGCAACGACGAAATCACCCGCGCCGACAAGGATGAGAATCCTGCACACATCGAATTCCTCCGCGCACAGTTACCTCGGCTCGCCGAAATATGCGGGATGGAGCCGTACTCCGGAAATGAGGATTATGCATCGCTTCGCAGATACCTGGATGCAGCCGGCATCGTTCTGAAAAGGCAGGGAAACAAGACGACCCTCGAACTTGACAAGGCTATGAGTGCCCTGATCAAGGAAAATGGCAAGGAGGAAATGATGCGCCTCAAGCGCGACAGCTACAACATCCAGCTTGAGAATCTTGTTGTGAACCGCGATTCCGAGAAGCTGTATGTCGTGCGTGGAACGGGCATTCTCCCTCGAACCGGGTATGCGTTCCTCACTCCGGCTTCACGCAACGGCCGGGCACCTTTCTACAGCGGCGTCAAGGTTTTGGGAGACACTGAAATCAGCACACTGTGGTATGATGTCTGCGTGCTTCTGCTGATGTGCGTGCTGGTCGGGATCTGCCTCTTTACAGATTTTCCGGGAAGATTTGTCCGCCAAGAAAGGAATTAATGCTAATTATTCTTATATTTGTTTGTTTTAAGGAATTCAATAACCATAAGATATGAAAAAGTTTTCAATTATCCTTCTTGCTGCACTCCTTGTAGTTCCATCCTGCAAGAATCAGAACAAGAACACTGAAGGCGAGCAGAGCCAGGAGCCGTTGACCGCTGAACAGATTCTTTCCGAAGAGCTCAAAATCAATGCTGCAAACCTTGCTGAATCTGCAAAGAAAATGAAAAGGATTCCTTTCGCAGCCAAGAATGCGGACGGAACTTTCGCTCTTTCTGAAAAGGAAAAGATGGTGAAGCCGGATTATCTTCTCGATCCTGCAGTTGCCAACAACCTCATCTCTTTCACTCAGAAATACCGTGTTATCGCCATGCTCGGCGCCGATCTTATGATCACCAACCTCTACGAGATGGCCAACACCGATTACAAGAATGCGATCAACAAGCTCCTTGTTGACCTCAACGATGATGCGTTGAATCAGATCGCCAGCATCGACTGGTCAATGGAGAACGATTATTTCCAGGAAGATTTCGACACCTTCGTTGACGAAGAATATGCAGCCGGACGCCAGAACTTCTTCTGGGAAAGCGCAGCCGCATTTATGGTGGAGCAGGTCTATATCCTCACCCGCAACATCGACAAGTTCATGCCTATGTTCACCGACGAGACCGCAGCAGACGTTACCTTCAACTTCGTTTGCGTTCACGAGGGAATCGTCCAGATGATTGCAAACTATCCTGAGATGAGCAGCCTCAACGAGGTTCTCGAACCTCTCTACGTGATCAACGCCATCACTGTTGACCAGCTCAAGGAGCAGCTCATGTCAATCAAGAGCGACATCGAAGCCGCCCGCGCATTCCTTCTCCAGTAAGATATCCTTCACGGACTACAACAAAAAAAGTCAGGCTTTGTGTGAAGCCTGACTTTTTTTGTTGTAGTCCCTACAGGAATCGAACCTGTATTTAAGGTTTAGGAAACCTTCGTTCTATCCGTTGAACTAAGAGACCAAAAAGGCCGCTGAAGGCGGCCTTTAAAGAGGATTACTCAGCGTTCTTCACAACGATCTGACGTCCTCTGTAGTAACCACACTCTGGGCATACACGGTGATACATCACGGTAGCGCCACAGTTAGGGCAGGTTGCAAGGGTAGGAACCGGAGCGAAATCGTGAGTACGACGCTTGTCTCTACGCTGCTTTGAAAGTTTGTGTTTCGGATGTGCCATTTTTTTATCTTTTAAATATTATTTGCTTAAATACTTTATAGTCTCACCATTGCAGCCGCCTTCTTCGTGAACTCTCTGCATCGGCAGGGAAATCATCACGAAATCATAGACGTCCTGACTGAGGTCAAGTTCATCGGATTCCGGAGCGTAGGTCTCTTCGAAAGAAGTGTCCACAGGAAGTTCAAGATCCTCGAGGCATCTGTCGCAAGGCACTGTGACCGAGCCATTTAAAACACACTCGACTTCCACCGTAGCACCCCTGTTGACCATTTTCACGTCAGCGTTTACAGAAGCACCAAGGACTTCGGAATTCTCAAATTCTGCAAAGAACTCATCGTCGGCGACCCACTCGAAATGGTTTGCGCCGGCCTTCAAGTCATTGAGTTTAACTATAAAGGGTTGCAAAGGTAGTAAAAATTTTATCTAAAATCAATCCTCGTTGTCGCTATTTCTTTTGCGCGCCAGTGGGTCGAGCAAAATTTTGCGTATTCTCATCGCATGAGGGGTAACCTCGACAAGTTCATCTTCCTGGATATACTCAAGCGCCTCTTCAAGAGAGAACTTGATTGCCGGAGGCAGAACGATCTTCTCGTCAGAGCCTGCAGCTCGAACATTCGTGAGTTTTTTGGTCTTGCAGATATTGATGTTCAAGTCACGCTCGCGGGTGTGCTCGCCTACAACCTGACCGCCATAAATAGGCTCGCCGGGATCGACGAAGAAGCGGCCGCGGTCGAGAAGTTTGTTCATCGAATATGCTATGGCCTCGCCAGTTTCAATCGATACGAGAGATCCGTTGTTCCGGCGCTCTATCTCACCCTTGAACGGCTGATATTCCTTGAAGCGGTGAGCTACGATAGCTTCTCCCTGGGATGCGGTGAGAAGGTTTGAGCGGAGGCCCATAAGACCGCGGGTAGGAATTTCAAATTCGAGGAGAGTGCGGTCTCCGCGCGGTTCCATATGGATAAGTGCGCCCTTGCGGCGGGTGGCTATTTCGATGGCGGCACCCACGAACTCTTCAGGAATCTCTATCGAGAGTTCCTCGATAGGCTCGCAACGCTGACCGCCGATGGTCTTGTCCAGGACCTTAGGCTGTCCCACCTGAAGTTCAAAGCCCTCACGGCGCATGGTCTCAATAAGCACAGAGAGATGGAGAACGCCACGGCCGTAAACCACGAAAGAATCAGCGGTGAGGCCAGGCTTGACGCGAAGCGCGAGATTCTTCTCGAGCTCCTTTTCAAGACGTTCCTTCAAGTGCCTTGAAGTCACGAACTTGCCATCCTTTCCGAAGAACGGCGAATTATTGATGGTGAAGAGCATACTCATCGTAGGCTCGTCGATTGCAATCGGAGGAAGCGGTTCCGGATTCTCAAGATCTGCGACAGTGTCGCCGATTTCGAATCCGTCGATGCCGACAAGGGCGCAGATGTCTCCGCATCCGACAGCGTCGACATTTGCCTTGCCGAGGCCTTCGAATACCATAAGCTGCTTGATCTTCTGCTTCTGGATAACGTCATAGCGTTTGCAGAGGCTGATCTGCTGGCCTGTCTTGAGTTCGCCGCGTGTGATGCGGCCGACAGCGATGCGGCCGACGTATGGTGAATACTCGAGAGAGGATATCAGGAGCTGAGGCGTACCCTCGATGATCTCCGGTGCGGGTATCTCCTTCAAGATGGTATCGAGAAGGTAAGTGATGTCATTCGTCGGGGTCTTCCAGTCCTTTGACATCCATCCCTGCTTGGCGGAACCATAAACCGTTGCGAAATCAAGCTGCTCCTCAGTCGCGTTCAGATTGAACATAAGGTCGAACACCTCTTCCTGAACCTCGTCAGGGCGGCAGTTCGGCTTGTCAACCTTATTGATGACCACGATAGGCTTCTTGCCCATCTGGATAGCTTTCTGAAGGACAAAACGGGTCTGAGGCATACATCCCTCAAATGCATCCACGAGAAGAAGGACGCCGTCCGCCATATTGAGGACGCGCTCGACCTCTCCACCGAAATCGCTATGGCCCGGAGTGTCGATGATATTGATCTTGACGCCTTTATAGATAACGGACACGTTCTTGGCGAGAATGGTGATGCCACGCTCCCTCTCGAGATCGTTATTGTCGAGAATAAGCTGTCCGAGGTTCTCAGGCTGGCGAACAAGGTTTGCCTGATAGATCATCCTGTCCACAAGCGTTGTCTTGCCGTGGTCAACGTGCGCGATGATCGCAATGTTCCTGATGTCTTGCATACTTCTTAATAAAATCCTGCAAATTTACTCTATTTTTGAGAATTTCATAATCATAGATTATTACTATCTTTGTGAGATATGAGAAAAATGCGGCCAACAGCACTGCTTATGGTTCTGACCATCATTCTCGCTTCCTGCGGGCAGGAAGTCCGGGAACGCTTTTCCGTACCGGAACAGCTGAAGATGGTGCCGTCGGATGCGCTGGTCATAATCAACACCACGAAATGTTCCGACTGCCTGGCCCTTCTCGACTCAAGCCATATTTTCCGAAGGCTCAATACGGGACTCCTCGCCAACGCCAAGTCAACCCTGTCATTCTGCTACACCAACACCCTCTCGCCAATCCTCGCGATCGAGGCCGACAAGGCGCTGCAGGACACTTCCGACTGCGTTATACGCCTGCTTGAGCAGGCACGGGAACTGGGTCTCAAGGCCAGGACCTTCGAGCCCGTGGAAGGATATACGAAAAAGACGAACATAGTCATCACGACGACCGAGACCGTGATGTCCGTGATCTCCCGCCACCAGGACGGCCATCTGTCCATTCTGGACGCGCCGGATTTCCATGATGCGCTCACCCTCGCGAGCAGTTCGCGCAACTGGACCATAATCCGCAACAGCGGAGCGGCAAAACTCATCCCGAAGGATTTCCTCGGCGGAATGTTCCCGCAGCGGGACCTCGTTGCGCTCTCCCGCACATTCGCAGACTGGACCTGCATATCCTTCGAATCCGATGGAAAATTCCGCATCAATGCGTGCCGCGACGAGTCAGGGGCATATTTCATCGACCATCTGGATGCAATGGAGCCGCTTGTCAGCAGACTGCCTGCAATCATCCCTGACAGCACCGACTTCGTACTCGACATACCGATGAACTCCGGGGCATACCGGGAATCATACGAGAAATACCTCGACGCTCAATTGAAGCTCGAGAAATATAACGGCGCCATTTCCTCTCTGCGGAAGACGGCAGGCAAGGACCCTCTGAAATGGGAGGAAGAGCTTGACACGCAGGAACTCGCACTCGTGAAATGGCTCGGCCACAGCGTGGTTGCGCTGAGGCCGGCAAAAGACGCTGCGGCCAGCGGCCCGCAGCCGAACCCTTTCGCCGGTTTTATCCCGGCGCTTTACGGCTCCGCCTTCAAACTTGACGATGACTCCTGTGTAGCTCATATGCAAGGATGGCACATCATCGGTTCCGAGGCTGATGTCACGGCATTCATGGGCGCCACACGCCCGGAAGATTTCAGCTGGCCCGTGCGCAAACTGAAATATATCATAGACACTCCGGAACTTAGGATCTTCTCCGTTTCCGAAGACATTGAACTAGAACAAAAAAACAGCGATGGCGACATATAACATGTACGACGGCAAACCATACAAATCCGTCAACAAAGCAATTGAAAAAAGCTTAAGGGAGAATTGGGAGCGCCCCGCACTTTCCAATTACAAGGGAGACACCTATTCGTACGGCGAGCTTGCGACAAAAATCAAGAAGATCCATATAGGATTCGAGATGTGCGGCATCAAAAAGGGTGACAAGGTTGCCCTGTGTTCCCGCAACCAGGCCAACTGGGCGGTATGCTATCTCGCGACCATCACCTACGGCGCGGTCATAGTACCTATCCTCCACGAGTTCAAGGCAGAAAACATCAACTACCTTGTAAGCCACTCCGAATCAAGGGTCCTGTTCGTCGATGAAGCCACCTGGGAAGGATTGGCTGAAACGGAAATACCAAAGCTCGAAGCCGTAGTGACCCTTAACCAGTTCAAATGCATTTACGTCCGCGACAAGGAGGTCCTTGCCGCCAGGGACCGTCTCGATGACATTCTTGCCAAAGAATATCCTGACGGTTATGGGCCGGATGACGTACACTATGATGAAGACTCCCCCGAGGAACTTGCCCTCATCAGCTACACTTCCGGCACGTCCGGGTTCTCCAAGGGTGTAATGCTGCCGTACAGGGCTCTCAGCGCCAACATCCGCTTTGCAGGCGAGGACGCCGAGCCGCAGATGAACTGCGAATCCGAACTTGTTGCGATGCTCCCTACCGCCCACATGTACGGAATGCTTTTCGAGTTCCTGTTCCAGATCACCATCGGCACACACATCCATTTCCTTACAAGGGTCCCAAGTCCGAAGATCATCCTCCAGGCTTTTTCAGAAATCCATCCGGACCTCATAATCGCTGTCCCGCTCATCATTGAAAAGGTTTACAAATCCCAGATCAAGCCTATCGTTGACCGCAACAGCTCGTTCCTCAGCATCCCTATCCTCAACCAGTTCATACTGAAGAAGATCCGTAACGGAATGATAGAGGCATTCGGCGGCCGCTTCGAAGAAGTCATACTCGGAGGCGCGGCTTTCAACCCGGAAGTCGAGGAATTCCTCCGCAAGATACATTTCCCGTTCACCGTCGGCTACGGCATGACGGAGTGCGGACCTATCATCACCTACGAAAAATGGTGGAACACCCGACAGGGGTCCTGCGGTCGCAAGGTCAAGTTCTGTGACATCAGAATCGACTCCTCCGACCCGGTCAACATCCCGGGAGAGGTACAGATCAAGGGCGACAACGTTTTCCTCGGCTACTATAAGAACGAAAAGGCCACGGCCGAATCATTCACCGAAGACGGATGGTTCAGGACGGGCGACATGGGCGTCATCGACGCGGACGGGTACCTCTACCTGCGCGGCCGCTCGAAATGCATGATACTCGGCCCTTCCGGCCAGAACATATACCCCGAGGAACTTGAGGCCGTGATAAACAACGTCACCTATGTCGTCGAATCACTGGTCATCGAGGACAACGGCGGCCTCACAGCCCTCATATATCCCGACTACCATCAGGGCGAGTTGGACGGACTCAAGGGGTCCGAACTTGAGAGCCGGATCTCGGCCTGCCTGCCGGAGATCAACAAACACCTCCCGTCATTTGCCCAGATCAGAAAGATCGAGTTTATGCCGGAAGACTTCGAACGCACTCCGAAAAGAAGCATCAAACGTTATCTATATCAGCGTAACTAATGGAAAAATTCGACGGAAGATATATCGAGATGGCCGCGGTGTGGGCCAAGAACTCGTATTGCAAGCGCCGCCAGGTGGGCGCTCTGCTCGTCAAGGACAGAATGATCATATCCGACGGGTACAACGGCACTCCGTCCGGTTTCGAGAATGTCTGTGAAGACGAGAACGGGGTCACCAAAGCATACGTCCTGCACGCAGAGGCGAACGCCATATCCAAAGTCGCCCAATCGGGCAACAGTTCAAAGGGAGCGACCCTTTACGTTACCGCCTCGCCTTGTATCGAATGCGCCAAACTCATTATCCAGTCCGGCATCAAACGCGTGGTCTACCGCGACGAATACCGTCTGACCGACGGCGTTGACCTCCTCCGCCGCGCCGGGATCGAAGTAGAAAAAGTTGACTGATGAAAAGCAGCATCAAAGAAGGAATAATCATCGCCCTTCTGGGCATCGCCATAGGCGTCTGCAGCGTGCTCACCGTACAGGCCGTCCAGGGCAACAGGCGCCGTCTCAAGGCTGAATACAGCGATTGGCGCAAACTGAATCTTATTCTTCAGAGCATAGACGAGAACTACGTGGATACCGTTGACAGGCAGAAGGTGTCGGATGCCGCGACGGCAGCCGCACTGGCAGCCCTGGACCCTCACTCCGTATATATGCCTCCACAGACCCTTGAAGACAGCGAAAGCGATCTTGCAGGCGAATTCGAAGGCATCGGAATCCAGTTCAACGTCCCCAATGACACGGCCATAGTCATAGAAGTCATCCCCGGAGGTCCGTCCGAGAAAATCGGACTTTCAGCCGGCGACCGCCTCCTGAAAGTCGATGACAAGGTCATCGCCGGCGTCAAGTTCCCGCAGGACAGCATGGTACGCAGAATGAAGGGCAAAGCCGGAACAAAGGTCACCGTGACGGTGAAGCGGGGCAGCGAAACCATTCCGTTCGAAATCACCCGCGGAAAGATACCTCAGCATTCCGTTGACGCCTCCTTCATGGTCGATGACTCGACAGGATACATCAGGCTTGCCAAATTTGCCAGGACCACATACAACGAGGTGCTCGCCGCCTGCATCGAACTGAGCGGGGAAGGGATGACCCGGCTTGTCTTTGATATCCGGGAGAACTCGGGAGGTTTCTTCGACCAGTCGATCCTGCTTGCCAATCTTTTCCTGCCCAAGGGCGCCGAGATAGTACATATGGAAGGACTTCACCGCAAGCGCGAAGAATTCCGCGCCGACGGCCACGGCCTGTTCCAGGACCTCGGCCTCGTCGTGCTCATCGACGAGAACAGCGCTTCTTCTTCAGAAATATTTGCGGGAGCCATCCAGGACAACGGCCGCGGGAACATTGTCGGCCGCCGCTCGTTCGGCAAGGGACTTGTGCAGGAACCTGTATATTTCACAGATGGTTCCGGCATCCGGCTGACTGTCGCGCGTTTCTACACGCCAAGCGGACGCTGCCTTCAGAAGCCATACAGTGAAGACTATGAATACGAGGTTCTCAAGCGTTACAACGAAGGTGAAATGCTGGATGCCGACAGCATGAAAGTGGAGAAGGGCGGCATCATACCGGATGTATTTGTTCCCGTTGACACAACCAAAGCTGGAAAATTTTATGTAAATTGCAACAGGAAAGCGACGACCATGCGCTTCGCCTCCTCGTATTTCGACAGCCACAGGACAGAATTGTCATCGATCGACAACTATGACACCCTGCTGAAATACCTTGACAGGTCCGGGCTGGAAGCCGGCTTCCTCGCCTTCGCGAAGAGCAAGGACGGGCTGGTTCCGGACAACGCGGAATGGGATATTGAAAAAGTATATATGATGACTCAGGTCAAGGCCCTGGTGGGGCGCTATTCCCAGTTGTCAGACAAAGCTTTCTACCATATCTACCTGCAGATAGACGACACATATAAAAAAGCACTAAACTCATTCTAAATGGAGATAAGATTTGATCCGATCGCCAACAAGAGTGGCGAAATCATCGAAGCCCTGATGGCTTCACCGGACATGCCCGACGACGAGTCCCTCCTCTTCAAAATCAGACTCTGTATCGAAGAGGCCGTGGAAAACATCGTAAATTACGCCTATTCTCACGAGGACGGCTGGATTATCGCCAGCACTCAGCGCCTTGGAGACAAAGTCGTGATTTCCCTCAGAGATGCCGGTATCCCGTTTGACCCGCTTGCGGTCCCGGACCCCGACATCACACTTCCCGCCGAAGCCCGCCAGATAGGCGGTCTCGGCATATTCCTGTGCAAACAGATGATGGATTCCGTCAGGTATGAATATACCGACGGATGCAACGTATTCACGATGGAGAAAAAATTTAACCAAGAATAATAATGGACGTCAAAATCAACAAAGTCGACAACAAGTTCGACGTAATCCTTACCGGCCGTCTGGACACCACCAATGCCGATCAGTTTCAGAAAGACATCGAAATCCTCATGGAAGGCGAGAATCCTGACATCACACTGGACTGCAAGGATATGGAATACACCTCCAGCCAGGGTCTCCGTATGTTCCTGATGCTCCAGAAGAGCGTGAACGCGCGCGGAGGCAAGCTCGTGATGAAGGATATGAAACCTCAGGTAAAGGAAGTGTTTGACATAACAGGTTTCTCAAACATCATCAAGATAATCTAAGATGCCCGAAGAAAATTACGGCCTGGATCTCCACTGCTCGATGATTCTGGACGAATACCGCTGCAATCTTGCTGTATTCGAACAGATGAAGGGCATAGTCATGGAGACCATTTCCAGCTCGCTCAAAGAGAACAGCCTCCTTGTGACGGCGCTGGAATCTCGCGTGAAAGCCGAAGCCAGCCTTGCAGGCAAATTGAGCCTCAAAGGCCACAAGTACCGCGACCTGGCCGACCTGACGGACATCCTCGGTGTCAGGGTCATAACTTTCTACAGTGACGAGGTTGACAAGATTGCCGCACTGATCCAGGAAAAATTCGAAATTGACTGGGACAATTCCGTTGACAAGCGCAAACAGCACGCGCTTGAAAGTTTCGGCTATATGTCACTTCACTACATATGCCGCATTCCGGAATCCATTTTCAAAGATCCCGCACACCCGGAGATAAATACATTCCGCTTCGAAGTCCAGATGCGCACGGCCCTTCAGCACGTCTGGGCGAACATGTACCACGATACCGGCTATAAGTCCGGTGTCGAAATCCCCCACGAGCACATCCGAAGCCTCACTCGTCTTGCCGGAGTCCTCGAACTCGCCGATGACGAGTTCAGCCGCATCCGCGTACAGATCAACGATTACCGCAGGAAAGTGCAGGCTCTGGTGAAGGACAACAACTTTGATGACGTCCCATTGAACGGCGACACATTCAAGAGTTACCTTGACCTGGGGCCGTTCGATATGCTCAACGAGAAGATTGCGGCCATCAATCAGGCTGAAATCCAGAAACTCAACCTGATGTTCTTCCTTGACCCACTCAAGAAATTGGGATTCTCGACTCTTGGAGACATAGAGAAGATGAAGGCCGAATGCTCAGATTACGCCTACAGGCTCGCCGTCCACCAGATTGGAAAGACAGACCTTGACATAGTTTCCTCCGCCATAGGATTGCAGAATCTATGCATAACCTATATTTTCAAACACGAAGGGACTGTAAAGGAAATGACATATTTTCTGGATACCCTCAACGGCACTTCCGACTATAACAGGCAGCAGGCGGAAAGATTGTTCGAGCAGATCAACAGGCTCAGATTGCAAGACATAAAATAGGCTATGGGCAACAAATTCATGGACACATCATTCCTTGACAAGGCAATATCATTCGCCGTCAAGGCACACGCCGATTCAGAACGACGCGGCAAGGGATTCCCTTACGTCGTACATCCTCTTGAAGCAATGTCGATCGTCGCTTCGATGACGCCTGACCAGGAACTGCTGGCCGCCGCCGCCCTCCACGACACGGTAGAAGACACAGGTGTGACGGTTGATGACCTCCGCCGGGAGTTCGGCGACCGCGTTGCCAATCTGGTGGAAGCGGAATCCGACGTCTTCGTAGAAGGTCTCTCTGAAGAAGCCAGCTGGCACGACCGCAAGAAAGCCGCCATCGACCGTTTGGCGGCGGCCCCGTTCGAGGCCAAGATGGTAGCCATGGGCGACAAGCTCTCGAATATGCGCGCAATCTGGCGCGACTACCAGGAGAAGGGCGATGAACTCTGGAAAATCTTTCACGCAAAGGATAAAGCCGACCACGAGTGGCATTACCGCGGTCTGGCCGCCAGCCTGTCCGAACTATCTGACACCTTCGCTTACCGGGAGTTCCTCTCCCTGATTGACGACGTGTTCAAGAAATAGTGGACACATCATCAAAAAAGGCAGCCTGAAAGCTGCCTTTTTTGATGATGTGCGCGAGATGAGACTCGAACTCACACAGGTTTTACCCCACTAGCTCCTGAAACTAGCGCGTCTACCATTTCGCCACCCGCGCAAGGATTGGAGTGCAAATATACAACATTTTCAAAAAATATAAGTCAATGCCAGCATAATGTCGCCCGGTTTGACAAAATATTTGCCACCATCGGCAATTATGCGCCCGCAAGTCTGGCAGGCATAGGTCGTGAACCTGTCATATCCAAGCCAGACTCCAATCCCCACGTCGATATTCATATGCTTGTTGAGCATATATGTATAGCCTCCGCCCAATATGCCGCCGAACCTGTCACCTTCAGATGTTTCGCGGGAGACAAAGCCGCCCTGGTTATATTCCTGATAACGCAGCGCGCCTGAAAGCCACCAGCCCGAATAGCTGTGCCACGGCCAGAAGCGGGCGCCGGCGCTGTATGACAGCTGCCGGCTCTGAACCGCCTCCTCCCCCGACCTGTAGGTAAAAGGATTGTACTTCACCCCTGCATTCACGCTCCAATGCCTGTTCACGGCAAAAGAAGCCTGAAGGTTGAGTGTGCCGAGGTTTGCATAATCAAGCACATTCGTCGAAATTGCGAAGTCCTGGGCCCAGCCCAGCCCCGCGCCGGCGCAAAGCGCCAGCAAAGCCAAAATCATTCTCCTCATTCAATTATACCTTTCGAAAGCTTGATTTATAGTGTTTTTAAGTTCCGGATACAGGCTTACCAGCTTTTTCCGAAGCATATCTATATCCGTTATGTCAGAGCTCAGCGCGTCATATGTCTTGCCTCTTGTCAATCCCTTCGAGTCAAGGTTGATCAATATCTGTGGGCGGAACCAATATGACGTTCCGAATGCGGCCGCGGTATCCCCATATTTCTCCCTATAGAACATTGTCTGTACATAGTACGCCCACATCTCTCCGATTTCGCAATAGCCATGACCATCCTCCATTCCGGTTCCGTAAGTGACAAATCCCGAGCTGATGAATGACTTTATCACGAATTTGATGTACGAGTCCCAATATTTTATTCCGGCCTGCATGAAGTGGCTCGCGTGCGCCATTTCGTGTATGGCGTGCGAATAAACCGTCGCATAGTCGTTGCTGTCCCTCAGGCCCATTGTGATGTCGGGAAGGAACATCTTGATAAGGAATGTGTAATCCCCGAAATATTCGCCGATCAGCGAATTGTCTATGACCGCCCCCTGCTGGAGCATTGGCGCCGAGCTGCAGGCAAGATTCTTGAACAGCCACAGTCTCAGGTTTGCAGGCGGCTTGCGGATGTCAGTCTTCTCACAGTCACTGTAATAATCATACCCGGCATTGTTCACCGCACACCGGCTGAACAGTATCTTGTCGGAATTGCCATCGACATTGATGTCATACCCCTCCGGGCTGTGCTTCCCGAATGATGACACGGATGCCGGCACCAGTATCAGGTTGAAACCTATTCCAAAGCCCATCTTGTTCTTGAACACCAGACGGTACCTGACATCCGAACTGAACGACTTTCCCAAATTGTAGTTTCCGTCCTCATCCGTGAAGGCGCCTGCAAATTTCACGAAACTGTTGCAGGACACCTTGACGCCCTTGACACCGACATACTCTCCACTGCTGTCATCCAAGATCGTCACCCTTCCGACCGGGACGCCCGTCCCGTCGCCGGACTTGGTCTGCCCGGCCAGCATTGCCTCGTTTCCCGTAAGCCTGTAGGCTTCACGCTCCACGGCGGCCCAATCCACCCAGTCCGCCTTCGTGCCGCCGCCGGCATTCTCTACCAGATAGCAGTCGTCCAGTATCTCATGCCTGATTTTCCGGGGGAAGACAAAGTCTTTGCTGACAACGGCATATTGCCAGGTTATTTTCCCTTCTTCTATTTCAGGGTCATGGTAATAATCGCCTTCCTTGAGTATCCGGTAATCGACCGGGTGATCGACCATTTCGACGCCGATGTTCAGGAGAGTCTGCAGTTCCACCTCGTTTTTCGGCAGAAACCGCACGTAATAATCTGTCGGCTCGATCGGCACGCGCGATGCTTTCGTGCCATACACGGACTCCAGCGCACGCGTCATATTCTCCACGGTATATGGGTCATCAAGTTTTTCCCCGAGAACTATCATATCGGAATCTTCAACCGCCACACGCGGCTCTTCGATGACAGTGGGGGAAATCAGGCTGCCGTCACAGGCGGCACAAATCAAAAGCAGAGTCAATAATTTGGCAAGACGTTTCATATCGGGTCATGTTTGTTCCGATGCAAAGGTCTGAAAGGCCATCCGTTTTGGATGCAAGACAAACGTTTAACTGACAAAACAGCCCCTGCACCGATGTGCAGGGGCTGTCTCCTTATATAAGAAATCGTCGGAAAAGCTATGTAAAAAACCTGTTTAGAAGAATTTTACCGTCGTGTTCTCGATTGCGCTCATAAGGCTGTTGCCGAGACGGCTCACTCCGAAACGGAAATAATCCTTGTTCATCCATTCTTCCCCGAGGACATTGAGTCCTATCGAATAGTAGTCGAGCGCGTCGTCTGCGTTGGAGATACCTCCGGCAGCCTTGAATCCCACCTTTCGTCCTGTCTTTTCATAGAATTTCCTGATGCAGGAGCACATTATGTATGCGGCAAGCGGAGTGGCGTTGACATCAACCTTTCCGGTGGAAGTCTTGATGAAATCCGCGCCGGCCTCCATTGCGAGGAAGGAAGCCTCTGCAATGAGTTCCGGAGTGCCAAGCAGTCCGGTCTCAAGGATGACCTTGAGGATGACCTTGCGTCCCTGTGAAGCCGCAGCAGAATCAATCGCCTTCTTCATCTCCACGATTTCCTCTGAAGCCCTGGCATAATCTCCGGCAAGGAAAGAATTCAAGGCAAGGACGATATCGACTTCGTCCGCACCGTCCCTGACGGCCAGCTCGCATTCGCGGACCTTGACCTCAAGGAAGCTCTGGGCTGACGGGAAGCAGCTGGAAACGGTGGTCACGTGAATATCACCGCTTGCGCGGCGGTCGCGTACGACGGAAGCGAAATTCGGGAACACACAAATGGATGCTGGAAGCGGATATGACGGATATTCCTTCTGCAGTGAATTGGTCTTCTCGACGAGTTTGGTCACCGATGCTTCTGTGTCATTGGTGTGGAGAGTGGTCAGGTCCATCAGAGAAAAGCACTTCTTGAGGACCTCTGCATTCTTTAACGATCCAGGATGATGGACATTTCCCTGCGCATACGATTCAATTTCGGAAGCGCTTGGATTGAATCCGTATTTTTCTGAGTATGACATTCTTCTACTATGTGTTTTGATTTTTGTTCAAGAAATTTGGCCGCATCCATATTCCAGCGGATGGAATCGGCGTCAAAGTCGATTTTCGTGTGTTTCAAATATGGCGCATTCAACCTGTTGACAGAGTCCCTGACGGCTATGTACTTCCGGAGCTCGTCGTGCTTGCGCCTCAGCTTGCCGGACGTGACGGAAGTGATTTTCTGAAATTCTTCGGGACGGTCAAGATAATAGTCCAGCGATTTGTAATAGTCCTTACGCGAATAACCGTATTTTTCGAAAACGGCATCATAAAGCAGCATCGTGTCAACCTGAGACCTGATATCGGAGTGCCTGTTGACCCATTGGTCGGCCAGGAACATATCGGCATATATGTCAGACAGACGGTTTGCCGGAATCACTGTCGCGGGCGGTTCACAGCCCGCGATGCCGGCGAGCATCGCGAAACCGAGAACTATTAGCCCGACCCTTTTCATCCACTATCTGAGCTGGGCTCCGAACTGTGCCTGGAATGTAGTGAGCAGTCTTTCCATAAGGCGCTCGGTATCCTGGTCGGTGAGGGTCTTTTCAAGATCCTGGATAACGAAACTGAGAGCGTACTGCTTCTTTCCTGCAGGGATCTTGTCACCGCGGTAAACATCGAAGAGGCCTACCTGCTTGAGCAAACCCTTGGACTGCTTGAAGGCGGCCGCGCGGAGCTGCTCGTAGGTGACGCTCTCGTCAAGAAGGAGAGCAAGGTCGCGGCGGACCTCAGGGAACTTCGGAAGTTCCTTGAAAGCAACCTTGTCACGCTTTACAAGTTCGAACAGGACTTTCCAGTTGATCTCTGCGGCAAAGACGGGCTGCTTCACGCCGAATCTCTTGGCGAGGCTCGGATTTACTGTACCCATCATCGCAAGCTGCTGGCCCTTGCCCGGGAGCTTGTATATCATTCCTTCAGAGAATATATCTGCAGGAGCCGGCTCATTCCAGAGCTGGTAGATATCGGCGCCGAAGCGCTTGAGAAGAAGCTCCAGATATCCCTTGAGCTGATAATAGCTGCTCTTTCCGGCATCTGTGCGCCAGGATTTGTCCGGAGTGCCGGTTATCATAAGGGTGAAGCACTGATGCTCCTCATATCCTTCGAGGGTCTCGCCGTTCTTTTCAGGAAGTCTCTGATATACGCTTCCGTACTCGAAGGTCTTCATAGACCCTATCTGGCGGTTGACATTATATGCGACGACCTCGAGACCGCTGAGGATCAGAGTCTGGCGAAGCACGTTCAGATCCTGGCTGAGCGGATTCACGATGCGGACGCAATGGTCTGCCGGGAAGGTCTTCAGCTTCTCGTAATAGTCACCCTTGGTGAGGGAGTTGTTCATTATTTCGGTGAAACCGTTTGCCGCAAGGAAGTTGGAGATTCCGTTGCGGACAGCCTCCGGCTGCGGAGAAGGTGTCGCGTTTACGGACATCTTCATATGGCGTGGCAGCTCGATGTTGTTGTATCCGTAAATCCTGAGGATTTCCTCGACAACGTCACATTCCCTGGTCACGTCAATCATATATGAAGGCGCAAGCACTTTCGCGCCATCGGCGCTCTTTGACACGAAGTCATACTGGAGCCAGCCGAGAATGTTTTCAATCACATCGTGGCCTATCTTCTTGCCGATGAATGACTCGATGCGATTGTAATCGAGGTCAATCGCGGCACGCGAGATCTTTTCAGGGTAAACCTCCTGAATGCCTCCGGTAACGGTACCTCCCGCACATTCCTGGATAAGGAGAACGGCGCGCTTGAGCGCAAACAGAGGAACTTCAGGATCGGCGCCGCGTTCGTAACGGAACGAAGCATCTGTCTGGAGCGTCTGGCTCTTGGAAGTCTTGCGGATTGACGCGGGATCGAAATAAGCGCTCTCCACAAACACATCGACCGTATTTTCCGTAACTCCGGATTCTTCACCTCCGAAGACGCCTGCTATGCACATAGGTGCGGAAGCGTTGGCGATGACCATATCGGTGGCGGCAAGCTTGCGCTCGACGCCGTCGAGGGTCTTGATCGTATCGCCTGCGGCTGCGCGGCGGACAATCACCTTGCCGCCCTCGATCTTTGATGCATCGAAGGTATGGAGCGGCTGTCCGAGTTCGAAGAGCACGAAGTTGGATATGTCGACGATATTGTTGATAGGACGGCTGCCTATGCTCTCGAGTTTCTTCTGGAGCCACTCCGGAGAAGGTCCGACCTTGATGCCCTTGACCGTGATGCCGGTATAGCGCGGAGCACCCTTGCTGTCGAGGACTTCGACAGGGATGCCGGCGCCGGCGCCTTCCTTGAAGGCGTCAACTGACGGCTTGCAGAGTTCGCAAGGTATATTGTTGAGCTTGAGGTATGCATAGAGGTCGCGTGCGACGCCCCAGTGTGATGCAGCATCCACGCGGTTTGCCGTGATCTCATATTCGATGACGGCCGAAGTCTCGAGCTTGAGGTACTCCTTCGCCGGAGTGCCCACCTTGGCGTCGGCAGGGAGAACCATGATGCCGGCATGGCTGGTGCCGATGCCGAGCTCGTCTTCGGCGCATATCATGCCGAAGCTCTCCACTCCACGGATTTTGGATTTCTTGATCTTGAAGTCGCCGGGAAGAACCGCGCCGATCTGTGCGAAAAGAACCTTCTGTCCGGCAGCGACATTAGGTGCGCCGCACACGACCTGAACCGGCTCGGCGCCGCCGTCATTGACGGTGGTGACGTGAAGGTGGTCGGAATCCGGATGAGGCTCACAGGTGAGCACTTCAGCGACGACAACGTTTGCGAGGCCGCCTTCGACAGCCTCCTGCTCCTCAACGCCATCGACCTCGATGCCTATCGAGGTCATTGCATCAGCCACCTGCTGCGGGTTGAGGTCGCACTTCAAATAATCCTTTAACCAATTGTAAGAGACTTTCATATCTATTTGTGTATTTCTTCAGGTTTAAAAAGGGTTTCGACGAAGTCCTCCTTGTCGAAAGCCCTGATATCTTCCATACCTTCGCCGACACCGATGAACTTGACCGGGATGCCGAACTGGTCGCTCACGCCCACCACCACACCGCCTTTCGCAGTGCCGTCAAGCTTGGTTACAGTGATGGATGTGACGTCGGTCGCGCGGGAGAATTCCTTTGCCTGCGCAAAGGCATTCTGGCCCGTGGAGGCATCCAGAATCATCATCACGTCATGCGGAGCGTCAGGAACGACCTTGCGCACCGAATTGCGGATCTTTGTAAGCTCGTTCATCAGGTCAACGCGGTTGTGCAGGCGGCCTGCAGTATCGATAAGGACAACGTCCGCGCCCTTTGCTACAGCAGACTTGACAGTGTCATATGCAACTGCCGCCGGGTCGGAACCCATCTGCTGCTTCACTATTTCAACGTCCGCCCGTTCTGCCCAGATGGTTAGCTGGTCGACCGCCGCTGCGCGGAAAGTGTCGGCCGCGCCCAGAACGACCTTTTTGCCCTGCTGCTTGAAATAGTGGGCAAGCTTGCCTATGGTGGTGGTCTTGCCGACGCCGTTGACGCCGACTACCAGGATGACATACGGCTTTTTGGAGAAATCGACCGGAGCCCCGCTCTCGGGGATCAGCTGCGCGATTTCATCGCGGAGCAGGCCCACGAGTTCATCGAAGGACATGAATTTGTCCTTCTCCACCCGCTCTTCCAAATTGTCGATGACCTTGAGCGTGGTGTCCACGCCCATATCGGACTCGACCAGAGCTTCCTCTATCGCATCAAGGGTGTCGTCATCGACTCTTGACTTGCCGATGACAGCCCTTCCAATCTTCTGAAAAAAGCTAAGTGCCATATCTTGCAAATATACGAATAATAACGCAAAAAAGTGAGGCCCGCCGTTTGGAGCGAGCCTCACTTTTATCGAGTGTGTAAAATTACTTCTTGTCGAAGAACTCCTTGGTCTTGTCAGCTTCAACAAGGCGCTCTGTGAATACATATGCGCCAGTCTTTGGAGACTTCTCCATACGGATGCACTTGACCATGCTCTTAGCACCGGCCTTAGCTGCGAATGTTGCAACGGCTTTCTTTGCCATAACTTAATCTCCTCTAATTATTTGATTTCTTTGTGAACTGTTACGCGGCCTACACCTGCGTGGAACTTCTTGCGCTCCATACGCTCAGGGGTGTTCTTCTTGTTCTTAGTGGTGACGTAGCGAGATACCATCGCCTTGCCCTCAGCATTGTTCTCAATGCTCTCGAGGATGACCTGCACCCTGTTTCCTTTAGATTTCTTTGCCATAATGATTCAAATTAAACAAGGTTAACCAATCCTTTCTTCTGAGCGTCACGAAGAGTGGCCTCAAGGCCGTTCTTCTCGATGATTCTCATACCCTTGCAAGAAACCTTGAGGGTGATGTACCTCTGCTCCTCCTCGCTCCAGAAACGCTTGTTCTTGAGGTTGAGGGAGAAGTCACGCTTGGTGCGCAACTTGGAATGGGCAACGTTGTTGCCTTTCATTCTCTTTCTTCCGGTTATTTGACAAACTTTTGCCATAACTATATCTTTTTTATCTTATTTCTTACAATGGGGTGCAAATATCGCTCTTAATTTTCTGATTTCCAAATCGAAACCTAGACAAATTTGAGGAATCTGCCCCACCTGATATTCTTCGGGAACCTGCTTCCCTGCTTTGTTGAGAGCCAGACTACAAGCGGCCTGCCGACTATATGGTCCTCGGGAACGAATCCCCAGTATCTTGAGTCGAGGGAGTTGTGCCTGTTGTCTCCCATCATAAAGTAGTAATCCTGTTTGAAAGTGTATCTTCCATCTGCAAGAGCTCCTGCGACATCTCCCTTCTCGTAAACCGAAATTATCCTTTCGTAGAGAGGCAGGGTCCGATCATTGATCTCGACCGTTTCGCCTTTCTTCGGGATCCAGAGCGGGCCGAAATAATCCCTTGTCCAGCCGGAGTCTTCCGTGAACGGGAAGATTTCCCTGCTGCAGTTGACTGGATCGATGTCCAGGTCCGGCTCTGCGCTTACAACGCTCGGAATGGCCTTTATCTCTTCAAGCATTTCTGCCGTGAGAGGCATCATCGGATATCCCGGCAGTGACGGATCGTAGAAGAGTTCCGCAGTGTTGATCCCAAGTTTGTCCAGTGTCCTGCTGTTGATCTTCTGACCGGTGGTTATCACCGTGTATGTCAGCTGAACTCCCGGATAAACGGTCTGCTGTTCTCCGTTGACCCATACGAAACCGTCTCTGACTTCAAGGGTGTCGCCCGGAGTGGCGACGCATCTCTTCACGTAGTGGTCTTTCTTGTCGTCAGGTCTGACGATTATCTCGCCGAAACCGTCCACAGTCTGCTGACCGAGCATACGCACAAGAGCGTGATAGTCTTCGACCGGTGCCTTTCGGAGCACTGTGTCTCCGTTAGGGAATCCGAACACGATGTAGTCTCCTTTGCGGACCTCCCTGATACCCTTCAGTCTGCGATATGGCTTCTGAATCAAAGTTGAATAGGATTCATGACCGAAAATCGTGTTGTGAGTGAACGGTATGGTCAGAGGTGTCTCGGGGACTCTCGGGCCGTATGTCAATTTGCTCACGAAGAGGTGGTCTCCGGTATAGAGGCTGCTCTCCATTGAGGAAGATGGAATCTTGAAGGCCTGGATGAAGAAAATATTGATGAAGGTGACAACGATGACGGCGAAGATGAGGGCGTCGAGCCACTCGTTTGCAACACTCGGTTTTTCTCCTTCCTTGTATCTTTTCTTCCAGAAATTCCAGTGCACCTTGCGGGTGATGAAGATGTCGAAGACAACTATCAGTCCGAAGAGGAACCAGTAATTTCCGAGCCAGATGACCCACGCTGTGTAAAGTGCAGCCCAAAAGCCGAACTTAACCCATTTGTTGCGTGTGAAATCCTTCAAGCTCACTTCACACTAACTATTTTACAGAATTGATGATAGCTTCAAATGCCTGAGGGTTGTTCATAGCGAGGTCGGCGAGAACCTTGCGGTTGAGGCCGATGTTCTGCGCATTGAGCTTGCCCATGAACTGAGAATAAGAGATGCCGTACTGACGGGCGGCAGCATTGATTCTCTGGATCCACAGTGCGCGGAAGTTGCGCTTCTTTGCCTTGCGGTCACGATAAGCGTAGGTCAAACCCTTCTCATAAGTGTTCTTCGCTACAGTCCAGACATTCTTTCTTGAAAGGAAATTACCGCGGGTTCTCTTGAGAATCTTCTTGCGGCGAGCCCTTGAGGCTACAGAGTTGACTGATCTTGGCATAATTCAATACTTTTTTAGAGAACCAACATTTCATGTACCCTGTTGTAATCGGCCTTCTCGAGAAGAGCGAAGTGATCAAGGTTTCTCTTACGTTTTTTGGTCTTCTTGGTGAGGATGTGGCTGTGGTAAGCGTGCTTCCTCTTGATTTTTCCCGATCCGGTAAGCGTGAAACGCTTTTTGGCACCGGAGTTGGTCTTAAGCTTTGCCATTGTTTTAAAAAATTAAATTAAACTATAAATTACCGCTTTCACTGCGGACTATTTCTTTTTGTTCGGCGCGATCATCATCGTCATCCGCTTGCCCTCGAGTACCGGCATGGCCTCTGCACGGCCATACTCCTCAAGCTCTACGGCAAACCTCAGAAGCTGCTTCTCGCCCTGATCCTTGAACATGATGGAGCGTCCGCGGAAGAATATGGTCGCCTTGACCTTTGAGCCTTCCTGAAGGAACTCCTGAGCGTGCTTCAACTTGAAGTTGAAATCGTGCTCGTCCGTGTTCGGGCCGAAGCGGATCTCCTTGATCACCACCTTGGCGGCGTTGGATTTCATCTCCTTCGCCTTCTTCTTCTGCTGATAGAGATACTTCTGGTAGTCGAGGATCTTGCACACCGGCGGGTCAGCTTTCGCACTGATCTCCACCAGGTCAAGTTCGAGCTGGTCTGCAAGCTGCAGTGCCTTGGCGATAGGGTAAACGCCCGGCTCCGGGATATTCTCGCCTACAAGGCGAACCTCCGATGCAGATATCTGCTCGTTGATGTTGAGTTCATTCTCGTCACGCTTCTGCATCTGACGAGGATCCGGCCTGCGGCCGCCTGGTTTGAAACCCGAAGGTTTCGGTCTGTAAGGTCCTGCGATAGTAAAGTCCTCCTACTGTTTTAATTCTTCAGCAACTGCTGCATCCATATATTTAATGAAGTCAGCGACAGTCATACTGCCCTGATCAACACCTTCCCTACGAACGGAAACTGTGCCGTCAGCGACTTCCTTTTCTCCCACAATCACGAGTACAGGCACTCTGAGAAGCGAAATCTCGCGAATCCTCTTGCCCAAAGTCTCGTTACGTGAGTCTATGGAAGCGCGAATTTCGGAATTTTTCAGCAAAGTGCAAACATTTTCAGCATATTCTGTATATTTTTCGCTGACTGGCAGCACTTTAACCTGATCCGGAGAGAGCCATACCGGGAGATGTCCGGCGGTGTGTTCGAGCACGACTGCCGTGAAACGCTCCATTGAGCCGAACGGCGCACGGTGGATCATCACAGGGCGCTTCTTCGATCCGTCGGCATCCGTATATTCAAGCTGGAACCTCTCAGGAAGGTTGTAGTCCACCTGGATGGTACCGAGCTGCCACTTGCGGCCGATGGCGTCCTTGACCATGAAGTCAAGCTTCGGGCCATAGAATGCTGCCTCGCCAAGTTCGACGACGGTCTTGAGGCCCTTCTTCTCAGCGGCCTCGATGATAGCCTTCTCAGCCTTGTTCCAATTCTCGTCGGTACCTATATATTTCTCGGTGTTCTTCGGGTCACGGAGAGAGATCTGAGCCATATAGTCGGTCATCTTGAGGGTCTTGAACACATAGAGGATGAGGTCGATGACTTTCTCGAACTCTTCCTGAAGCTGGTCAGGACGGCAGAAAAGGTGGGCGTCATCCTGGGTGAAACCGCGTACTCGTGTAAGTCCGTGGAGCTCACCGCTCTGCTCGTAACGGTATACCGTACCGAACTCTGCGAAGCGGAGAGGGAGGTCACGGTATGAGCGCGGCGCACTGCGGAAGATCTCACAGTGGTGAGGGCAGTTCATCGGCTTGAGCATATACTCCTCGCCCTCCTGCGGAGTGTGGATAGGCTGGAAGGAGTCCTTGCCGTATTTTGCATAGTGACCTGAGGTCACGTAAAGGTCTTTTGCACCGATATGCGGAGTGACTACAGGAAGATAGCCGAGCTCAGCCTGCTTCTTGCGGAGGAAGTTCTCGAGGGTGTAGCGCATCTGGGCGCCGCGAGGCAGCCAGAGCGGAAGGCCGAGGCCGACGCGGCTGGAGAAGGTGAAGAGCTCCATCTCCTTGCCGAGCTTGCGGTGGTCGCGCTTCTTGGCCTCTTCGAGGACAACGAGGTACTCGTCGAGAAGGGACTTCTTAGGGAAGGTCACACCATAGATGCGGGTAAGCTGCTCGCGGTTCTGGTCGCCCTTCCAGTAAGCGCCGGCTATGGCGGTGAGCTTGACGGCCTTGATGTCATCCACGTGCTTTACGTGAGGGCCGCGGCAGAGGTCGGTGAAATTACCGTTCTTATAGAAGGTGATCGTGCCGTCCTCGAGGTCCTGGATAAGCTCACACTTGTACTTGTCACCCTTCTCGGTGAAATATTTGAGTGCATCGGCCTTTGAAACCTCAGTGCGTTCGAATGTCTCCTTTGTCCTGGCGAGCTCAATCATCTTGTCTTCGATCTTCTTGAGGTCGGAGTCGCTGATCTGGGTGTCTCCAAGGTCGACATCGTAATAGAATCCTGTTTCAACGGCAGGGCCTACGCCGAACTTCACGCCCGGATAAAGGGCTTCGAGAGCTTCGGCCATAAGGTGTGCGGAAGAATGCCAGAATATCCTTTTAGCCTCTTCTTCGTCCCAAGGGCGAATGGTTCCATCGGTAAATGCAATTGTCAACATATCGTTTTTCGAGTTATATTAGCCAACAAAGATACTAATTTTTTCTATCTTTGTGTTGTTATGACAGATAAGAAGACATTGTTTAATTCTGCAGGCATCGGGGGACTGGTACTCGGAGGCATTTCCATCGCATACTTCATTTTCGGCACGCTGATTGCCGAGGCGGGAGCCGGCACGGGGCTCTCACTCCTTTCCGGTCTGCTCTGGCTGGTCAAGTTCGTCGGGTGCATAATGCTTATGAAGTTCTTCCTGAAGAAATATTCGGCCGCAGAGCCCGACGCGGATTCTTCCGACGTGTTCCGTTTCGGCCGTCTGGTGGCATTGTTCTCCGCCCTCCTTTTCTCCGCATTCATCCTGGCCTTCTCGACTTACATCAACCCGGAATATTTTGAAGATGCCATCCTGACCGCCGCCCAGAACAACCCTATGTTCAACGGCGAGATGATGGATATGGTCGAAGAGATGCTCCCTAAACTCCCGACGATCACATTCTTCAGCCAGTTCATATACTGCTGGCTCTTCGGTGTCGTGCTTTCCGCAATCTTTTCGCGCAACATCCCGTCTTCAAACCCATTTGACAGCATAGACGAACAATAATGAACATCTCCGTAGTCATCCCTCTTTTCAACGAAAAGGAATCCCTCCCGGAACTCACTTCCTGGATTGACCGCGTGATGAAGGCAAACTCCTTCACCTACGAAATCATCCTTGTCAACGACGGCAGCACCGACGGCTCCTGGGATACCATAAAGGACCTTGCCGAAAGCAACCGCAACATCCACGGAATCTCTTTCCGCCGCAATTACGGCAAATCCGCAGCCCTGTACTGCGGTTTCGAAAAGGCCGAAGGAGACGTTGTGTTCACTATGGATGCCGACCTCCAGGACTCGCCGGATGAAATTCCGGAGATGTACAGAATGATTGTCGAAGACGGTTACGACCTCGTTTCCGGATGGAAGCAGCACCGCAAGGACAACACCCTTACGAAAAACATCCCGTCAAAACTTTACAACGCCACCGCCCGCTGCATAACCGGAATCAAGCTCCACGATATGAACTGCGGCCTCAAGGCTTACCGCCGCGAGGTCGTCAAGAGCATTGAGGTCTATGGCGAAATGCACCGCTATATACCATACCTTGCCAAGAACGCAGGCTACACCAGAATCGGAGAGAAGCCGGTTCATCACGAGAAGCGCAAATACGGCACAAGCAAATTCGGAATGAACCGTTTCGTAAACGGTTTCCTTGATCTCCAGAGCCTCTGGTTCCTAGCCACATTCGGCAAAAAGCCTATGCACTTCTTCGGATACAGCGGCATACTGATGTTCCTCGTGGGATTCGTGATGACCATATGGATCATCGTCGCGAAACTTGTCGCCCAGAACAACGGGCTCAAGTTCCGCCCTGTCACCGACCAGCCGCTGTTCTACCTTGCAATGCTCGCCATCGTCATCGGCGTGCTGTTCTTCCTTGCCGGATTCCTCGGCGAGCTGATCGCCCGAAACTCCTCCGAGCGCAATGTCTATAACGTCGAAGCAGAATTCTAAAACCAAATAACAACACTTATGAAAACCAAACTCCTGCTTTCAGCCATCGCCGCAGCCGCGATGCTTTCAGCTTGTTCCCAGGCTCCTGAAACCTACACCAAGAACCGCGTGGTCGAAGACGGCGGCACCGGCGCATACCCTGCCATCATGGTAGAGGAGCCTTCTCTCGAAGCCCATACCATCCTCCGCCCTGCAGACCTCAAGCCTTTCGGCAAAAAGGAGCTCCTCCCGGTACTCGTATGGGGCAACGGCGCCTGCACCAACTCCCCTTGGGAGCACATCCACTTCCTCAGCGAAATCGCATCCCACGGCTTTCTCGTAGTGGCCACAGGTTTCTGGCCGGAAGACGATGACACCCCGTACCGCGGAGAAATGTCAACGGCAGAGCAGCAGATCGAAGGCATTGACTGGGTGTTCAAGATCAACGAAGACAAGGAAAGCCCGTACTATCACAAGCTTGACCTCGACAACATAGCCCTCGCGGGTATGTCCTGCGGCGGTCTCCAGACCCTCAGCAACTGCGCAGAGCCCCGCATCAAGACCATCATGATCTGCAACAGCGGCCTCTTCATCGACCCTCAGGGCGCAGTTCCTGGTATGCCTATGCCTTGGAAGGATGACCTTATGAAAATCCACACCCCTACCCTCTACCTCCTGGGCGGCCCTACCGACATCGCCTACCAGAACGGTATGGATGACTTCTCACGCATCAACCACGTTCCGGTTTTCGCAGCAAACTATCCTGTCGGCCACGGCGGCACCTACCGCCAGGAGCACGGCGGCGAGTTCAGCGTAGTCGCACTCGCCTGGCTCCAGTGGCAGCTCAAGGGCGACGCCGAAGCCGCTGCCCTCTTCCAGGGTTCCCCTTGCGGTCTCGCCTCCCGCGAAGGCTGGACAACCGACAAGAAGAACATCGACTAAAATGACATCCACATAAAAAGGCCGGCCCCGAGAAAATCAGGGCCGGCCTTTCCAATTATATGAATCGACTAGAATGTCTCTTCTGCAGGCTCGCGGAAATCATCTGCGGTCGGTGCCGGAGCATCGGTGCGAGGGCCGGAGTGGCGAGGGCCACGACGGTCATCACGGCCGCCACGGCGGTCATCGCGACGGTCACCGCCCCTGCGGTCGTCGCGTCCGCCACGACGATCGTCACGGCCACCGCGCTGCTCGCGAGGCTTGCGTTCAGGCTCTACATAGCCCTCAGGCTTCTCGGTGAGTGCGCGCATTGAGAGACGCATCTTTCCGGTCTTGGCATCAATCTCGAGGAGCTTGACATCGACCTCGTCGCCGACCTTGAGGACGTCCTCAACCTTGTCGGTCTTGGTCCATGCGATCTCGCTGACGTGGAGGAGTCCTTCCTTGCCAGGGAGAATCTCGATGAATGCACCGAACTCGAGGATGCTGACAACCTTTCCATGGTAAACGGTACCTGCCTCCGGAACGGCGCAGATGCCCTTGATCCACTCGAGTGCCTTGTCCATAGAGTCCTTGTCGGTGCTGAAGATATCGACAACGCCTTCGGTCTTGCCGGTGGTGTCGCCTGCGATAGGCTTCTCATCGATGGTGATGGTGGTGCCCGTCTCTTTCTGGATCTTCTGGATAACCTCACCGCCCTTGCCGATGACTGCGCCGATGAACTCAGCGGCGATGCGGAGCTCGGTGACGCGAGGAACGAACGGCTTGTAGTCAGCGCGAGGCTCGGAGATGGTCTTCATCATTTCGCCCATGATATGGAGGCGGCCCTGGCGTGCCTGCTCGAGAGCCTTCTCGAGAACGGTATAGCTGAGTCCGTCAACCTTGATATCCATCTGGGTAGCGGTGATACCGTCCTTGGTACCGGTGACCTTGAAGTCCATATCGCCGAGGTGATCCTCGTCACCGAGGATATCGGTAAGGATGGCATAGCGGTCGTTAGGACGCTCTGCGTCAGTGATGAGGCCCATTGCGACACCTGCTACAGGCTTCTTGATCTGGACACCTGCATCCATGAGGGCGAGGCAGCCGCCGCAAACCGAAGCCATTGAAGATGAGCCGTTGGACTCGAGGATATCTGAAACGATGCGGACTGCATACGGATTCTCAGGAGCTACAGGGATAACCGGCTTGAGCGCACGGAGTGCGAGGTTGCCGTGGCCGATCTCACGACGGCCCACGCCGCGCTGAGACTTTGCCTCACCTGTTGCGAAAGGAGGGAAGTTGTAATGGAGAACAACCTGCTGGTCATCCTGGATGAGGACTTCGTCAGTCTCCTTCATATCCATCTTGGTGCCGAGGGTCACTGAAGCGAGAGACTGGGTCTCACCGCGGGTGAAGATTGCGGAACCATGGGCGCAAGGGAGGTAGCCTACCTCACACCAGATCGGACGTACCTGGTTGCATACGCGTCCGTCGAGGCGGATACCCTCGTCGAGGATCATATTGCGCATTGCCTCCTTCTCCTCGGCGTGGTAGTAACGGCCGACGAGGGCGACCTTCTGTGCATATTCTTCCTTCTCCTCCGGAGTCTGAGGCTCTGGGAGGGTGGCGATGAATTCGTCCATAATGGCGGCGAAGCCGTCTTCGCGCTCGTGCTTCGGCTTGGCGCTCTTGGCAAGGGCGTAGCACTTGCTGTAGCAGAAGTCGTGAACAGCCTTCTTGAGCTCCTCGTCCTCAACGTCGTGAGGATAGTCACGCTTGTTGACATCGGTGCCGAGCTCCTTCATAAGTTCCTTCTGCACCTGGCAGTGACGCTTGATCTCTTCGTGGGCGAACTTGATGGCGTCGAGCATTACGCTCTCCGGTACTTCCTTCATCTCGCCTTCGACCATCATGATATTTTCTTCAGTTGCAGCGACCATAAGTTCGAGGTCTGCCTTCTCCATCTCAGCGAAGGTAGGATTGATCACGAACTGGCCGTCGATGCGGCATACGCGAACCTCGGAGATAGGACCGCCGAACGGGAGGTCAGAGGTAGCGAGGGCGCAGGATGCGGCGAGGCCTGCAAGAGCGTCAGGCTGAATGTCTTTCTCTGCAGAAATCAGCGTAACGTTTACGAATACTTCGAGGTGGAAATCATCCGGCCAGAGAGGACGGATAGGACGGTCGATGAGGCGGGAGATGAGGATCTCATAATCTGAGGACTTGCCCTCTCTCTTCATGAATCCGCCAGGGAAACGACCTGCTGCGTAGAATTTTTCCTTGTAATCTACTGTGAGAGGCATGAAATCGGTGCCTTCCTTAACTTCTTTTGCTGCGCAGACGGTGGCGAGAAGCATGGTGCCGCCCATCTTGACAACAGCGCAACCGTCGGCCTGCTTGGCCAGTTTACCGGTCTCGATTTCAATCACGCGGCCATCCGCGAGTTTGATCTGTTTGTTGATAATGTTCATCTTATTGTTTTCCTTAACGTCTTTCTTCAAAAAAGGGATGGTTCCACCCGGGAACCATCCCATAACTTTTTCCTATCGTGATTATCGACGGAGACCGAGCTCCTTGACGATATTTCTGTATCTCTCGATGTCGATTTCCTGGAGGTAGTCCAGAATCTGACGACGCTTACCTACAAGGCGAAGGAGGGAACGACGGGTAACAACGTCCTTCTTGTTCTTCTTCACATGCTCGGTAAGGTGAGCGATACGGTAGGAAAATAAAGCAACCTGACTCTCTGGTGAGCCGGTGTCCTTATTGGACTTTCCGTACTTCGCGAAAATCTCTTGCTTTTTCTCAGGCATCAAATATTCAGCCATCTTGCAAAAAATTAATTTGTTTGACCTCTCCGGCCACCGTGGCCGAAAATGGTGCGCAAAGATAGGAACAATAATTCTAAAAACCAACCATTTACCAACGGTTGTAGTGAATCTTCTCCGGTTTCCACTTGTCCTTCGGCTGTTCGTCACCCGCAGGGAAACCGATCGGTATCACGCAAAGAGGCATTACAGTCCCCGTGATTCCCAGACAATCCCTGACGATGGCGGCACGGTCGTCGGTCGCCGCAGTCCATACTGCGCCAAGACCGAGCGCCTCCGCTGCAAGCAGGATGTTCTCGGTTGCGGCAGACGCGTCGTGCTCCCAGAAGTTGTTCTCCACGACAGTGCCGTCCTTAAGGGTGATCATAGTCTCCGCACATACGACAATGGCGAGAGGCGCTTCCGCCAGCATCTTTGCGTAACGGAGGCTGCCGGCAAGCTTGTCAAGGGTGTCGCGGTCATTGATCACAACGAACTCCCAAGGCTGGCGGTTCATGGCGGTAGGAGCCGCCATTCCGGCGCGGAGCAGAGTCTCAACCATTTCCTGCGGCACAGGTTCGGATGTATAGGAGCGTACGCTCTTGCGCGACATTATGTTGTCAATGACAATCTTGGCCTTGTCGGCCTCTTTCGGTGCATTGCAGCACGAACCGGCGAAAATACCCATGGCTAAAAGTGCGATTAGTAAACGTTTCATATTTCAATGATTATTTGTTGAAAGGCAACCCGATGCACTCAAGCTTGCCCATAAAGAACAAAACGATGAATGCGACGATCGCCAGCAGGAGGACAATCCTCAGTATCCTCCACCAGAGAGGAGCCTTCTTCTTGTACGGATCATCAAGTTTGAGGTGAGGGTACTCAGCCACACTGGTAAGAGTCTTTCCGAAGATTGAATTGATGATCACAACAGAGTTGATGGCCCAGCCGTTGGCATTGAGCACCGGACCGAGGTTGCGGCGGCGGAGCTTGCGCCAGGCGATGAAGCATGCAGGTCCGGAAATCACAAGTATGATGGCTGCGATTATCACAAGGTATTTCCACCAGACAAGGCCCTTCAATCCGTTGATGATAAGGCCGATGCCGGCACCGAGAGCACCGACGGCAACGCCGATGGCGGCAAATATTCCGGCGAACTTGGCAATATCAAACGGCTGCTTTGGAGCTGCAGGATCGGCATTGTCCGCCGATGCCAGAAGGTTCGTGGTAGCTGCTGAATCCTTGTCGGCCGCAGACTTGTCAAGCTTGTCGCTTATGAATTGGGCGAGCTTCTTGTAAGGGCGCCAGAATGCCTGGCGGACACTCAGCGGATTATCCACTATCTTGGTGATGACAGCGTCCCAGGCCAGTCCGTCACGGCTGTAGAACACGGCGTTCTTGCCGACATACAGTCTTGAGATGTTGCCTGCGGTCATAACCGCGACAATGTCCATTTTCTCCCCTTTCGTTTTGGATGTGCAGGTGCAGTAAACCAGGAACATTCCGCTCTTTGCGGCGATGTCGGCGTGCTGGCCCATATCCTCCACGCGCACGCAGAGCTTGCAGCAGCGCTGGTCGATATACAGTTCACCGGCTTCGAAGACTGCGAGTTCGCCGGCCTCTGGAGAATAGAAATCCTTGAAAAGAACATAGTTCTTCAGGTATTTGTAGAAGTCCCTGTAGAACAGCAGAAGCTTGTGGACGTCATCGATTGATGCGGACTCACCTTCGAGAGCCTTGTCGGAAGCGACAAGTTCGAGGAGGGCGGCCTTCTTGTCGGCCTTGAGGATTGCGCGCACCGCGTCAAGGCCGAGGCCTTCGACAGCAAGGCCCTTGGCGTCGGCAACCCAGGCGCGATACGGCGCCAGTTTGCCGAGGACCTCATTCCATTCGGCCTCGGAAATGCCTTTCTTCCCTTTGCACTCGATGTCAAGCACCGCGCTCTTGAGAGCGGAGAATGCAGCCTGCCATGCAGGGTTGATGCCCTCGAACGGCAGCACGGCCGACTTGTTCGGACGGGCAAGAGGATACGTTGAAATCTCTTCGGACTGGGTGGCGAGGTTCTTTTCGGTAATGGCGGCAAGCTTCTCTACGGATATGTCAACAGCGCCGCTGACGGCGTCGTCGAAAGCGATGAGCTTGCAGCGCATATAGTAGTCGGACACCTTGTCCTTGATGGCATCAACGGCCGCAAGCGCGGCGGCGGTGCCATCTCCGTAAGGAAGTATGGTCTTGGCATCTGCCTCGGCGGCAGATTTCCAGGCGTCGTAATCCGCCAGCTCGGCATAGAATTTCTCGATCAGTTCTTCGTTGACGCCCTGGAGGCCGCAGCGGTCGGCTGCGGAGCCGATGGTCTCCGAGATGGTCGTGACGAGTTTCTGGAGATCCTCGTCAGGGGTTGACTTGATGGTGATGATGCCGTCGCCGTTGAATGCGGTTTCGGCAAATATCTTTACGCTGTCGGAAGTGTCCTCCAGCGAAATCTCCTCTTTTTCAAGGCCGAGGTTCGCAAGTATCTGCTTTGCGGAGTCAAGAAGGGTCCTGCCTTTCTCGTCGTCAGTATTGAACTGGCTGAACGGAAGGACGGAAGCTCCCTGAAGTATGGAGTCCTTGTCTTTTACGACGGACGTAAGCCACTGGGCGGCGCTGACCACTTCACCGATCTTGATGCGGCCGTCACCGTCCGCGTCAAGCAGGTTGAGGGTCTCCTGAGGGAATTCAAGGTTCTTGGTCGGGCTACTGAGTACTGTCCAGAGTTTCTGGTCAAGTTCGCCGAGATGGGCGATATCTTCGCCCGAGGCGATGTTTACTCGGACCACTCCTCCGAGGGAGCAGTAGTTCCACTGGTAAGCGTTGGGGGTTTTTTCAAGCATATTGTTAAAGTGTTAATTGTCTATCTGGTCTATGATTTCGTCGCAGTACCTGATGATCCTGCGACGCTGATTGTTTCCGATTATGCCGCCGATGGTGCCGCCTATGAGCATTGCGGATATGGCACTCAGGGCTATCCTGTGATTTTCCGCGTGAAGCCAGGTCTCAGTCACGAGCCAGCTTACCCAGAACAGGATCATCGGAATCACAATCCGAAGCCAGTTGATCCATTTCTCGCGAAGTTCCTTCAGGTTGGCGCAGAACTCGCGGAGATTGACGTCCATGGCATTGGTCGATGCGACCTTCCTGTTATAACGTATGGTCATCACGAGACAGAAGACCATCATCACATCGGTGGCTCCGATAAACCACCAGCTGGCGTTTATGGCCGGGTTATAATGAAACGCCCATGGCGAAACGGCTATCACGAGAATCGTGCAGACATACTCAAAGATGTTGAGCTTTCTCAAGCTCCCCACCCTTGTTTTCATCGTCCTGCGCAGAAGTTTGTCATTGACGATCTCCTGTTCCTCAAGTTTTCTCTTGAGGATATCATAATCCGCCCTCAGTTGCTCAAGTTCATCCATACGATTACATTTTTTTGAGTTGTTCCTTGATCCGGACCAGCTTGACGGAAACATTCTTCGGGCTTATGCCCACGATCTCACCGATCTCATCGTAGCTCATAGCTTCAAGCCACATCAGGATTATACTCCTGTCCACAAGCCCCAGCTTGTTGATGCGGTCATACAGCTGGCGGATCTGGAGGGCATCGGCATCCTTGTCTTCGTAAGGGTCGATGTCAACGCTCAGTGGAACCCGCTCGCCGGCACGCTTCTTCTTACGGTCCGCGTCAAGGCAGGAGTTCAGCGACACCCTGTAGATCCAGGTCTTGGCGCTGCTTTCCCCCTTGAACGAGCCGAAGCCCTTCCAGAGTTTGATGAGAATCTCCTGGAAAAGGTCATTCACCTCGTCGGCGTCCTTGGAGAACATATAGCACACCGTATAAATGGTGGACTTATGTTCCCTGATAAGCTGCGAAAATTCGAATTCGTTGGTTTCCATCCTATGGATTCGGACATTACATCCGTTAGACTACAAATATGGCAAAAAAACTACTAAAAAATTCATCAAGAATTCGGCTTATCTATTGTTTTTCCGCAAATTTGATTAATTTTGCAGTCCCTTTTGGGAAAGGAGAGGTGGTAGAGTGGTCGATTACGGCAGTCTTGAAAACTGTTGAACTGAAAGGTTCCGGGGGTTCGAATCCCTCCCTCTCCGCGGATATGGGCCTCACAGATACTTGTGAGGCCTTTTTGTTTTCCAATGTATCAAATAGTGCGACACATACACTTCATATTGGCAGCCTTCGCCCTGTCATCATTGCTCGCCGGTTGTGGCAAAATGGAAAATTCCGGGAGAAATGGAGTTTATGTCAACGGCCGTATGGAGTCGGAATTGAAATCCGGCTTTACGGGTGTATTGCTGGACAGCAACCTCCATACAATCTGTCTATATGCAAACGAATATGACAGATCACCCATCCCTTTTTCCGGGAATGCGACTGTCAGTGTCTATGGAGAACTTATTGTCAAAATTAAGGACGAAGAGATATTGATTACAAAAGATTGCATCACATCCATCAATGTAACAATTCCATCGGCAGAGTTGTCCATCCCGATGAACCACGGAGTCTATGAAGGCACTGTTGACGGTATTGCATCTGTAGAGGTTGCTGATTACTCCATAGGCAATGTTTTGAACGAACAGCAAATGTCGAAGAATGTAAATAGCATCGACATAAATATAATCTTTACAGACAACCGCAGGATTCATATTACATATAAGGGTGTAATGCCTTTTAATGGATATTATTAATGCTTTTTGCATCGGGAACTCCAAGCAAGCCCTCCATATACGCTTCAAAAAACCGCTTTTACTATTATCTTTGCGCATGAGTGGCAGTATAGATACTGCATCAGGAAGAAAATGGTTAAGAATCTATTGGCCGTCGGAGCCGGTGGCGCTGTGGGCGCAATGCTCAGGTATGGTATGACAGTGCTGGGAGCCCAGCTTGACTGGTCATCAAATCTGTCAACATTTCTCGTCAATATCATCGGCTCGTTCGTCATGGGGCTGCTGGTGTCCTGCTGTGAGCAGAGCACCTGGCTTATGATGGCCACCGTCGGGCTCTGCGGCGGTTTCACGACATTCAGCACGTTCTCGATGCAGTCCGTCAGGCTGATTCAGGAAGGCAAATGGGGGACCGCTGCGTTATACATATCCGGCACGCTTGTCATCTGTATCCTGATGGCCTGGCTGGGATGCCTGGTGGGCCAGCGGCTCAAATAAAAATGATATGGCAACATCCAAAGAATACGCAGAATTCATCCAGGACAAGTTCGCGCGTCTGGACGTCGTGAACATACGCCCGATGATGGGTGAATACGTCATACATATGGCAGGCAAGGTTCTCGGCTTTATCGGGGACGACCAGCTGATGCTTGAGCCGGGGCCGATCATAGAACGCATCCTGCCGAATGCGGAGAAGCGCGAGCTGTTTCCCGGCAGCAAACTGTTCTACATCATCCCCGACGGAATGTCGGCCGGAGAGCTGTGCGGAATCGCGGAAGCCATTTACGACGACCTCCCGATCAGCAAACCACGCAAATCCAAGAGACAGCAGAAGGAAGCAGGGCAGGCCAAACGATTCCCTTTCGCAAAACACTTCGAAGACTGAGAGCGTCCTGGCCGGTCACCTGCGTGAATTCACCCTGTCAAGAGCATTGCGGCCGAGGGATTCCGCATAGATGAGAATCTCTTCGTGGTGCAGGTTGCCTTCCGGCCAAGGGGCTTCAAATTTAGCCTTGGGAAGATTGTCACCGTAACCGGTGACGACAACTACATTATACGCCGGATCAACGGCTACGCTCAGCGAGAGGTCACCATACACCAGCGGCGCCGGAGTTGCGTCCGTACGCCAGTTGACAGGATTTATGCAGGTGGCCGGAGCGGAATACACCATAGGCCATATCGAATCGACGGAGCACACTGAATTGTAGGAGATTGTCACACCGGTATCAGTCGCATTGCCGGCAGCGACGATATGAGGGCAGTCAAGGTCCTCCGAAGTCAATTCATATCCTATCACATATGCGGCAACCATCCCTCTATACTGCTCGTCAGTCATATTCTTGAGGATGGATTTCACGAACATCGCACCTTGACTGAAGCCTGCAAGTATGAATGGCCTCCCTCCATTCATATTCTCCATATAATAATTGAATGCGTCCAGGCATTCCGCCCCGGTCTCACCCATTATCAAGTCAAAATCAGGTTTCGGCAAATTGATTGCATCAAAAGTTGTCTGATGATAATATGGCGAGAAAAAATTCAAAGAATCCTTGAAAACGGTCTCATACACTTTAGCCATTTCGCGAGACATCGCCTTTCTCTCATCTTCGCCGAGGACAGCCCTGAAACTGTGGTTGCCTTCCTCGTCGAATGATTTGAAAACATTGGTCGATACGAAATAAAGCACATCTGCATAGCCGTCATTCACAGCCTCTTCCGTATGGAACCAGTTGTTCTGATCGGCAAAAAAGGATTCCGGTTTGTTTAATCTGAATACCTGATATGTATGCGGCTCAAGGGTAAGAGAATATCTGTTCCCGCTCTCGGCTTCAATGGTCTTTCCTGTCAAGATATTCTCAATCCCTGAATATTCCTTGTCACTGACGACCTTGATGCTTACAGGCTCGTCCAGGAACGACTCCACAATGAAAGTGTCGTTGTCATAGACAAAGAGACTGACCTTTGCAGGGCCCTCGATACGGACTTTCAGATCGGCTGAAAGGATGCTGCGCAGCTGGTTGAGCACGCCGTCAGGCAGTGCGTATAAATCCGAAAAGTCTTCCGGGATATTCAGGACATACAGCATTCCTTCCGAGTATTTGCCGCGAAGCAGCAGAGGGAAACCGTTTGTGCCACCGGAAAGCGGGCGCCCCGCGCTGATGACATCCCAGGTGTCGTTGGTGAAATAGCGCACCCGCGGAATGAGGATGTCCTTCTCCGACTTGCCGTACCTGCCGAAGTCATTCACGAGCACGTCTCCCTCCACACGTAACTGTGCAAACTGTCCTATCACATCCGGCGCAGCCTTGAGCAGGCCGGAAGTGACGACCACGGTACCGCCTCCGCGGAGCTGCCTGTCAATCTTTGACTTGAGTTCAGGATCCCCCTTCGCCTGCTCTGTCAGCAGGACGACTTTCTTCCCTTCAGGGAAATCGGGACGTATGTCCATCGGCATTCCTGCCATTCCGAGCCAGTTCTGGAGGAAGTCCTCCCCCTCTGTATTGAAAACCTTGTATGACTGGATGCCAATCGGATTGCCCAGCTTGCCTATGAACTTGTCTATAGCAGTGAATACGCCGTCGCAAAGCGTGGCGATGGTCTTGTCGGACTGCGGCTCTTCAGGGATTTTAACGCCGACAAGCTGGCGGTAGTCGAAGAGCGCCATCTCCGGCGCCTTGGCGAACATGGTAAGCCAGAGCTGTTCGTTGTAGCGCCAGCTTCCCATCCGGATTCCGCCGGAATCCACCCAGCCGCCGCCGTTGTGCCCCGGACGGAGATTCTCGAAATATCTTATGATACCGTAGCTCTCATAATTCTGCAGGTGCTGCGCGCCGGACGGATCACGGGTCTCCGTGCCTGTCCACACGCCGTCAAAGATCTGCGGTCCGTGCTCGAGGTCGAATCCGAGCCCCTGGAAATCGTCATACCAGTTCGGGTATTTGATTATAACCTTCACGTTCGGATTCACCTTCTTCGCCGGATTGATGACAAGATTCCGACCCGCTTCAGTCATCAGCTTCACACGGAATTCATCCCACTCCATATCACCCTTCGCCTCAATGCAGTTGTCGCACTTGCAGTTGGTGAAGAAGAAGTCGTCGAGGATGAATTCGTCAAAGTTCGCCGCAGTATATTCGGCGATTTTCTGAACCATCGCCCTGTCTTCCGGAGTGGTGTAGCAATAGGTCTGGAAATTGTTCGCCTCGCTTATCGTATAGGTGATGCCGCCGGCCACCTCTACTCCATGAGCCTTGAAGAATTTCTTGGCGGCATCAAGGGTCGACTGGGGAACGATACGGGTGTCGCGATGGGTCTCAAGGTATATCTTATCCACCTTCAGCTGGGAGGAAATGGTGTTCCAGGTAGTCTCGAGCCACTCCGGATCACTCATTTTCTCAACCTCATAGGCCCTCGTATAAACCGAAACCTTGAAGTTGTCGTAGTTTCCTGCAAAGGCAGAAAGCGCAATCGCGAACAATGCCGCAATTGCAGACGCTATCTTTTTCATGGGATGGTTATTATTGCGTTTTAGTCTTTGTCTTCCTTGAGAAAGAACTTCCACTGAAACAGTATGAGATAAATCGTACCTACGGTCACACAGGAATCAGCGAAGTTGAATACCGGGCTGAAGAAAATGACCTTTTCCGCAGTCCGGATTATAGGGAACCAGAACATATCCACGACCCGGCCGAACATAAGCGGGGCATAGTCCCAGATAAGGCCATAGAAGAAGCAGTCGATTATGTTCCCTATCGCGCCGGCCGTTATCATGGACAGGCCGACCAGGGCCCCGGTCGGAGTGCCGGCCTTCTTGTCCAGAGAACGTATCCACCAGATAAGAAAACCGGAGAGAACGACGCGGAAAAGAGACAGACAGAACTTGCCCACCTTCCCGCCGAAGGCCATTCCGAAGGCCATCCCTTCGTTCTCCACAAAGCAAAGCTGGCACCACTGGCCGATGAGCGGGATGCGCTCGCCCAAAGACATGTTCGTCTTGACCAGGACTTTTATGACCTGGTCAATGACGACTAGAATGACACCCAGAATGATGAGCCTGCTTCCCCGGGAGATTTTCATATTTTAATTTTTACCGGACTTGGCAAGCGCCTCTTTTGCCTCTACGGTAAGAGTTGCGTGCGGAACGAGGCGGAGTCTTTCCTTAGGGATGAGCTGGCCTGTCACGCGGCAGATGCCGTAAGTCTTGTTCTCGATACGGACGAGGGCTGCCTCAAGGTTCTGGATGAACTTGTACTGGCGCTGTGCCATCTGGCTGGCCTCTTCCTTGGAGAGCTGGTTGGCTCCATCGTCTTCGACGGTCTTGAAGGACGGAGAAGTGTCCTCGATGTCGTTTGTGCCGTTGTGCATTACGACCTCGCGGAGAGTATTGTACTCTTTCTTGGCTTTGTCGAGCATATCGACAATGATGACACGGAACTCCTCGAGTTCAGCATCAGAGTAACGTTTTTTCTCTGCCATAACTGTTTGATTTATCGGGTTATTGTAATCTTAATATCATTCTCGTCCCATTCCACGGACACAGCCTTTTCGTCAGCCTCGGCGAGAGGTTTGAACTCAACGCTGCGCGCAAGGGTCTGGGATGCAAGATAGTCTTTATATACTGCAAGAGATGCGGAAATCTCCTCTGCGGCTGCACCGTCTGCGAAAATCTTGACATCAATCTTGTCAGTGATGTCAAAGCCGCTGTCCTTGCGGATATTCTGGATGCGGTTCACAAGTTCGCGCGCCACGCCTTCGGCGCGAAGCGCATCATTGACCTCTATGTCAAGGGCAATGGTAAGAGAACCTTCTGAAGCCACGAGCCAGCCCGGCATATCCTCTGAGATGATTTCATAATCTTCAGGTTCAAGCGTGACGGTTGCGCCGGCAATCTCAAGCGAGTATGTTCCGGCCGCCTGGATGTCGCTGATGGTCTTCTGGTCGAAAGTTCCGAAGGCTGCGGCGATACCCTTCATCTGGGCGCCGTATTTCTTACCGAGCGTACGGAAGTTCGGCTTGATCTTCTTTGTGATGATGCCTGTGGTGTCGGCGATGAACTCCGCCTCCTTGACATTCACCTCGGCGAGGAGGATGTCCTTGACGGCCTCAAGCTGCCTGCGGACCTCGGCTGAAAGGACAGGGATGATGAGCTTTGAGAGAGGCTGGCGCACCTTGACGTTGACCTTGCGGCGAAGCGCAAGGACCATCGAGGTGGCCTTCTGGGCCAACTCCATACGTTCTTCCAGATCCTTGTCGATCAAAGCTTCATCTGCCTCCGGCATTGACTCGAAGTGGACTGATTCCGCCTTCGGGCAGAGGTCGAGCCACAGCTGGTCCATAAAGAACGGAGCGATCGGAGCGGCAAGGACGGCAACCTTCTGCAGAACCTCGAAGAGGGTCTGGTAAGCCGCAAGCTTGTCGGTGGTGAGACCGCCGCCCCAGAAGCGCTTGCGGTTCAGGCGGACGTACCAGTTGGACACGTGGTCACAGACAAAGTCCTGGATAAGGCGTCCCGCAAGGGTTATGTCATAATCCTCGTATGCGGCGCGCACGTCCTTCACGAGACTGTTGAGAAGCGATATTATCCAGCGGTCGATTTCCGGACGCTCCGCGTACGGGACTGCAGGGGCGTCAGGGTCGAAAGCGTCCACGTTCGCGTAAAGCGCGAAGAAGGAGTATGTATTGTAAAGGGTTCCGAAGAATTTGCGGCGGATCTCATCAACGCCGGCCTCATCGAAGCGGAGGTTGTCCCAAGGCTGCGCGTTGGTGAGCATATACCAGCGGAGGGCGTCTGCGCCATAGGTGTCGAGCGCCTTAAACGGATCGACAGCGTTGCCGAGGCGCTTGCTCATCTTGTCTCCGTTCTTGTCGAGGACAAGACCGTTGGAGATGACGCGCTTGAATGCCGGGGTACCGCTGACCATCGTGTGGATCGCGTGGAGGGTATAGAACCATCCGCGCGTCTGGTCAACGCCTTCGGCGATGAAATCTGCAGTGCTGCCGAAATCAGGAGTATCCTTGCCGCGGAGACCGGTCTGGGCATAAGGCATGGCGCCGGAATCGAACCAGACGTCGATGAGGTCGGTCTCGCGCGTCATCTTCCTGCCGCTCGGGCTGACGAGGAAGATGTTGTCCACGTATGGACGGTGGATGTCGATCTTGTCGTAGTTGTCCTTGGACATGTCGTCAGGGTTGAAACCCGCCGCCTTGAAAGGATTCTCTTTCATGAATCCGGCTGCAACCGCCTTGTCGATCTCATTGTAGAGTTCCTTGATCGAGCCGATACAGATCTCCTCCCTGCCGTCTTCGGTGCGCCAGATAGGGAGCGGGGTGCCCCAATAGCGGCTGCGGCTGAGGTTCCAGTCCTGGATGTTCTCGAGCCACTTGCCGAAACGGCCGGTACCTGTCGCCTCCGGCTTCCAGGTTATACCCTCGTTGAGGGCCATCATCTGCTCGCGGACCGCAGTGGCCTTGATGAACCAGGAGTTGAGAGGATAGTAGAGCACCGGCTTGTCAGTACGCCAGCAGTGCGGATAAGTATGTGTATGTTTTTCAATGCGGAAAGCCTTGTTCTCGGCCTTGAGCATAACACAGATGTCGATATCGAGAGTAGGAGCGTCGGCTGCGAGAGTGCTGTCGTAAGCATTCTTCACATAGCGGCCCGCCCACTCTGTATAATTCGGGCTCACGCGGTCGGCTACATACCCGGCGTCGAGGTCCTCAATGCGGTAGAAACGGCCCTGAGGATCGACCTGAGCCTGTGGGGCGCCATCCTTGTCTGTCACGTAAAGACCCGGCACGCCGGCTATCTTCGCGACCTTGGCGTCATCCGCACCGAAAGTCGGTGCAATGTGGACTATGCCGGTACCGTCCTCGGTGGTGACATAGTCGCCAAGGATGACCTTGAACGCGCCTTCGTCAGGACGGAACCAGGAGATGAGCTGCTCATACCGCATCCCCGCGAGTTCAGTGCCCTTGAACGTGCCCGGGAGCACCTCGTAAGGGACCTTGTCATTGAACCAGGCGCCTACCAGAGCCTGGGCGAGAATGTACGTCGCAGGCTTGCCCGTGTATGGATTGGCGCTGCGCACCTTGACATAGTCTATATTCGGTCCCACGCAGAGGGCCGTGTTGGAAGGAAGTGTCCACGGAGTCGTGGTCCAGGCGAGGAAGTAGAGGTCATCTTCTCCTACGACCTTGAACTGTGCGCAGCAGGTGGTATCCTTGACGTCGCGGTAGCATCCGGGCTGGTTGAGCTCGTGAGAGCTGAGGCCGGTGCCGGCAGCAGGGCTGTATGGCTGGATCGACTTGCCCTTGTAGAGATAACCTTTGCCGTAGATATCCTTCAGGAGGTACCAGAGGGTCTCGATATAACGGTTGTCGTATGTGATATACGGATCGTTCATATCCACCCAGTATCCGATGCGCTCGGTAAGGGTGCGCCATTCGGCGGTGTATTTCATAACCTCGGAGCGGCAGGTCCTGTTATATTCCTCGACGGAAATGGTCTTGCCGATATCCTCCTTGGTTATACCGAGCTTCTTCTCAACACCAAGTTCCACAGGAAGCCCGTGGGTGTCCCAACCCGCGCGGCGGCGGACCTTGTATCCGGTCTGGGTCTTGTAGCGGCAGATCGCGTCCTTGATGGAACGCGCCATCACGTGATGGATGCCGGGCATGCCGTTGGCGCTCGGCGGGCCCTCAAAGAAAATGAACTCCGGAGCACCGTCACGGAGCTCGAGAGATTTCTCGAACGCACTCATCTTCTGCCACCTCTTGAGCACTTCGTTACCCACGCTCACCAGGTCAAGTCCATTATACTCTTTGAAAGTCATCTTTTTTCGCTAAATTTGCCCTTAATATTAATTTACAAAAATAAACAATTCAAAGCGTTTTTACAATGGGCATTCTGGATATTATTCTTCTCTGCTGCTTTATCCCTGCAATAATCCAGGGTATTTCAAAGGGCTTTGTCAGTCAGGTCATCTCCATCCTTTCACTCATTCTCGGAGTATGGGCCGCCTTCAAGTTTTCAAAGCTTATGAGCACATGGCTTGCCAATTATGTCCATCTCGACCCTAAAGTACTGAATATCGTATCATTCATCGCCGTAGCAGTGCTCGTGATCCTGCTGCTTTACTTTGTGGGCAGGCTCATCACGAAAGCATTCGACGCCGCTTCCATAACCTGGCTCAACCGCCTTCTCGGCTTTCTCTTCTCCATAGCCAAGACCGTCATCATACTAGGCCTTCTCATTATGGTCTTCGAAGCCCTCAACGCCAAATTCGGCCTCGTAAAGCCTGAAAAGTTTGACGGAGCGACGGTTTACAACCTGCTCAAGCGGTGCGGTGAATTCATCTTCCCATACCTGAAGAATCTGGTTTCCGGAGCCGGCGACCTGCTTGACAGCGCCGCCTCGACAATCGAGGGAGCCGTTTCCACAATGACCAATGTCTAAGATAATTCTTATAGAGACATCCACCTCGCTCTGCTCAACCGCCCTTGCGGTTGACGGCAAGGTCGTGAGCCGCCGCGAGAGCAGCGAGCCGCGGGCCCACGCAGCAATGACCGCACCCTATGTCGCGGAGGTCCTGCAGGAGCAGGGCTTGAAAGTCGCAGACTGCGACGCCGTCTGCGTCAGCGCGGGTCCCGGTTCTTACACCGGGCTGCGCGTAGGTTCCTCCACGGCAAAAGGCCTGTGCTTCGCCGCCGGCATTCCGCTTCTGGCCGTCGGCACGCTTGACGTCCTTGTATGGCAGGCCATCGAAGGAGGCCTTCTTCCGGAAGGCTGCAAGTACATCATCCCTATGATCGACGCCCGCAGGATGGAGGTTTACAGCGCAGTTTACAGCGCTGAAGGCGAACGCCTGACAGAGGTCGCGCCAAGCGTGGTCGATGAGACCAGCTTCGCGAAGGAAAGGTCGGAAGGCCCCGTCCTCTTCATCGGCGACGGCGCCGGGAAATGCGCGGAAATCCTTGCCGGCAACGGATCTTCATTCGTACAGGCGTGCCCCCGCGCCGACGCCATGCTTACGCCAGCCCTGAAGGAATACAACGAAAAAAGGTTCAAAGACACAGCGTACTTCGAACCTTTCTATCTCAAGGATTTCGTTGCTACGGTCAGCAGCAAGAAATTATTTTAGCAGTTTCCCAAGTTCTCTTCTCAGACCATCGGCCCCCTGGAAATCGTTGAGGTCGATCTCTCCGTTCGCGATAAGGAGCGATGACGGGAGTCCCTCGACATTGTACAGCGAAAGACTTGGCGAAGATGACCCGAGTCCGTCATTGACGTTGATCCAAGGAAGTTTCTGGGAGTTGACCACGCCAGCCCATCTTGCCTTGTCCGGGTCGATGCCGACGGCATAGATCTCGAATCCCTTGTCATGGAATTCCTTGTAAAGAGGGATGAGGTACTCGAGGCTGAGCATCTTCTGGTCGTCAGCGGCGGAGGTCCAGAAATGAAGGAGTATCGCCTTTGCGTCAATCCCGCTGAGACGCACCTTGTTTCCGTTGATGTCGGCCATGTTCAGGTCAGGGAAGTTGTTGACCTTCGCCACCGAAAGCTGGGTCTGTACGGCAAGCGCCTGCTCGCGTGAAGCGGCAGCCTTGTCGAGAGCCTGGACATAACGGGAGTCAGGATAAACGGTCTTGAGGGAATCGGCTACCTGGCGGAATATGATGGCGTCGGTCTGCTGGGCGAACACCGGAGAATCGGTGCTGACCTCCTGATAAAGCACAGGAATGGAAGTGAGCGACTTGGAATTGGAAAGGACATACTTGACGCAGTTGCGATAGTAGTCAATGTAGATCCTGCTCATTTCCCTGGTATCCGGAGCATTGTAGATTCTGGTGAGGAAATCGGCATACCTCTGCTCCACCTCGGCAAGCTTCGCGGATCCTTCGGAGCCGACAACCTGATATTTGCCGAGAGTATCCGTCGTCACCGCAGCGGTTTCGCCCGCTTCGAGAAGAAGCGACGCTATCTTGGTGTCGCCATAGAAAAGGTATATGAACTCAGGCTGGCCCTTCTCGACGTCAAGCTTATAGGAGAAGCTGCCATCAGCCTTTGTCTTGATGGTATCAAGAACGCTGTACTGGTTCATTTCGAGTTTGCGGACTACGATCTGACTGTCGGCGGCGCCGCTCACGGTGCCGTTGATTCTGGCCTGCTCTGCGCAGGATGCGATGCCCAGCGCAGCAAGCGCGAGCAAGATTATCTTATAATTTTTCATATTCTGCAAGGATTGCGGCGGCGGTCTGTGCCATCTGCTCTTTTTCGATGTTAGGTCTGGTCTTGCGGAAATCAAGATCACCTTCGGTCTGGAGCGGGACAAGGTGGATGTGAGTGTGAGGCACTTCCATACCGAGTACGGCTACGCCGACCCTTTTGCAAGGGACAGCGGCCTTGAGGGCTGTGGCCACCTTGCGCGCGAAAGCCCAGAGGCCTTCGTAGGTCTTTCCGTCAAGATTGAAAATATAGTCATCCTCGACATTCTTGGGAATTACGAGGGTGTGGCCGAGAGCCAGCGGGCTTATATCCAAAAAGGCGTAGAACTCGTCGTTCTCCGCCACTTGGTATGAAGGAATCTCGCCCTTCGCGATTTTGGTGAATATTGTTGCCATTGATTAGAATGTGATGTCGAGGATCTTGAATTTCAGAGCTCCCGAAGGGACTTTGGCCTCAACGACCTCGCCCTTGGAGTGGCCGAGGAGAGCCTTGGCGATAGGAGTGGTCGCGGCGAGCTTGCCAGCCGCGAAATCGGCCTCGCTCTCACCCACGATCGTGAATTCCATCTCCTTGTGGGCAAGCATATTCTCGACGCGGACCTTGTTGAGCATCTGTACCTTGTCAGTGCTCAGCTGTGAACTGTCGAGGACCTTGGCGTTGGCCACCATGTTCTGAAGGTTTGATATCTTGAGCTCCAGGAGGCCCTGTGCCTCACGAGCCGACTCATATTCTGCATTTTCAGAGAGATCGCCCTTTTCGCGCGCCTCCGCGATTGCGGCGGCGATGACCGGACGCTGCGCAAGAGCGTCGGCCAGTTCTTTCTTCATCTTATCGAGCCCTTCCTGGCTCATATAATGTACTTCTGCCATATGGTATTATTATGTAGTGTCAATTAAAAAGGAGTCCTGCCGCGACGGCAGAACCCTCCTGTTCCTCTGCAAATATACTAATTTTCGGATTACCCGTCAACTTTTTTGTGAAAGCTTGCGTCCGAGCATGAGTTCGGCGTCATCAAGCCTTCCCTCTTCTACCGCCTTCCTTATCTTGGTCGACGAAATGTCTCCTTCAGCCTCACACCGTATCACTTCAAGGCCAAGTGACAGGGCCACTTCGCGGACACCGTCCGTCGAGAGACGGTCACTGCCCATCCGGTTGTCGTATCCGAGCACCACCGCCGTACCCCCGAATCTGCCTATGACGATATCCCTGAGGTAGTCGGCGGCGGAAAGGGACGCCAGCCCGGGTGTGAAATCAAGCACCTCCACCCTGTCTGCACCCAGTTCCTTGATCAGCCGCACCCTTTCCTCAAGGGTCGTAAGCAACCTGAGCCTGGAGGCATCCTGCCCGAGAACCGTGCGCGGATGCTGGGCAAAGGTTATGACCACCGCCTCCTCGCCGCGTTTCCGCGCCGAGGAGACGAGGGTCTCTATCACCTTGCGGTGTCCGAGATGGACGCCATCGAAGAATCCTGTCGCGACTACAGCCATTTAACGAACGGAAGGTCCTGACGGTGAGGCAGCATCGCGTTCTTAGGGAAGATGCGGGTACCTACCTGGTACATACCGGTACGCTGAGGGAGTATCGAGACATAATATGTGGCGATGCCGTTCTCATACTTGTCGAGGCCGAGTTCGCAGACCTCCTGTATATGGAACACACCCTTGTCGTCAACAGTGGTGAAAAGGATCTCCACACCGACGTCTTCCGGCTTGAGACGGCCAAGGTCAAGTTCGACCACGGTCTGGAACGGATCGTCAGGAGAAAGCACGTAGGATGAGTCCGGAACGGTTGACGTTATCACGCGGATATTGTTCCACTCCGCACGCATCAGACCTTTCCATGCCGAAATCTCGCGGGCTACCTTGCCGCCGTCTGCGGCGAGAACACCGTAACGCGCCATCTGAGGCTCATAGTACTGCTTGCAGTAATCGATGAGCATCCTGTTGGTGGTGAAATTGCTTGCCACCTTGGCGATGGTGTTCTTGATATAGGCGATCCACTCCTTTGAGCGTCCCGTTGCCTTGTCTATCTTGTAGTATGTAGGAGCTATCTCGTTCTCTATGGTCGCATAGATGGTCGCTGAATCGAGTTCGTTCTGATAGTTGTGGTCATCATATGTACTCTCGAGCGGAAGCGCCCATCCGGCGTCTTCGCGGTATCCCTCAACCCACCATCCGTCGAGTACGGAGAAATGCATTACGCCGTTCATCGCGGCCTTCTCGCCCGATGTACCGGATGCCTCCTGAGGACGGGTAGGGTTGTTGAGCCATACGTCCACTCCCTGGACGAGCCTCTTGGCGAGGGTGATGTCATAACCCGGCACGAAGATGATCTTGCCGAGGAAGCGGTCCTGTTTGCTAATCTCAACGATCTGCTTGATGAGGTCCTGGCCCATTCCGTCAGCAGGGTGCGCCTTGCCGGCGAATATGAACTGGACAGGATGTTCAGGATTGTTGACGATGGCGTCAAGACGGTCAAGGTCACTGAAAAGGAGCGTAGCGCGCTTGTAGGTCGCAAAACGACGGGCGAAACCTATGGTGAGCACGTCGTCGCGGAAGCGTTCCGCTATGGTCACGATCTGGCTCGGCGTGTAGTGCGCGCATACGGAAGGGTCATGCAGGCGCTCGAGTATTGAATCCCTGAGGTCTTTCTTGAGGGTCCTGCGGGTCTCCCAGACCTCTTCGTCGGACACCTTGTAGATGCCATCGAAACAGGACTTGTCGTAGTGGCTTGACTTGAACTCTTCGCCGAACTCGCGTTCGTAGATTTTCTTCCACTCCTTGGCGGCCCATGTAGGATAGTGGACGCCGTTGGTGACATAACTGATATAGAGCTCTTCCGGAAGGTATCCCGGATACATGTTTGCGAAGATGTCCTGGCTGACCTTGCCGTGAAGCATGGAAACGCCGTTGACGTTCTGGGACATGTTGGCGGCGAGGATGCTCATGCTGAATTTCTCGTCGTGATTGTCCGCATCGATCTTGCCGAGGTTCATAAGGGTGCGCCAGTCGATACCCATACGCTGCGGATAGTGGCCGAGGTACCTGCCGATGATTTCTTCCGTGAAGGCGTCGTGTCCTGCAGGAACAGGGGTGTGGGTGGTGAACACGCTGGATGCGCGCACAAGCTCAAGTCCCTCGAAGAAATTGAATCCGCCATTCTGCATATACTCGCGAAGTCGCTCGAGTCCTGCAAACGCGGCGTGTCCTTCGTTGTAGTGATAGATCGTCGGATTGAGGCCGAGGGCGCGGAGGGCGCGGACTCCGCCGATACCGAGCAGTATCTCCTGTTTCATGCGGTTCTCCCAATCGCCACCGTAGAGGTGATGGGTAACCTGACGGTCTTCAGGAGAATTGGCTTCGAAATCGGTGTCAAGCAGATACAGGTCTGTGCGGCCTACGGCGACCTTCCAGATACGGGCGGTCATCGTGCGGCCGGGCATAGCCATCGTGACGGTCTTCCAGGCACCGTTCTCATCGAATACAGGTTCTGCGGGAATCTTGAGGAAATCCTGGGGAACATAGTCCGCCACCTGGTTTCCCTGAGGGGTGAGGCGCTGGTTGAAATAGCCGTAGCGGTAGAGAAGACCTACGGCGACGAGATTGACGTTCATATCGGAAGTCTCCTTCAGGTAGTCGCCGGCAAGGATGCCGAGACCGCCGGAATATATCTTGAGGGAAGTGTCAAGACCATATTCCATACAGAAATATCCGACAGAAGGTTCTGTCCTTTCGGACTTCTTTGCCATATAGGCGTTGAAGTTATCCATCACAGACGAGAGACGCGCAAGGAAATCCTTGTCTCCCGCCAGCTGGTTGTATCTTTTAAGACTTACTTTGTCAAGAATCTCCATTGGATTGTGACCTGACTTGTGCCAGAGGTCTGAGTCGATGGACTTGAAAAGAGCCTTTGCATCATCGTTCCAGCACCACCACAGGTTCTTGCAGAGGGTTTCAAGGCCGGAAAGCGAAGCGGGAAGGTGTCTTGTGACCATCACGCTCCTCCAGATCGGAGATTCACTTTGATTCTTGTACATATTTCAAATTTTATTTTTCCGCTATCGCGTTGTTAACTCTTATTATAAAGTCACTGAGGACGTTCATGTAGTTGATGAAAGCTTCGTACGGAGTGCTGTATGGATTGAAGCGCTGATGGATTTCGCCATCAGAGAAGAATTTGGTGCACATATAGTACAGGTGGTCACTTTCCTGGAGATGGCCGAAGTCCGCCCAGAGGGTCGGGTCGTTCAGGATGGAAAGCTTTTCTTCAAGACGGTACAGTTTGTTGAAAGCATCCTGCTGGAGGTCGTTGCCCAGCCAGGCGGTGAGGTCGCGCTCCTCGTCAGCCCAGGATATAGGCTGCATTACAGACAGGTCACCGACACTCTCGAGTTTCTGCGCCGCCTCTGCCGGAGTGACGAACTGAAGCGCACCGTCCTTGGAGGCAAGGCTGGCGAACGCCTTCATAAAGTCAAAGATTCCGCAGGTGCTTGACTGGTGCTCGCCGAAGGTCTCATAGTCCATGAAGAGATTGACGATGTCACCCTCCGACGCCTTGATCCACGAAATGTATTTTTCCGCCGTGAGCGGCCATTCCTGCCACCCCCGGTCGGAGAAACGGAAAGCGATGTCGTCGCTGAGCTGGTAGTTGCGCAGCAGAAGCTTGAGGTCGCTCTTGAAATCATTGTTGTAAACGAAGTTCGGGCTCTTCCAGGCCATGATGTGACGCGCCCCTTCAGTAAGCATCGTCGTGAAACCGAGTTCACGCACTTCCGCGCCTATCGCATCGGAATAGATGAGCTCCGTGTTGCGGAAGGTCTTCGGGGTCACTCCGAAATAGTGCTCTATGGCCTGTTTGTGCATCTGGACCTGATGCTCGAACTCCTGGGTGGAGGCGAGGGACGCGAGTGAGTGATAGTAAGTCTCGCTGAGGAACTCGACGCAGCCGGTGTCGGCCAACGCGCGGAAGCTGTCAAGGACTTCCGGAGCATAGCGGTCGAACTGTTCCATTGCCGAGCCGGAGATGGAGAAGGCAACCTTGAACTTGCCCTTGTTTGCCTTGATGGCCTGGAGGAGAAGTTCGTTCATAGGAAGGTAGCACTTCTGCGCTACCCTCTTCAGGATGGTTCTGTTGGCATAATCATCGTAATAATGCGAATCCTTGCCGATATCAAAGAATCTGTACAGACGGAGTCTGGTTGGCTGATGGACTTGGAAATAAAGGCAGATTGACTTCTTCATATCTATTTGTTGACTACTGATTCATAAACTGCTTTGAGCTTTGCGGTGGCATTGTTCCACTTGAGCTCGTTGACTTCATCGAAACCCTGCTTGGTCGCGAATTCCGCGAGCGCAGGATACTGGAGGAGGGCGTAGATGTCGTCCGCCATGGCGTCAACATCCCAGAAATCGACCTTGAGCGCATATTTGAGCACCTCGGCCGCACCTGACTGGTGTGAGATGATGGACGGAACATTGGAACGCATCGCCTCGAGAGGAGAGATGCCGAAAGGTTCGGAGACGGACGGCATGATGTAGACGTCGCTCAGCGCGAACATCTTCTGGACCTCCTGTCCGCGGAGGAACCCTGTGAAATGGAATCTGTCGGATATGCCGAGCCGCGCGACCTGACGGATGGCGCGATTCATCATATCGCCGCTGCCGGCCATCACGAAGCGCACGTTTGACGTTCTCTTGAGAACCTTCGCGGCAGCTTCGATGAAGTATTCCGGACCCTTCTGGAAAGTGATTCGGCCGAGGAAAGTCACGACCTTGTCGCGGATCCCCCTCTCGACCTCGATGTCTTCGCGGCCACTGAAATCAACCGCATTGTGAACTGTCACGACCTTGGACGGATCGATTCCATATTTGTTGATCACGATATTCCTCGTAAGGTCACTTACGGTGACTACGCGGTCAGCGCACTCCATGCCGCGTTTCTCGATCGCGAGGACGCGGGAGTCCATATGCTTCTCGTCGCCGCGGTCATAGGACGTCGCGTGGACGTGGACCACCAGAGGCTTGCCCGTAAGTTCCTTGGCGGCGATGCCGGCAAGGTAGGTGAGCCAGTCGTGGGCGTGAATCACGTCGAATTCGTCCTTGTGCTGCACTGCTATGGTGCCGCCCACCTGGGCGTAACGTGAAACCTCTTCCATCAGGTTCGCGCCATATTTGCCGGAAAACTTGAATTTCTGGCCGAAGCCCACGATGGTTTCATGGACTTGCTCGTTCTTCATCCTCTCGATGGCCTCGAAGTATTCTTCGGGATCGACATAGGGAACGATGTTGGAGTCAACCTGGAGGAATTTCACCTTGTTGAGGAACTCATCGACGCTGTCGCTCACGTTCATCACGGCCACGTCGCTGGCATCGAGGATGGTTGTGGCGGACTGGTCTTCGTCGCCGCTCGCCGAAGGCATAACGAAGAGCGTCTCGACACCGTTGTGGGCAAGTCCCTTGACTATGCCCTCGCAGGCGGTTCCGAGGCCGCCGGCGATATGTGGAGGGAACTCCCAGCCGAACATCAGAACTTTCATTTCTTGTCCTCCTTATATTTGTCCAACATATACTCTACTGAAAGCAGGGCCGCCGTGCTGAGCGCTGACGATATGGCTCCATGCGGCTCATGAGGTGGGTCTCCGTCATAGAGTTCGGAGAAGGCGCCTACGCCGTGCTTGTTCAGATCCTCGTAGAATCCTTCCGCAAGCCATTCTGCCTTCTTCCAGAAGGACTGTCCCTTGATTCTGAAGGAAACTTCGGTGTATGGTTCCAGAAGGAACGGGCGTGTGCACCCCTGATGGTATGCAAGATCACGCTCAAGCTGCGTGCCTTCGTAAACGCCCTTGTATTTGATGTCGCGCGGTGACAGGGTGCGGATACCCCTTGAAGTCACGAGCTCATTGTCTATCACACGGAGTATCGACGGCGCGATCTCCTCATCCACCGGCGAGTACTTGACGCTGATCGAGTACAGCTGGTTCGGCCGGATGTCCTGGTTCTGTCCGCTGTTGTCGACGTAGTCGGCAAGGCAGCCGTGGCGTTCATTCCAGAAGGTTTTCTGATAGTTCAGTTTCACCAGATCGCGGATTTCACTCCACTTCTTGACGAACTGTCCGTTCTTTGCCCCATACTTTCCTTCCATTTCCAGCGCGAAGCAGACGGCATTGTACCAGAAAGCGTTGGTCTCGACCTGATATCCGGGACGCTCGGTGACGGCGCGTCCGTCGATGTACGCGTTCATCCAGCTCAGAGCCACGCCGTCCATCTGGGCCCACAGGAGTCCGTTCGGATGCATAGACACCTCGCGGCGCTCGCCTGGAAGATAGCTTTCTATCACACCCTTGAGGGTGACGCCGTATTTCTTCCAGACTTCCTTCTCGTCTGCGCCGTAGTCAATATATTTCTGGAGCACAAGCGCAAGGCGAAGCGGAGCCTCGACCTGGGTGGTGCGGCGGAAAAGGCGTTCCTGCTCATCGGCGATGAGGTTGTCGAGGATTTCCTCGAACTGGCCCGGGTCGTCGAGGCCATAAAGGGCCAGACCCGGCAAGGCCTGGAGGGTTTCACGGAGAAGTCCGGTATACATCCATGAGAAGCCGGCGTTGATCCTCTTCCTGTTGTTGTGGTCGATTATAAGGCGGTTTGCGCAACGGCGGAGCTGGTCGCGATAGTCGGACGCGCTGCCTTTTTTCTTGAGACCCGCATTGAATTTCTTGATGAATTCAGCAGGGTCCTCCTGGCTGAGGGAGGCGGACACGACTGCCGAACGGCCTGGCGAGAGCTTGAGCTCGAAGAATCCGGGGACGAAGAGATCCTCGCGGCAGTCAAAGCCGCGGCGGTATTCATCCGAATATGTGATGCCGAGATTCCAGCTGTTGGTCTTCGTGAACTTGGCTTTCGAATCGCTGACCTGGATGTTCAGCGACGGGAAGTTCGGATAAAGACGGTAGGCCATGCCATTCCTGATTTCAGCGCCCTCGGTCTGCGCGTCAGCGTTCTGATGCGTCAGGTCGTGCACGTTGCGGAAGGCGAGGAACGGGCTGAACTGCAGGACAACCGGAAGGGAGGACTCCAGAAGTTCGTATTTGATCAGGACCTGATCCTTGTCGGATGCCAGCAGAAGGCTCTTGCGGAAGACTGCCTCGCCTACCTTGAAAGTGATTCTCGGCACCGGGTTGGCCTCGAAGTCCACAATGTACTTGTGGCCTCTCGGCTCATAGATGTCGCCGTAGCAGTGGATTCCGAGATTGAAGCGTTTGCCTCCGATGATTAGGGTCTCGTCGAGTGCGGAAAGGAGCATGAACCTGTCTCCCCCGAAACGGTCGAGAGTGACGGCAAGCAGGCCGTGATACCGGCGGGTGTTGCAGCCGATGATCGAGGTGTTGCAATAGGCTCCGGTCTTGTTCGACCCGAGAACCTCCCTCTTCAATGAGTAGGAGAGGTTGACCAGTTCAGACTTGTTGAATTTCAGAAAAGCCATTTCGCTTTATATTTTTTTTAAAACCAAAACACACCTACAAGGGAGATAGAGTGATAGTCTTCCATCCAATGTGGTGTGTTTCTCGTTGGCCTGGAGGCGTGAGAATCCATCAAATTTACGCTCGTCGGAATTGAACGCCATGGCGTACTTTCCGTCCGGTGCAAAAAAGCAGAAGTTCTCGAACGACGCGACCGGGTTGAAATTGAATGCAAAGATACTGTTTCCGCGCTTGAAAATCAAAACTTTTCTCTCCTCGTCGACATACAGCTGCTGCGGTTCGTCGGCAAGGATGTTTTCCTTCTTGAAATAGTTTATCATCTGCGCGTCGAAAGCCATGAGCGCCTTGTACCGGAGAAGGTTGTTGTCGGCAAGGGACCACTGGCGGCGGGCATACTTGTATGACCAGCCGTTCCCCTCGCGAGGGAAGTCTATCCATTCAGGATGGCCGAATTCGTTGCCCATGAAGTTGAGATAACCGCCGCCGCAGGTGGCGAGGGTTATGAGACGTATCATCTTGTGCAGGGCGACGCCGCGTTCGACGAGCAGATTCTGCGAGTCGAGGTTCATCCCCCAGTACATTTCCTTGTCGATGAGGCGGAAAATAAGCGTCTTGTCGCCTACCAGAGCCTGGTCGTGGCATTCGGCATACGATATGGTCTTCTCGTCAGCGCGCTTGTTGGTGAGTTCCCACCAGATGCCGCCCATACTCCATTCCTCATCGGAGAGCTCCTTGATCCACTTTATCCAGTGGTCGGCGATGCCCATCGCCATACGGTAGTCGAACCCGACGCCGCCCGCATCGAACGGGGCGGCGAGTCCCGCCATTCCGCTTACATCCTCCGCGATTGTTATCGCGTTCGGATTGATCTCGTGAACGAGCATATTTGCCAGGGCGAGGTAGCTGACCGCACTTTCGTCAACCCCGTCATTGAAGTACAGGTCATATGAACCGAAGTCAACGCCCAGGCCGTGATTCCAGTATATCATGCTGGTCACTCCGTCAAAGCGGAAACCATCCAGCCTGTACTCGTTCATCCAGTACTTGCAGTTCGAAAGGAGGAAATACTTGACCTCATCCTTGCCGTAGTCGAAACAGCGCGACCCCCAGGCAGGATGATGTCCCTGCGGGCCGCCGTAGAAATAAAGGTCGTCGTGTCCGTCGAGAAGGGACAGGCCTTCGGCCTCATTCTCGACGGCGTGAGAATGGACTATGTCCATGATGACGGCTATGCCGAGGGCGTGCGCCTCATCCACCAGTTCCTTGAATTCCTCCGGAGTCCCGAAACGGGAGCTGAGCGCGAAGAAATTGGATACCTGATAGCCGAATGACCCGTAGTATGGGTGCTCCTGAAGGGCCATTATCTGAAGTACGTTATAGCCCAGCCTGTGCACGCGCGGCAGGACCTCGTTCTTGAATTCGATAAAGCTTGCGACCTTCTCCTTCTCGGAGCTCATGCCGATGTGGCACTCATAGATCAGAGGGTTCTCGATTTTCCCCGGCGAAGCATTGCGCCATTCATACGGTTCCGGATCCCAGACCTGGGCGCAGAACACCTTGGTCTCAGTGTCCTGGACGACCCTGGTGACATATGCCGGAAGCCTTTCGGCTCCGCCACCGGGCCATTCTATCCACAACTTGTAGAGGTCGCAATGGTGGAGCATCATTTCCGGAAGAGCAAGTTCCCAGTTGCCGTTGCCGACAGGCGTGAACGCATAAGACTCGGCGCGGCGCCAGTTGTTGAAATCGCCGATGAGATAAATGCGTGTGGCATTCGGAGCCCATTCGCGGATTACCCATTTCCCGTCTTCACGATGAAGCGGGTAATAGATATGGTTGTTTACCGCGAGGGCAATGCTCCGCTTGCCGGCAAGTTTCTCCTTGTCGGCAAGGATGCGCGCGTGGCGCGCCTCGATCGCGTCCCGGTTCGGCATCAGCCACGGATCGGTTTCGTATATCTTCTTGATCATAGGGTGTCAAGCTTTTCTCTCGCGGTTCTCAGGTATTCGCGGCATTTTGCAATCAGCTCATCTGACTGCCTGATGTACTTGTCAATGTCATCTATGCCGGTGGAAGGGTCTTCCACCTTCAACGCTATTTTTTCGAGCTCCTTCAGAGCCTCTGCATAATCGAATTTTTCCATCATAGAACCTTGACTTTGATTTCTCCGTCGGAGAAGTAAATGTTCAGCGTATCACCCGGCTTTATTCCTTTGCTCTGCTTGCGGACAACGCCGCACCCGTCCGTGACAAGGGAGTAACCGCGGTCCAGAATCTTCCGGGGGTCAGCCGAGAGGATACGGTTATGGAGGATATCCAGCGCCGACGACATTGCCGAAAGCTTGCTTTGAAAGGCAAGGCGGAGGCGCGTGGAATATGAAGTAATGCGCTCGTCTTCCGCTGCGACAGCGTCGATGAAAACATCGGCCAGAGCCGTCGGCGTCTTGACGAAGTCGAAGGCAGCCATATCGGCAACGTGGAAATCCTTGTCGTGGCCGATTGCGGTCAGGACCGGGATATTTGCATTCGCTATGCTGAAGCAGAGGTCATAGTCATCGAAGCAGACCAGGTCGAGGGCCGAACCGCCGCCGCGGAGAATGAGCGCGGCGTCGAACTTTTCTTCAGCAGCCTGCACGCGCTCCAGGGCGTCGATTATGGATTCCGGAGCCGTCTCGCCCTGCATCGTGGCCTCGAATAGCCGGACATCGAACGAAAAGCCGTATTCGTTCTCAAGGAGATGGCGCTTGAAGTCGCCGAAGCCAGCGGCATCCCTGGCGGAAATCACCGCCAGCCGGTATGGCAGCGCCGCCATTTCCAGCTGCTTCTGCTTTTCCATCAAGCCCTCCGACTCAAGTCTTTCGATTGTCTGCCTCCGCTTGAGTTCAGCTTCGCCCAGAGTGACCGCTGGATCGATGTCCTCAATGATGAGGGAAATGCCGTAAAGCTCGCTGTAGTTCACCTGCGCGAGCACGAGTACAGATATACCCGCGCGTAGGTCAGCGCCTGTTTCGTTCTTGAAATACTGTGACAGCGGGAAATACTGGTTCTTCCAGATGATGGCCTTGGCTTTCGCGACAACGCCCCTGCCCGAGTCCTGGCACAGCTCCAGATAGCAATGGCCATTGGTTTTCAATTGCATAGATGCTATCTCCGCCTTCACCCAGACACGCTCGGGAAAGAGATCTTCAATCCCTTCCTTCAGAAGTCTTTGCAGTGTAAGCAGATCGATGGCATCCATGGCTCCGGGCAATTATTAAATAATTTCAAAAACAAAAGTACGAATAATATTCGATAATCCGCACCCGGCCTTTACAAAAAAAACGGCCCCGCTGAATTGCAGGGCCGCCTGTATTTCAAGAACGACTGACGACGACTCAGATTTCGTCGCTGTAAACCGAGCGCGGCAGGTCGTGCAGATTGTACCGCGACGACATCGACTGGCCGTATGCACCCGCGGATTTGATCGTGAGAAGATCGCCGCGCTTCGTCTCTGGAAGCGCGATGCTCTCGTTGAAAACGTCCGTGGATTCGCAGGCTGTGCCCACTATCGTATAGCGTTCTTTCTTGTCCGAGGTGGACGTGATGTTCTCGATGCTGTGATATGCTCCATAGAGGGCTGGGCGGATAAGCTCCGTCATGCTTGAATCGACGATGACAAGCTTGCGGCCCGTCGCAGTGGTCTTGTTGAAGAGCACGCGGGTGATGAGCTCGCCGCACTCGCCTACGATTGCGCGTCCGAACTCGAAATGGACTTCGCGTCCGCCCACTTTCAGGTGGGAGTTGATGATGGCGAAAACGGATGCGAAATTTGGCACGGGCTCGTTCTCCGGCATATCATAATTGATTCCGAGACCACCGCCCACATCCACGTAATCAAGCTTGAACCCGAGCTTTACGAGGTTCTCCACGATGACGTTGACCTTGTCGCAGAGATACTCGAAGACGTGGAGTTCGCGGATCTGCGATCCGATATGGAGGTGCATGCCTTTCACGTTGAGATTCTTGAGTGACTTGATGTCTTCAGCACGGGCGAGGACCTCCTCGTATGAGATACCGAATTTACTATCAGCCTGACCTGTGTCGATACAGTGGTTCGTCATAGGGTCGATGTCCGGATTCACGCGAAGGCCCACGTCAACGGTCTTGCCTGCCGCTGCGGCGAAATCATTCAGGACATAAAGTTCCTCGATGGATTCGCAGTTGATGGCATACAAGCCTTTCTCGATGGCGTATTTCATCTCGTGGTCACGCTTGCCCACACCTGCATAGACTATTTTCTTCGGGTCGAAGCCGGCCTCTATCGCGCAGGCCACCTCGTTTCCGCTGGCGCAGTCGATACCGAGGCCGTACTCCTTTATCAAGGCAAGGACACGCGGGTCGTAATTTGCCTTTATTGCATAATGGAGCACGTATCCGTAGCGTGCGGCCATACTCACCGCGCTCTCGAGAGTGAGGCGGAGAAGGTCCATATCATAGAGATAAAACGGGGTCTGGAGCGATTCCAGCTTCTTCGAAACTTTCTTGCTAAGCATAATATTTACTACTAACCGTTGCAAATATAGGCAAATAAAACAAAATAAAATAGTTATCTTTGTGCGTTATTTAAAGTAGTAGTTTTCCCAATGAAAATCTCCGAGGCCAAATTCGCAGGCAGCAGCACCCGCGTATCGCAGAAGCCGAAGAGGACCTTGCCGGAATTCGCGTTCATAGGGCGGTCTAACGTAGGCAAGTCATCGCTGATCAACAAGCTGTGCAACAACGGCAAGCTCGCGATGACGTCATCCACCCCCGGCAAGACGAAGGTTGTCAACCACTTTCTGATCAATGACGAGTGGTATCTTGTGGATCTCCCGGGGTACGGCTATGCCAAGATGGGTCAGAAAGGAAGAGACGAGTTGGCTGAAGTCATCAGGGATTTTATCCTGAATTCCAAGGAACTCGTACAGCTGTTCGTTCTGGTTGACTCCCGTCACGACATCGGTCGGATCGACACCGATTTCATCGCCGAGCTCGGCGAGCACGGCATACCGTTCGCGCTGATTTTCACGAAATGCGACAAGCAGGGACCCAACGTCCTCGCCGCGCAGATCGAGCGTGACAAGGAGATACTTCTGCAGCAGTGGGAGGAACTTCCTCCGATGTTCTGCAGTTCAGCCCAGTCCGGGAAGGGCAAGGAAGAAATTCTCGGATACATTGAGAACGTACTTAACAACTTATAAAACACGATGTTACACTCGCATAGAATGGAATTGTTCGCTTGCAGGGCCTCGCAGGACTTTGCGAGCAGGGTAATCGAACATCTGAACGCACACAAGCCTGCCGACCAGCCGGAGATCAAGCTTGGGAACCTCGCGGTTTCCCAGTTCAGTGACGGAGAATTTCAGCCTCAGTTCCTCGACAGCGTTCGAGGCGCGACCGTTTATATTCTCCAGTCTACCGTACCGCCGGCAGACAACCTTATGGAACTGCTTCTCTGCGTCGATGCCGCCAAGAGGGCATCGGCAGACAAGGTTATCGCCGTCATCCCTTATTTCGGATGGGCCCGCCAGGACCGCAAGGACCGTCCGCGCGTAGCCATCGGCGCGAAGCTCGCCGCCAACCTGCTCCGCGCAGCAGGCGCTGACCGCGTGATGACCTGCGACCTCCACGCCGACCAGATCCAGGGTTTCTTCGACATCCCGGTTGACCACGTTTACGCAAGCAAGGTGTTCATCCCTTACATCCGCAAGCGCAGGTTCCCTGACCTCGCGATCGCGGCTCCGGACATGGGTGGCGCAAAGAGAGCCAACGCATACGCGAAGGATCTCGGCGCGAGCGTCATCATCTGCCACAAGACCCGCGCAAGAGCAAACGTCGTAGACTCCATCACCGCCATCGGTGAAGTTGAGGGCAAGAACATCATCATCGTGGACGATATGATCGACACCGCCGGCACACTCTGCAAGGCAGCCGAAGTCCTGATGAGCAAGGGCGCCGCTTCCGTCCGCGCCTGCGCGACCCACGGCCTCCTTTCGGGAGGCGCCGTCGAGCGCATCCACAATTCCGCTCTCGCCGAGGTGTTCATCACAGACACGGTGCCTCACCCGGAACTCGCAAACGACCCGAAGATCACGATAGTATCAATGACTGAAGTTTTCGCAAGCATCATCAACAAGGTGTACAACTACGAATCCATCAGCAACGATTTTATCTTTTAACAAATGAAAGTATTCCTCGCAGCCCTCGTCCTTGTCGGAATCTGCGTGCTGGGGATGTGTTTCAACATCATCTTCCGCAAGAAGGATTTCCCGAAATACGACGTGGGCTCCAATGAGGAAATGCGCAAGCGCGGCATCCGCTGCTACAAGGACGAAGATGCCGCCCTCCACGCACGGAAGTGCACAGGCAATTACAGCGAGGCCTGCAAGGATTGCAGCCTCTTCAACAAATAGAATATGGCATTACTGGCAATTGTAGGACGTCCTAACGTCGGCAAATCAACACTCTTCAACCGTCTCGTGGGAATGAGACAGGCAATAGTCGATGACACGGCTGGCGTCACCCGCGACCGCCACTACGGCCGCTGCGAATGGTGCGGGCGTGAATTCTCCGTCGTGGACACCGGCGGTTACACCACCAATTCCGACGACGTCTTCGAAAGCGCCATCCGCTCCCAGGTCCAGATTGCCATAGATGAGGCTGACGCCATTCTCTTTATGGTTGAGGCGGGCACGGGCATCACCGACTATGACTCCGAAATCGCCGACGTCCTGCGCCGCTCGAAGAAACCCGTAATCCTCTGCGTCAACAAGGTCGATTCCGGCGAGAAGATGTATGACGCCTATCAGTTCTATTCCCTCGGCCTCGGAGATGTCTATGCGATCTCTTCTGCCAACGGAACCGGTACGGGCGACCTTCTTGACGCCATAGCAAAGATACTTCCGGAAGAGAAAGAGGTCGAAGATCCTTACGCCGGCCTTCCGCGCATCACTATCATAGGCAAGCCGAATGTCGGGAAGTCAAGCCTCACCAACGCCCTGCTCGGTCAGGAGCGCAACATAGTCACCCCGGTGGCAGGCACCACCCGTGACGCCATCGAGACCCACTACAACCAGTTCGGGCACGAGTTCATGCTCGTGGACACCGCCGGCATACGCCGCAAGACCAAAGTCCACGAAGACCTGGAGTTCTATTCGGTGATGCGTTCCATCCGCGCAATCGAGCACTCCGACGTCTGCATAATGATGATCGACGCCACCACGGGAATGGAAGCACAGGACATGAACATCTTCAACCTCATCCTGAAGAACCGCAAGGCCTGCGTCCTGGTGGTCAACAAATGGGACCTTTTCATCAAGGACAACAACACGCTCCGCGACTACGAGGCCAATCTGCGCCAGCGCATAGCTCCGTTCGATGACGTGCCTATCATATTCACCTCGGTGGTCAAGATGCAGCGCATCCAGAACGTCCTTGACGCCGCAGCGGAGGTATATGCCAACTACAGCCAGAAAATCCCTACCGCACGCCTCAACGAGGCCCTTCTCCCTATCATCGAGGAGACCCCTCCACCTGCATGGAAGGGCAAGTACGTCAAGGTCAAGTACGTGACACAGCTGCCTACGAAATTCCCGGCATTCGCATTCTTCTGCAACCTGCCGCAGTACATCAAGGATCCTTACAAGAGATTTCTGGAAAACAAGCTGCGCGAGAACTTCAATCTAACCGGCTGCCCTGTCCAGATCTACTGCCGGCAGAAATAGTTTTACATAGCCCTTTCGATTTTGAACTGCTGTATACGATAGCCGTCTTTTCCCTTTGAACAGGCAAAGATGGTTACCATGAACATCTCACCGCCGGCGTTCATAAAGGCTAGCGCATATTTCATATTGGCGCGGCCCGCGGTATGGGTTATATTGAAAGAACGCGGCGTGTAGGTTTCAAAGAAAGCCTTTACGATCTGGCGCGCCTGGGCGCGGCTGGCGTCGGCAGTGTTTGTGAGAATGGATATCTCAAGATTGTCGGCGAACCATTTGGACAGCGCATCCGCGTCGCTCTTCATTATATATTTCCCGATAGGAGAGAATACGTCGTAGCCCTCGGGCTGAGCCTTTGCGCTCAGACCGATGGTCATCGCGATTGCGACAAATGCTATTTTCAGAAATCTCTTCATGCTTGTTTAGGGTATTGTATGGTGAAGCAGGCACCGCCCAGAGTGAATGACCTGTTGTAGGCTATCGTGGCGCCGCAGCGCTCAAGTATGCTGCGGCTGATGGCGAGGCCGAGGCCCGAGCCGCCGTTCTTTGTCGTGAAGTTCGGGGTGAACAGTTTCTCGACGTTCTCGTCGGACACGCCCGGACCATTGTCTTCGACAACTATGTCGAAGAAACCGTCGCGGGACGAGTTGCGCAGCGCGACCACCACGCGGGCATCCTCGCGATCTCCGACCGCCTGCACGGCATTGTTGATGAGATTGACGAACACGCGCGTAAGCTGAGGTTTCGGACCCATTACTCTGGTGCCGGGGAACCCATAGTAGTCGAACTTGACGTGACCCTTGTTGTCAAACATCGCGATCTCCTCCTGAAGGACCTTGTCCAGATCTATTTCAGTATGCTCCTCAGTGTATAGCTTCGCGAAAGTCGAGAATTCATTTGCAGTATCGGTAAGGATGTCGATATGGTCGAGGAGTACGGTCGTGACTTCATCGAACTTGTCCTGCCACTCAGGGTCGCCCTTCGCTTTAAGACGCATTATACGCTGAAGCTGGAGCTTCATCGGGGTGAGCGGGTTCTTGATTTCGTGGGCCACCTGACGCGCCATTCCGCTCCAGGCCTTGTCACGCTCGGCCTGGGCAAGCTTCTTGGAGCTCTCGGAAAGTTCCGTAACCATCAGATTGTACGCGTCAACCAGGGACGACACTTCGTCCTCGCGGTCGTAATGTATATGTTCCAGCTTGTCGAGGCTGGTGTCCGTCATCTTGCGGCCCACCTCGCTCAAAGGCTTGAACATCCTGTCGATAATGGTGGATGCGGAGAATCTGGCGAGAAGGAGAAGAAGCAGGAAAACGGTGATGATGGTCATCGAATGGTTCACCGCATCTTTCTCGAAGTCGTAGCTTTCGTCGGTATATGGAGAACAAAGCACTCCGATGATACTCCCGTTTGCGCTCTTGATAGGAGCGTACATATTATAATACCTGACGGAGCCGGCCTTCTCACGCTTGATGAAATATCTGCGCGAATTGCGCACAATGTTCTTGTATGCCTCGCCATCTATGCGCGAGCCCAGGTTCGCGCGCTCCAGCGCCATAGGGTTCGTGGCGGTAACCACCCTCCCCGAAGGGCCATAGATCGTTATGTCGGAGCTGGTGTTGGTGCTGACCCTGCGCAGCAGTTCGTTGAACTCAGGAGTCAGGATATCACGTATCGAATTCACCGGTTTCGTCCCCGCTTCGATCATCGAACATATTGAGTTGATCTTGTCGGAGATGATTGTCTGCAGGTTGCTTTCGTTGCGGCTGTTCACGAAGAGCACACTGGCCAGCGCCATTGCGACAAGAGTCAGGGTAAGAGAAGTGAGAAGGACCGCAGAGATGCGGGACTTGTAGTAGCTTCTCTCCTTGGAATCGTCTTCCTGCTTGCGCGGGAATGTAAGCAGTGAAAGCATAAGGAAGAACAGGATGGCGAGCAGGACGCTGGCTACGAGATAGTTCACTATGCTGTATGTCTGGCGGGAGATGATGACGGATTCGCTGTTGCCGATGGTAAAGATGAAATGCGTGTATCCGCCCGCATTGAACCTGGAAACCTGGTCCTCGTAGATGCGGCGGTTCATCTCCTCGTCAAGCTCGGTAGGGAAAGCATAGTCGCCCTTGAACATCTGGAGGGCGCGCTCGTCATAACGCGCGTACGAATATTCCGCCGGAAGGACGATTTTGCCCGGAGGCGTTATGCCGAAAATCGCCGAATAGCCCTTGATATCATTGGTATTGCGCGGTTCAACCGTTATAAGGACGGTGGAAACGCCGAAATTCTCGTTTGAATAAAGGAATATGCCGGCATAGTACGAATGGCCTCCGCTCGGGTTCACATAGAGGAATCTCGAGTTTTCGGATACTGGAACGCCACCGCGCACGTGGGAGTTGAAGGACTCGAAATTGCGCTGGGTGTTGTTATAACTGTTCAGCACATAAACGGCAACGTCATATCCCTGATCAATGCGGAAGAGGTGCTCGTTTGCCAGACGGTTCTCTATGGTCTGGGCTGTATTGTCAAGGGCGGACAACGCGGAAATCACAGCATCATCCGCAATTTGCTGTTCAATCCTTCCCAGACGCATTTCCAGCTGGATGTCGCGGTCGAAGGCCAGGCGGTACGCCCACATTTCCGCGCGGCTCTGCTCCTTGCGGAATCCAAGTACCGAGGTGATAAGTACAAGATAGAGGGCGATGAATATCGAGAAGCACAGTCTGCTCTGACGGGAAAGGGAGTCCGCCTGGATGCCGAACTTCTCCTTTACAAACGGGCGCAGAAGCTGCAGCAGCAACGGTATGCTGAGGAGCATCGTCAGGAATGACAGATAGACGACTCCAGTATATATGGACAGTTCGCTGAGCTTATAAAGTTCGAGCGAGATGCTTGAATTCAGAACTATGCTCTTCAGGGCGATATGCGAATAGAAAAGTATGAGCACCACCGCGGCTATGGTGGCCACGGAAAGTCTGACCTTCCCCTTCCTGCCGTCAATCCTGTCAACGATGCTGTCGCGTGCAATATATGTGCTGACCGACATCAGCAGGATTGCAAAATTTATGACGATGACCGCTCCAAGAGAATAAAGGAATGCGCCTCCGGCAAACAGGGTAGGTGAGAAAATGCCCACCTCCCATTGGGCCGAACGTCCCCAGAAATAAATCAGGACAGCAACCAGAAGCAATCCGGAAATCACTATCCAGTACCTGCGGAGCGTCTTCCTCCTGGTCTGGAACAGCATTCCGCTGGCGACAAGAAGGACGAGCGCTATGCCGACCATCAGAGGGTCGGCACTTGCCTTGCCCGCCAGGGATTCGTAAACGATCTTGAACTGCGGACGTCCATCTACGTACACCGCAGACCCGCCGTTATCCGACAGAGGACGGACAGAGTACTTCTCGTTCACCCACAGGCGTGGATTCACGCCGGTATATCCCCTGGACTGGGTATTGACGATCTCAAGCGCTGAAACGACCTTGACGTTGCTCCTTGACGCCGCCTTTACTAGATACCATTTCGAGCCGAGGCTAATATATGAAACCGAATCGGTTACCTGGAGAAGCGGAGATTGCGGATTGCCGCGGAGCGTGATTATATCGCTGAACTCAGGACGGGGTTTGATGTCATCGTTTATCTGAGGGAACCTGTTCACCCAGGATTCGAGAGTATCGGAGCAGTACCGGTAAATGACAATGTCTTCCGGGACGCGCCCCAGGTCGAGCCAGTCCGACGGGTCCTGCTCGAGAGCTTTCGCCGAAAGCGATTCGAGCGTGGCCATCCTGGATGCAATCCTGCGCTGGGCACGCCGGGCCGCGGCGGCTGTATCTCCTGGCGTGCGCGGCGTGCTGAATGCCAGCGCAAACACGAGGACACCCAGGATAAGGAGTCCCGCGGATACAATGTCGCTTATGCTTCTAGGCCTTTTCATTCGTGGTGATATGGCTCTCCTTTCATTATTGTGAAAGCACGGTATAATTGCTCTGCAAAAATCGTTCTCACAAGCTGATGGGAGTAGGTCATCTTTGACAGGGACAGCTTTCCGTCCGCTCTCTGATAGACCGCTTCACTGAAGCCGTACGCCCCTCCGATCACGAAAACGATGTCTTTCCCGCCACGGGAAATCTTGTCCTCAAGGACTTTGGCGAACTCTATCGAGCGGTATTCCCTACCGTGTTCATCAAGAAGCATAACGTCATCTGACGGTTTAAGGTTCTTGAGGATGAGTTCTCCCTCCCTGACTTTTATCTGTTCCTTCGACAGCGCGGACACGTTTTTCAGCTCCGGGATTTCAAGAATCTCGAACGGGATATAATGTTTCAGCCTGGATGCATAAACACCCAGGCCTTCACATACCCATTTCACGTCGGTCCTGCCGACTGTCAGAAGTGTAATTTTCGTCTTATACTCGCTGACCGTAGCTGCGGTCTGTTGTGTTTACTGTAATCTTCTCACCGGTCTCGATGAAGAGAGGAACCATAATCTTGGCGCCGGTCTCGAGGGTGACTTCCTTGAGTGCGGAGGTAGAGGCGGTGTTGCCCTTTACTGCAGGCTCGCTGTAGGTAACCTCAAGAGTCACGTATGTAGGGAGCTCGCAGGTAAGGCACTTCTCCTCACCAACCACGAACATCATCTCAACATGCTGGCCTTCCTTCATAAGGTCTGAGTTCTCAACGACTGCCTTAGGGAGGAGGATCTGCTCGTATGTCTCTTCGTGCATGAAGTTGAAACCGTCTTCCTCGGCATAGAGGAACTGATATGGACGGCGCTCGACCTCGATGGTCTCGATCTTCGCACCTGCTGTGAAGGTGTTCTCGAGGATGCGTCCGTTCTCAAGGTTGCGGAGCTTGGTCTTCACGAAAGCCGGGCCCTTGCCTGGCTTGACGTGCTGAAACCAAACGATCATACAAGGCTTGTCGTTGAATTTGAGATAAAGTCCGTTTTTAAAATCAGCTGTTGTTGCCATAAAATGATATATCTTAATTGTTTATTGATTCTCGTTATAACTTGGCAAAGTTAATTAAATGCCATTACTATTGCAAATTTTCAATGGCCGCGGCGACTTTTTCGAGAAGCCACTTCGGCGTTGAAGTCGCGCCGCTCACGCCCACGAAATCTCCCGGCTTGAACCACTCAGGCTTGATGTCTTCAGGACCACCAACCCTCCAGGTGCGTGGATTCTCCGACTTGCAGAGGTCGCACAGGACCTTTCCGTTGGAACTGTGACTGCCGGAGACGAAAATTATGGCATCGTGCTCACGGGCGAACGACGACAGCTCGCCGTGCCGCGAGGCAACCTGCTTGCAGATGGTGTTATGTATGGTAGATTCCGGGACCACTCTCGAGATGATGTCACAGGCCCTTTTGTACTGGACAGGGCTCATAGTGGTCTGGGAGAACACGTCAAGAGGCTCGTCCACATTGATGTCAGCGAGGACTTCCTCAAGCTGCTCGAGGCTGTCGAAAACGACTGCCCGGCTGTTCTGGCCCACCAGTCCGAGAACCTCGGGATGCCCGTGCTTGCCAAAAATCAACACCTGGCCGGCGCTCCTGCGTATCTGTTTCTGAATGTTCAAGACCACAGGGCAGGTGCAGTCAATGATTTCGAATCCCTTCCTGCGGAGTTTCTCATAAATCTCGGGAGCCACGCCGTGGGCGCGTATGAGAATCGTCTCGACTCCGCACATCACGACATCGTCTATTTCATCACCTGCAAGAGCGACAAGGCCTTTTGCGCCGAGGCGCTCAAGCTCTTCTTCGTTGTGAACAATCGCGCCGAGAGAAAAAAGACGTCCGTCACGTTCCCAAAGGAAACGCTCCGCCGTGTCGATCGCTCGGATCACACCGCCGCAGAATCCGGAATTGCTGTCAATCTCAACTTTTATCATAGTACGTTGAATTTTCCTTGAAGAACACCGATTGCCCAGGCGAGCTCCTCGCCGAAGGTCATCTCGGAATTGTCAAGTTCGAAAGCATCCGCAGCCTTGCACAGAGGATGGGTCTCGCGATGCGAATCGATATAGTCACGCTCCCGCAGATTGGCGAGTACATCCTCAAGCTTCGGATTTTCACCCTTGGCCGCAAGCTCGTCGAAGCGGCGCTTCGCGCGCACCTCCTCGCTAGCCGTCATGTAAATCTTGAATTCCGCATTCGGGAACACCGCCGTGCCTATGTCACGGCCATCCATCACCACGCGCCCCTTCGCCGCAAATGCGTGGAGCTTTTCATCCACGAACTCACGGACATACGCCAGCGCCGAAATCGGACTCACCTGGGCAGACACTTCCATCGACCTGATCTCCTTCTCGACAACGCGGTCTCCTATGCACGTCTTTCCCTGCCCGTCAAAATGCAGGTCGAGCCCTGGCAGTCTGCTCCTGAGTTCGTCGGATATGGCATTGTCTTTGGATATGAGTCCCTGTTCCTGCGCGAACAGGGTCACGCCTCTGTAGAGCGCGCCTGAATCAAGGTACAGGAAAGAAAGCCTGCCGGCAAGAAGTTTTGCGAACGAGCTTTTGCCCGTAGATGAGCAGCCATCGATGGCGATGATGATATCCGGTATTTTCATATAGGCCTTAGTTTCGCAAACAAAGATAATAAAAATACCTTTTTGTCACGAATTTTGCAGATATTTGCATTGATATGAAAGTCCTGATTGTAGATGACGAGCGGGCAATCCGCAATTCTCTCGGGGAAATCCTCTCCGACGAAGGTTATGAAGTTGAATCCGCAGAAGACGGAACCTCCGCCCTGGATCTGGTCGCAAAGGAAAAATACGACGTTATTTTCTGCGACATCAAGATGCCCGGGATGGACGGTATGGAAGTCCTGGACAAGCTGGTCGCCGACGGCTGCGACTCCGCCATCGTGATGATTTCCGGCCACGGCGACATCGACACCGCCGTGGAAAGCATCAAGAAAGGCGCCTTCGACTTCATCCAGAAGCCGCTCGACCTCAACCGCATCCTCATCACGATCAAGAACGCCACCGAGAAGGTATCCCTCGTCAACGAGACGAAGATCCTCAAGAAGAAAGTCTTCGGCGGCAGCGAAATGATAGGCGAATCAGAGCCGATGAAGCACATCCGCGCCATCATCGACAAGGTGGCGCCTACGGATGCGCGCGTTCTGATCGAAGGTCCCAACGGTTCCGGCAAGGAACTTGTCGCGCGCAGCCTGCACAAGCAGAGCGACCGCAGCGCGATGCCGTTCGTCGAAGTCAACTGCGCCGCCATTCCGGGTGAGCTCATCGAAAGCGAACTTTTCGGCCACGAAAAGGGCTCCTTCACTTCTGCCATCAAGCAGCACAAGGGCAAGTTCGAACAGGCCGACGGCGGAACCCTCTTCCTCGACGAGATCGGCGACATGAGTCTCGCCGCCCAGGCGAAAGTGCTCCGCGTCCTGCAGGAGCACAAGCTTTCGCGCATCGGCTCCGACAAGGACATTGAAGTCAATGTCCGCGTCGTCGCTGCCACCAACAAGAACCTTGCAGAAGAAATCAAGGCCGGCAACTTCCGCGAAGACCTCTACCACCGTCTCAGCGTCATCGTCATCAAGGTGCCGTCATTGGATGAGCGCAAAGACGACATCCCTATGCTCATCGAGCACTTCAAGAACAAATATACGGAGGGCGCCAAGCCGCGCAGCTTCTCCGCCGAGGCCGTCAAACTCCTTCAGGAGAAGAGCTGGCCGGGAAACATCCGCGAACTCGACAACGTGGTGGACCGCCTCCTCATCCTCGGCGATCCCGAAGTCTCGGCCCAGAACGTCCGGGACTATGTGCTGTAGGTGACTCAAAACAGCCAGGACTCGGGAAATTACCATATCATTATGAAGACACACTTTTGTTTTAAAGCAATATTCCTTGTCCTGGCGCTTGCGACTGCATTTATCGTTTCCTGCTGCCGGAATGGGTCCTCGGATGGAAAGCCGATATCCCTTCTGATTGACTCTGATATGGTGGAGAGTTTCGATGACGGCATAGCGTTCATAATGCTGTCAGGCACTGATGCCGTCCATATCCTGGGCCTTACGACAGTTACGACCAATGTCTGGTCGCAGGAGAGCCTGGCATATGGCATAAGACTCGGGGAACTGTGCGGAATGACAGATATGCATTACATCGCAGGGTCAAGGATTCCGTTACGCGAGGGTCGGCTTGACTCGATAGATAAGGAAATAGACGCAAATCCGGGAGAGGATGCCGAATGGCGAGGAGCGTCGTCTTATCCCGAAGTTTTAGACTGGGAAAGTTTCTATGTCGACAGATATGGCTGCAAGCCGGCTATCCGGCCTGTCCTCACGGACGCTTCAGAGTACATTGCAGAAAGTGTTATGTCAGCACCCGGCACAGTGACCATCCTTGCTATAGGAGCCTGCACCAACATAGCGAAGGCACTTGTCTCCCATCCCGAGATGGCGTCGATGGCCAGAGAAATCATCTATATGGGAGGGGCTGTCTTCTGCCCCGGCAACACCACACCTTATGCAGAGATGAACTTCCTTTATGACCCGGAGGCCGCTGCGATATGCCTGAGGGCGCCATTCCCAAAACAGACGGTTGTCAGTCTTGATATATGCAACACTGTATTGATGGATAGGGACAGATTCCTGTCGATCTATGACGCAATCAGTTCGCAGGAGATACGGTCTTTGATAAGCAGCAACTTCCCATTCCCGGAATTCCAGTCGGATCCGTCTTCGATGCAATTTGTCTGGGACCTCATAAGCGCAGCCATCGTTGTCAACCCAAGCATAATTACAGAATACAAGGATGTTAGGATAGACATTGATGACAATCCGGACTCACCGACCTACGGGAAATCCTTCGAAACGGAAGATCAATCGCGTGAGATGGTCAGAGTACCGGTCGACATTGACCGGGAGAGGTTCTGGGACATCATCATTTCCGGCATCTCAGTATTCTGAGGCTTTCACTTATTTCTGACCTTCATTCAGGGCCTTGAGCTTGGCCTCATGTTCGGCGAGGGCGCGCTCGACTGAAGCGGAGCGCTTCAGGATGAAGCCCGAGCCGAGGTACTTGGTGCGGACATCCTCGTCGGCCGCGAGAGAAGCCGGAGTGCCCTGCTGAAGGATGGTTCCCTCGTACAGGAGGTACGCGCGGTCAGTGATGGCAAGGGTCTCGCCGACGTTGTGGTCGGTGATGATGACACCGATATTGCGGTACTTCAGTTTTGCGATTATATACTGGATGTCCTCGACGGCGATAGGGTCGACACCGGCGAAAGGCTCATCAAGAAGGATGAACTTCGGATCGATGGCAAGCGCGCGGGCGATCTCGCACCTGCGGCGCTCGCCGCCGGACAGCTGGATTCCCAGACTCTTCCTCACCTTCGACAGGTTGAACTCGTCGATAAGCGACTCGAGACGGGACTCACGCTCCTCCCTTGTCAATTTCGACATCTCCATCACGGACATTATGTTGTCCTCCACAGACATCTTGCGGAACACCGAAGCTTCCTGAGGAAGATAGCCGACACCCTTCTGCGCACGCATATACATAGGCAGTTCGGTAATCTCCTCATCATCAAGGAAAATCCGCCCCTCATTAGGAACGATCTGCCCGGTAATCATATAGAAGCTCGTGGTCTTTCCGGCACCGTTCGGTCCCAGGAAACCCACGATCTCACCCTGATTGACCTCCATCGACACGCCCTTCACAACAGTACGGACGCCGTACTTCTTGACAAGATTCTCGCAACGCAGTTTCATATCCGTATGACTTTCATTCTATTTGACATCCAACCCGAGGTCGGTGACAAGATTCCTCACTTCCTCATTCCTGCTGATCAGGTCCTCCGCTTTCTCGGCCGGCATATATTTCTTTTCCTCCTGGGCTTCTTCAGGAACCACCGTAGGTTCAAGCCTTATCTTTCCGCAAGAGAGAATCTTGCTGAACTGGCTTTCCAGCGTCCTGAGGATACGTTCCTCTATCCACTTCTTCTGCGCCTCGTTGGTCACGGCAAACTCCACGACCTTAACCCCGGCATCCTCACGAATATTCAGCTTAGCGCTTGAAAGGGCATTCGACAGCCTCGGCTGCGCACTCTGCGCCGCCGCCAGTTCCTGCCACTTATCGGCAATCACATCATCACCAGGCAGCGCCTCAGCCTTCTCCACCTTTTCCTCAACCGGCTCAACCGAAATCTCCTCCTCATCCATCAGACTTGACAGGCTCAGCGAGGACGGTTTCCTCGGAGTTCTCTTCTGTTCAATCTTCACCTCTGTAGCGCCTGATTTGGCGACGGTGGTCGGGCCATCAGAACCGTGGCCGCCCGTGGCCACGTGAACGGGAGGGGCCCAAGCAGCCGCTTGGGAGGGATGAGCGGAGCGAAGTTCTGACTGGTCCGAGCTACCTCGACTATCAGGCGCTACAGACAAGAAAGATAATTTCATCAACGCATATTCAATATGCAACCTCTGGTTTGCGGAATTGCGGTAACCCGCCTCACAGGCGGTGGTAACGCCCAAGGCATCATAAAGGAACTTCACGGAACAGCGTGAAGCCTGCTCCCTGTAGCGTGCCTTGAGAGAATCCGGAAGATCCAGAAGAGCATCAAGGCCGCCGGTGCGGCTGACAAGAAGGTCACGGAAATGAGAGCTCAGCGCAGTGACAAAATGAAGCGCGTTGAACCCCTTGCCCAGGATCTCGTCAAATGCAAGCAAAGCAGTGGCATAATCCCCGGCCAGAAACGCATCGACAAGTTTGAAGCTGTACTCATAATCAAGGACATTCAGGTTGCGGATAACATCGGCATAACGGATGTCATTCCCGCAGAAAGCCACTGTCTGGTCGAATATGGTAAGAGCATCGCGCATCGCGCCGTCAGCCTTCTGGGCGATGACGTGCAAAGACTCGGAATCGATCTTTATCCCCTCCTTGGACGCAATGTCAGAAAGATTGCGGACAATGTCAGGCACGCTGATACGGTTGAAATCATAGGTCTGGCAGCGGCTGAGGATCGTTGGGATGATCTTGTGCTTCTCTGTGGTCGCAAGTATGAAGATAGCGTGTGCAGGCGGTTCCTCAAGGGTCTTGAGGAATGCGTTGAATGCCGACTGCGTGAGCATGTGGACCTCGTCGATTATATAGACGGAATAACGGCCCACCTGGGGAGGTATCTGCACCTGCTCCATAAGGGCCTTGATGTCATCTACGCCGTTGTTTGACGCCGCATCAAGTTCGTGGATGCAATACGACCGCCCTTCCTGGAAACTCCTGCAGGATTCACACTCGCCACAAGGCTCCAGGTCGGCGCCGGGATTCGCACAGTTGATGGTCTTCGCGAAGATTCGCGCCGCGCTTGTCTTGCCGACACCGCGCGGGCCGCAGAAAAGATAGGCGTGCGCCAACTGGCCGCGCTGGATCGAATTCTTCAGTGTCTTTGCGATATTGTCCTGACCTATGAGCGTCTCGAACGAATCCGGGCGATATTTTCTCGCTGATACTATATAATCTGACATGGATTACAAATTTAGCTATTTTTTCTGATAGCTGACTTCACTCACTGTCACTCCTTCCGTGGAAAGGATTGCAGGACGGAGTGCGAAGAAGCCCTGATAGTTGTTGTGATGCAAACCGGAAACGTCCTTTCCGCTCTCAGCCACGAGCCACTCTTCCCCATCGGAACTCTGTTCTATCGTCACAATGTTGTGGTCGTTGCGAATGCGCACCCAGGACTGACCCACAGGGCACTCCAGGCCGATATTCGCCTTTTCGTTGTAGAAAAGGTACAGGCCGCCGCGGCAGCCTTCCGGAACATCGAATTTCGCCGAGAATTCATATGCCGTGTCCGGGGCGGTGAAGGTGGAAAGGCGGGCGCCGTTGAAGCCCCCCGCCCAGTCGGACCACATAAGCGGATTGGCGACATCACGCAGCGCGGCGAACTGCGCGCTGCCTTCAGCGTCCTCGGCAAAGTCGAGGCTTTCATCGGCAAGTTTCGGCCAGCCGTCCTCCGTCCACACGACAGACTCGATGATGGTTGTGCGGCCAAGGGTATGGTAGCCGTTCCTGTATGAATGATAGATTATATACCAGTTGCCGTCGGCATCGTCGAAGATGGTGCCGTGCCCCTTTGACCACCATTCCTCGTCTGCAGAATATGTATGCACGAGAGGATTGTACGGGCTGTTCTCCCACGGACCGAGCGCGGACTTGCTTCGGGCGACCACGACCATATGGCTGGTCGGAGGGCCTGCGGTACCGCCTTCCGCGGTGACGAGGTAGAACCAGCCGTCCTTCTGGAAAAGCTTAGGGGATTCCAGCCAGAATCCCTCCGTCTCCCATTCCTGAGGAAACTGCCAGCCGTCATAAAGCTTGCGGTCTTTCCCCGCTGCGGCAAGTCCGTCGTCGGTAAGTTCAACGCAGAAACCGTTGTTGGTATAAAGGTATTGCTTCCCGTCTTCCCCATAGACGTGGCCCGGATCTATGCCGTGGGCATCAAGGAGGACAGGATCGCTCCACGGGCCGTGAGGGTCGTCGGCCGTGACGACATAGTTCACGCCCGCGCTGGTAGGATAGTAGATGTAGAACTTGTCACCCACCTTGCAGATTTCAGGCGCGAAAATTGAATATTCCTGCTCGGCAGTGATACCGAAGGATATCGGTTCCCAGTTCACGAGGTCTGTTGAATGCCAGACTCTCAGTCCGGGATAATAGGTGAACGAGGAATTCGTCATATAGAAATCCTCCCCGTCACGTACAATCGAAGGGTCAGGATAGTCTCCGGGGAACACAACTTTCTTAATGACAGCCGTTTGAGGAGTTTCGGAGCATGCCGTGGCGCAAAAAGCCAAAGCGATGCACATTAGAGAAATCAAATAATTTTTCATACCTTTATTTCTGCTTTCAGTATTGAGTGCAATTTATCATTTTTGATAGAAATTTACAACCACAAAATATGAAGAATATCATTAACACCCTAACGATTGCTGCGGCTCTGCTCTGCTTCAGCCAGATGGCTTCAGCCCAATTCCCCGGCATGCCGAAAGTCAACCGCGACAGCCTTGACAGGCTCACCAACGACAACCAGGAGCATATGATGAAGGAACTTGGACTGAAGGAGCTCCGTCCGGGCCGCGACGGCTACTCCACAGATCCCGCAATCGGCGCGAACTATGACGAAACAATTGCCAACACATATCTCGTCTATCCGGACCCGCTCGTCACCGCAGACGGCCGCAAGGTCAAGAACGCCAGGATGTGGAACAAGGTCCGCAGACCGGAACTCATAAAGATTTTCGAAGACGAAGTGTACGGCCATATTCCTGACAATGTACCAAGCGTTACCTGGAAGGTGATGAAGCAGGAGAGGACGATGATAGGCGACGTCCCTTGCATCTCCCGCCAGCTCGCCGGAGTCGTGGACAACTCTTCGTATCCTGAAATCAGTGTCACCATCCAGGCCGATGTGGTCTGGCCGGAAAATGCAGAAGAGCCCGTTCCGGTAATCGTGGAATATGGCTTTGCGATGGGCAATTTCAACTTCGTCATCCCTGGAGCACCAGTCCGCAAGAACTGGAAGGAGCAGATAGTTGAGCGCGGCTGGGCCGCAGCCACCATCGTGCCTACTTCCTACCAGGCCGACGGCGGCCACGGACTCCGCGAAGGCATCATCGGCCTCTGCAACAAGGGCGGTTACCGCAAGCCCGGCGACTGGGGCAGCATCCGCGCCTGGGGATGGGGACTCTCACGCCTGATCGACTATTTCGAGTCAGACCCTCACTTCGACGGCACCAAGGTGGCCATCGAAGGAAACTCACGCTACGGCAAGACCGCGCTCGTGAGCGCAGTGTTTGACGAGCGCGTAGCAAGCGCGTTCGCTTCTTCATCCGGCGCAGGCGGTGCAGCGCCATGGCGCCGCAACTGCGGTGAGACGCTCGAGAATCTCGCAGGTGCCGGCGAAAGCCACTGGATGTGCGGCAACTTCATAAAATATGCTGCCGACCCGCTCACCGCAGCCGACCTTCCGGTTGACCAGCACGAGCTCATCGCACTCATGGCACCGCGCCCGGTGCTCATTTCCAGCGGCACTTTCAGCGCCGACAAATGGCAGGACCTCCTCGGAATGTACGCCAGCACGCTTATGGCATCACCTGTATATGAGCTCCTCGGCGCAGGCGGAATCACCCCTGAAATGTACCCGGGAGAAAACATATCCCTGTATCCAGGCACCAACGTCGGCCGTATGGAAGGCCGTCTGGCATTCCGCCAGCATGACGGCGGCCACGAGCCGGGACCTAACTGGCCGTACTTCCTCGACCATTTCGCAAAATACGTGGTAAACAAGAAATAACTGCCTTCACCGATGAAAAAGTTCAAGGTCCTTGCACTGGCAATCATCCTTCTCCTGCCCGTTTCAGCATACGGGCAGGGAAAATTCTATACCCGCAAGGCAAGGCTTGAAGACTTCCCGGCAAAGACAACCAAAGTCGTAGCAATCGGAAATTCATTGCTTGAACTGAACCTGCGCGCCGAAGTCACGAGCCGGTGGTACCTTTCACCTTATGAGTTCTGCACTCCTGAAGACTATGAAAAGCTGAAGGATGACAGCAACTATTATTTCCTGCGCTTCGTGGCAGAGGACGGCATAGCATTCCTTCTTCTGGAGAAAGGCGGCAAGGAAGACGACAGCGACAGATTCAAAAGGACATTCGAGGTCATAAGGATACCTATCGCCAGCCTTGGCATTTCCTCGGGAAAGGATGTGATCTATATGGGAGCCTTCATTGAAATCATCCAGGCCTATACTGAGAAAGCCATAAATTCCGATGCCACGGGATATTCCGGTCTCGAGACGTTCAACGGCGGCAGCTGGAAGGGCAAATATGTCTATCTGAACCCGAGCGACGCCGATGACGCATTCGTCGAAAACGCTTCTGACGTACTGGTGCCGGTCTGCTTCGCCCCAGCCGAAGGCGGCCAGTGGTGCTATAAGATGGTGATTGATGCCGGCACACACGAACTCCGGTATTTCAGGAAGGCGAGGTTCCGCAAAGAGGGCGACGGCGCCATATCGGAATCGGACATCAACTTATTTTCTTCAAAGGATGCGTTCATCGTTAGATAACTACCTCATATCCCATTCAAGTCTTCCGAACGAAGCTTTGGACTGGCTTGAGAAGCAGACCAACATCCGCACCAACTATCCGCGTATGCTGTCAGGCAGCGTGCAGGGTGAACTGCTGAAGATGCTGGTTGAGATGACCGGTGCGAAGCGCGTCCTTGAGATAGGATCATTTACAGGTTATTCAGCCATCTGCCTGGCCAGTGGCCTGCCCGCAGACGGGCATCTGGATGCGCTGGAAATCAACGACGAACTGGAAGACCTTATGCGTGAAGGATGGGAAAAGGCAGGTGTCTCCGACAGGATCACGCTTCACATAGGCGACGCCGTCGAGACCATAAAGTCTCTCGAAGGCCCTTTCGACTTCGTTTTCATAGATGCCAACAAGCGCCAGTACTGCGAATATTTCGACCTTGTGTTCCCGAAGCTCTCGCCGGGTGGCGTCATTGTAGCCGACGACGTCCTTTGGGACGGGAAAGTATACACGGAACCGGTCGCGCACGACGCGCAGACCGTCGGCCTGCTCAATTTCAATGACAAAATAAAAAACGACCCCCGCGTGGAGGTCGTTGTATTGCCGCTTCGCGACGGGCTTTCGATCATCCGATCTGTGAGCCGTTAGTCAAAGCTTCCTGAGGGGTGATGAAGCGCATCTTGCCGTCGCCCTGCTTTGCCATCAGTATCATACCGTGGGACTCGATGCCCTTGATGGTGCGTGGCTTCAGGTTTGCAAGTATGCAGATCTGCTTGCCGAGCATATCTTCAGGGGAATAGTATTCGGCAATGCCGGATACGATGACCCTCTTGTCTATGCCTGTATCGATGGTAAGCTTGAGGAGCTTGTCTGTCTTAGGCACGCGCTCCGCCTCAAGGACGGTGGCCGTGCGGATGTCCATCTTCTCGAAATCCTCAAAGGTGCACTCTTCCTTCTGCGGCGCTACCTGTTTTGCAGCCTCTGCCGCAGCGGCAGCCTCGCGCTCGGCGCGTATCCTGTCGAGACGCGCGAGCTGCGCATCGATGGCCGCATCCTCTATCTTGTTGAACAGAAGCGCTGCTTCGCCGATCTGGTGGCCCGCAGGGAGTATCTGCGGTCTGCCGAGCACGTTCCAGTCAAGCGGCGAACCGAGCATCTCGCGCAGGCGTGCGGCAGCGAACGGGGTGAAAGGCTCGAACGCTATGGCGAGGTCCGCGCATATCTGCAGAGATATGTTGAGGATGGTTGACACGCGGTCCATATCGGTCTTGGCGACCTTCCAAGGCTCCGTGTCTGACATATACTTGTTGCCGAGACGGGCGATGCCCATAGCATCCTTGAGGGCTTCGCGGAAATGGTAGCCTTCAATGTTGCGCTCAAGAGAAGCCTTGAGCTCGGGAATCTGGCTGAGGACCTCCTTGTCTATGTCTTCAAGCGATGAGGCGGCAGGAACCATACCTCCGAAATATTTGTGGGTAAGGACGACGGCACGGTTCACGAAGTTGCCGAAGATGGCGACGAGTTCGCTGTTGTTGCGTGTCTGGAAATCCTTCCAGCTGAAATCGTTGTCCTTGGTCTCAGGTGCGTTTGCAGTCAGGACATATCGGAGGGCATCCTGCTGGCCCGGGAAGTCCTGGACATATTCGTGAGCCCAGACGGCCCAGCCGCGGGAAGTGGAGATCTTGTCGCCCTCCAGGTTGAGGAACTCGTTGGCAGGCACGTTTTCAGGCAGCACATATCCGCCATAGGCCTTGAGCATTGAAGGGAAGACGATGCAGTGGAAGACGATGTTGTCCTTTCCGATGAAGTGCACGAGCTTTGTGTCTTCAGACTTCCACCACTTCTCCCAATCGTTCGGAAGTAGTTCCTGTGTATTGGATATATAACCGATAGGAGCGTCGAACCAGACGTAGAGGACTTTGCCGTCGGCGCCTTCAACCGGCACCGGAACGCCCCAGTCGAGGTCACGGGTGACGGCGCGAGGCTGGAGACCTCCGTCAAGCCAGCTCTTCACCTGGCCATACACGTTCGGACGCCATTCCTTGTGGCCTTCGAGTATCCACTCGCGGAGCCACTGCTCATAATCTTCAAGAGGAAGATACCAGTGGGTGGTTTTCTTCTTTATCGGCTCCGCTCCGCTGAGCTTGCTCTTCGGGTTGATGAGTTCTTCAGGACTGAGGGTGGAACCGCATTTTTCGCACTGGTCGCCGTAGGCGCCCTCTGCACCGCATTTCGGGCAGGTGCCGACGATGTAGCGGTCGGCAAGGAAAGTCTTCGCCTCCGGGTCGTAGTACTGCTCCGACTCCCTGGTGATGAACTTGCCGTCGTCATAAAGCTTCCTGAAGAATTCGGAAGCATTCTTTGCGTGAACTTTCGACGATGTCCTTCCGTAGATATCGAAATTGATTCCAAGGTCCTTGAAGCTGTTGTCTATGATGTTGTGATATTTGTCGACGATGTCCTGAGGGGTGCAACCCTGCTGGCGGGCCTTGATGGTGATCGGCACGCCGTGCTCGTCGGAACCGCACACGTAAAGGACATCCTCACCTCTCATGCGGAGATATCTGACATAGATGTCGGCCGGCACGTAAACGCCGGCAAGGTGGCCGATGTGCACCGGTCCGTTGGCATATGGCAACGCGCAGGTCACCAGAGTTCTTTTGTACTTCTTGTCCATTATATGTTTTTCTTTTCTCTTCCCAGTTTCTGCTTGATCTTGCGCTGCGCGTTCTGGTAGCGGATAAGATCTTTCATCAGCGCCGTCTCATCTTCCGGAGCGGCCGTTTTCATTTCGGTCAGGATTCCGTTGATCCTGTCCTGGATGCGTTTCTCGGCATAGACCAGGATGGTCTTCGGCACGTTCGCGACCAGCCAGGACGGCACGGTCGTGAGCGCCTTCGCATAGTCACTGACCGTCAGCTGGTATTTCTCGGTGCTGAGTTCCGCCACGACGTCGGCCACGCGGCGGTCACTCGAGTTCAACAGGCCGGTGACGATTTCCTGCTGCGACAGCCCTTCGTCATACAGCGCCATATAAGCGTCGTAGGCATCGGCGTATGCCGAATTTGCCAGGCGTGAGTCATCCCCGTCAAGGGCGGAGCGGATGAAATCCGCAACGGTCATCTTGTCATCCTCGAACCCGCTGTAGTACTCTGAGTCACTTTCAAAGTCCAGCGGCTCGCATCCGTATGTCAATATCAGATTGAGCAGATCCCGCTCGACCGGAGCGAGCGTCTTGTTTTCTTCCACCCAACCGGACTGCAAAGGTACAATTTCTTCCCGAAATTCCGGACGCGCATCGTCCTGCATCTTGCGGCGGCCCTTGTTGATACGTTCGAAAAGGATCGAAGATTCTATCCCGAACTTCTGGGCGGTCGCGTCAACATAGACGGAACGCTTGACAGCATCCGGAATCTCCGCAATCGTATCTGCTATATCATTGATGAGGTTCGCCTTTTTCAAAGGGTCGCCCGCGGCTTCGGCGAGCAGCAGGTCTGTCTTGAAGGCGATGAAATCCTTTTCGCCGCGGGCTATGTAATCCTGCACCTCGGCCAGGGTGTGCTGGCGGCAGAAGGAATCCGGGTCCTCGCCTTCCGGCAGGAGGACGACCTTGACGTTCAGGCCCTCGGCAAGGAAGAGGCCGAGGCCTCGGATGGCGGCATGAATGCCCGCGGAGTCGCCGTCATACATGATGGTGGCATTCTCCGTGAACTTGTGGATGAGGCGCACCTGCTCCACCGTCAGGGACGTTCCGCAGGATGCGACCACATTGGTGATGCCGAGCTGATGCATCATCACCATGTCGACGTTGCCCTCGACCAGTATGCACTTGTCCTGACGGGAAATCTCCGCCTTCGCGAAATAGATTCCAAGGAGGTTGCGGCTCTTGACGTATATCTCCGTTTCCGGAGAGTTCACGTATTTCGCAGGATTGTCAGAACGGAGCGTACGGCCGCTGTATGCGATGACGCGTCCGCTGACTGAATGGACGGGGAACATTACCCTCTCGCGGAACTTGTCGGTGATGCTGCCGTCCTCGTGCTGCACGGCGAGTCCGGCTGCAAGGAGGTATTCCATCTTGTAGCCGGCCGCGACAGCGGCATCGATAAGCGCGGTCTTGCCGCTCGGCGCCCAGCCGAGGCCGAACCGCGCGATGGTCGCATCTTCGAGGCCGCGCCTCTGGAAGTATGCGTAGCCTACGTTGCGTCCCTCTCCGCCCTCAAGTTGCTGTGCGAAGAATTTCTGCGCGAATTCCGACACAAGGAGAAGGCTCTCGCGCCTCTGGCGCATCGCGATATCCTCTGCGCTTTCCTCCTGTTCTACTATTTCGATATGATATTTGCGTGCAAGATACTGGAGAGCTTCGACGTATGTGCAATGTTCGTGCTCCATCACGAAGCCCACGGCAGTGCCCGCCTTGCCGCAGCCGAAGCACTTGTATATTCCCTTTGACGGGGTTACATAGAAAGACGGCGTCTTTTCGTTATGGAAGGGACAGCAGGCCACGAAACTGGCGCCACGCCGCTTGAGCGTGACGAAATCGCTCACCACGTCAGCGATCTGCGCGGTATCGAGTATGAGGTCAACTGTTTCTTGAGGGATCACAACGCTATCTCACAAAGGAATTTCAGGCGCACGAGACGCACTTCATTTTCATAATAGTCCGGACCGAGAGCCTGAATAGCCGCTTCCACATCGTCTGAAGTGGCTTCCTCACGGAAATAATTGAAGATGTCGTCAACGATGTCTTCGTCAAGATTCTCTTCTATATAATAGTCGATGTTCAGCTTTGTTCCCGCGGAAACGATCGACTCCATCTCGCCGATGAGTTCCTCCATTTCAAGTCCGCGCGACTCCGCGATGTCGTCAAGGGACATCCTTCTGTCGATGGCATTGATGATGGCGACCTTGTTGGCTGACTTGTTAGGTGTCGACTTGAGCACGAAGTCATCCGGACGCTCGATTTCGTTCTCCTCGACGTACTTCTTTATAAGCTTCACGAACTCCTCGCCGAATTTCTTCGCCTTGCCCTCTCCCACACCCTGGCAATTCTTCAGTTCATCTATCGTAATAGGATACATTATCGCCATATCGTCCAATGACGGATCGCCGAATATGATCCACGGCTGAAGCTTGAGTTTCTTGGAAAGATCCTTGCGAAGATCCTTGAGCATGGCCAGAAGGGCCGGATCGCCGCTGCCGCCGGCCTTCATTGCCGCAGCCGCGGCTGCAGACTCTTCGTCTTCCTCATCGTCCATGTCGGCTCCGCCGGAGAAGACACGGTCTTCGACAAGCCGGAGTTCCCACGGATTCTTGTAGAATTCACGCCCCTGGTCGGTGACGTAAATGAGTCCGTATGTTTCGATTTCCTTCCCGAGCAAGTGGGCGGTCAGACCCTGATGCATGATTGTGCACCAGAACTTTTCGGAATGGTCAGTGCCCGAGCCGAAGAGTTCGAGCTTGTCATGCTTGTATGACTTGATAAGGGCGTTGGATGTACCTGTGAGAATATTCGCCAGATGATCTATCTTGAAATGTTCCGGAAGGGATTCGATGAGCTCGATCACGAGTTTCATCTCCTCGCGCCCGTCGAAAGTCTGCTTCGGATGGATGCAGTTGTCGCAGCAGCTGCAATCCGGCTCGTTGTAGTCCTCACCGAAATAGTTCAGGAGAAGCTTGCGGCGGCACTGGCTCGACTCGGCGTATGCGACAACCTCCGAGAGAAGCTGGCGGTTGATCTCCTGCTCGGCCACAGGCTTGCCCTGCATGAATTTCTCCAGCTTCTGTATATCCTTGTAGCTGTAGTACGCTATGCAGAGGCCTTCCTTGCCGTCACGGCCCGCACGGCCGGTCTCCTGATAATAACTTTCTATGCTCTTCGGGATGTCATAATGGATGACGAAACGCACATCCGGCTTGTCTATGCCCATACCGAAGGCGATGGTGGCGACGATGACGTTCACTTCCTCCATCAGGAACGCGTCCTGGTTGTCGGCCCTGGTCTTGGCGTCGAGGCCTGCGTGATAAGGCAGGGCCTTGATGCCGTTTATGCTGAGCAGTTCGGCCATTTCCTCAACCTTCTTGCGGCTGAGACAGTAGATGATTCCCGACTTGCCGGGATTCTGACGGATGAATTTGATGATGTCCTTTTCCGGGTCAACCTTGTCCCTTACTTCGTAATAGAGGTTAGGACGGTTGAACGATGACTTGAACACCGCCGCGCCCGGGATGCCGAGGTTCTTGAGGATATCGCTCTGAACCTTCGGCGTCGCGGTGGCGGTCAGCGCTATTATCGGCGCGCGGCCGATCTGCTCGACGAGGGTGCGTATCCTCCGGTATTCCGGACGGAAATCGTGGCCCCATTCGGAAATGCAATGGGCCTCGTCTATGGCGTAGAAGGAGATTTTGACCTCCTTCAGAAGAGCCACGTTCTCTTCTTTGGTAAGAGACTCGGGAGCTACATAAAGTATCTTGGTCTTGCCGGAAAGGAGGTCTTCCCGCACCTCGTCTATCTGCTGCCGCGAAAGTGACGAATTGAGAAAATGCGCCACGCTTTCCGTTCCGGCTTCGAATCCCCTCAGCAGATCGACCTGATTCTTCATCAGGGCGATGAGCGGGGATATGACTATCGCCGTACCCTCCATCACGAGGGCAGGAAGCTGGTAGCAGAGGGATTTGCCGCCGCCGGTAGGCATAAGCACGAAAGCATCACCACCTGAAATCAGGTGGTTGATGATGTTTTCCTGGTCAGCCTTGAAAGCGTCGTATCCGAAGAACTCCTTTAGGGTTTTGTGGATCAGCGCCGAGTCTGGTTTCATAATTGCGTTTAGTCCAAAGTATGAATCGCAAGGCCGGAACGCAGCTTCGGCTCGAACCACGTGGTCTTAGGAGGCATTATCTTGCCGCTGTCGGCAATATTGATGAGCTGCCTCATTGAAACCGGGTAAAGAGCGAAAGCGACCTTCATCTCGCCGCTGTCGACCCTGCGCTGGAGCTCGCCGAGACCGCGGATTCCACCGACAAAGTCGATGCGCTTGTCTGTGCGGAGATCCTTGATTCCTAGAATCTTGTCGAGAACGAGATTTGAAAGGATGGTTACGTCAAGGACCCCGATAGGATCGGAGTCGTCGTAGCGGCCCGCCTTAGCCGTAAGGCTATACCATTTGCCGCCGAGGTACATCGTATAATTGTGAAGTCCTGACGGATGGCAGTCGCCTTCTTTCACCTCGAAATCCTCTTCGAGGGCCTTGAGGAATCCGGCCTCTGAAAGGCCGTTCAGGTCCTTGACCACGCGGTTGTAGTCAAGAATCTTCAGTTGTGTTTCAGGGAAGCATACAGCCATGAAGTAGTTGTATTCCTCCTCTCCGGTATGGTTTGGATTATTCTGTCGCTTTTCCGCTCCGACCCTTGCCGCAGCTGCAGTACGATGATGTCCGTCAGCTACATAGAAGGCATCCACCTCGTTCGTGAAGAGTTCGGTGATGCGGGCGATGGTGGCATCGTCGTCGATGACCCACAGCTCGTGGCCGAAGTTGTTTTCGTCGATGAAACGGAACTCCGAAGGACCGGCTATGGTCTTCGCCACGATTCCGTTGAGCTCGTCATTGTCTTTATATGAGAAGAAAACAGGCTCGATGTTGGCATTCTGGATGCGGACGTGGATCATTCTGTCATCCTCCTTGTCCTTGCGGGTCAGTTCGTGCTTCTTGATGATGCCCTGGGCATAGTCATCGGTATGTGCGCAAAGTACGAGGCCGTACTGGGTGCGCTCTCCCATAGTCTGGGAATAAACATAATAGCAAGGCTTGGAATCACGGACCAGCCAGCCCTTGGCCTGCCAGGTCTTGAAATTCTCGACCGCCTTGTCATAAACCCTCTGATCATGGTCAGGGAGTATAGGGTCAAAGTCGATTTCCGGTTTTGTAATGTGAAGCAGGGACTTCTCACCAGCCATCTGTTTAGCTTCTTCCGAGTTAAGCACATCATACGGCGGAGCTGCTACCTCCGTCGTGATGTTCTTGGGCGGCCTGATCGCCGCAAAAGGTTTTACACGTACCATAAGAGTTTCTAAAAAATCTATTAACTAATTTACGGCTTTTTCTCGATATAACAAAAAAATGTTTAGCGCATTCGTGGGCCGCCTAAGAATGTGCAAATATATTTGGGGCCGACCTGTGCTATGGCCATCTGCGACAAAATAGCCAGCTTTGTCGCAAAATCTCTTAATCTTACCGTAATTGCGACGAAATCTTTGTTTTCGTCGCAATTACCAACGCCCGATTTCGCCAACCCAGTCTCTATTGTCTTGCTGTCTTTCACCAGCACTCTTTCCGGCAATACCAATTTCTCTTTCAACATAGAAGAGAAACTTGGAATATCGTGCATGAAATTTTCCCGAGCATAAAAAAGCCCCCGACAGCAAAATCGGGGGCTCATATAAAGACAGCTGATATACTGTTATTTGTTCAGCTGGAAACGGGTGTTGCCGGTGGCGAAGAAATCAACGATCTGACGGGCGGCGGCAAGGCCGGCGTTGATGTTGGCTTCAGAGGTCTGGGCACCCATCTTCTTAGGCGTTGCGAAGACGCGGAGACCGAACTTCTCCTGGAGGGCGGCGAGGTTGTCCGGAGCGACGTCGGTGACGTACTTGAGGTCCGGGCGCTCCTCGAGAGCCTTCTCGAGACCGGCCTCGTCGATGACCTCCTTGCGGGCGGTATTGACGAGAGTGGCACCCTTTGGCATCTTCATAAGAAGATCGTAGCCGATTGAACCGATGGTCTCAGGAGTTGCAGGGATATGTATTGAAACATAGTCTGAAGTGCCATAGAGGTCTGCGAGGTCTTTTGCAGGCTCTGCGCCTCCGGCAACGATCTGCTCCGGCTTGAGGAACGGATCGATGGCCTTCACCTTCATTCCGAGAGCGGCGGCCTTGGCGCCTACCAGACGGCCGACGTTGCCGAATGCCTGGATGCCGAGGGTCTTGCCCTGTACTTCTGAACCGGTGGCAGGGGTGAACTGGGTGCGGGCCATGAAGATCATCATGGCGACTGCGAGTTCAGCGACTGCGTTTGAGTTCTGGCCCGGGGTGTTCATTGCGACCACATTGTGGGCGGTGCAGGCTGCAAGGTCGAGGTTGTCGAAGCCGGCTCCGGCGCGAACGACGATCTTGAGATTCTTTGCCGCCTCCACAACTTCTGCGGTAACCTTGTCGGAACGGACGATGAGTGCATCGGCGTCTGCGACGGCAGCCACGAAGTCTGACTGCTCTGCATATTTCTCGAGGAGTGCGAACTCGTGGCCCGCTTCCTCAACTATCTTCTTGATGCCTGCCACTGCGACTGCAGCAAAAGGCTTCTGTGTTGCAACAAGTACTTTCATCTTATTTGTGAAGTTTTTCGAATTCCTGCATGCAGGCTACGAGAGCCTCGACGTCTTCCTGGGTGCAGGCGTTGTAGAGAGATGCGCGGAATCCGCCGACTGAACGGTGACCCTTGATACCAACCATACCGGCGGCCTTTGCGAACGCCATGAATTCATCCTGGAGATCCTCCTTGCCCGGAGCCATCACGAAGCAGACGTTCATGATTGAACGGTCTTCCTTGACAGCGGTGCCTACGAACATTGAGTTGCGGTCGATTTCGTTATAGAGGGTTTCGGCCTTCTTGACATTGATCTTGTTCATTGCCTCGACACCGCCGAGATCCTTGATCCACTGGAGCACTTCGTGCATTACGAAGATATTGAATACAGGAGGGGTGTTGAACATTGAGAGCTTGTCGATATGGGTCCTGTAGTCAAGCATTGTAGGGATATAGTGGCTGACCTTTCCGAGGGCGTCCTTCTTGATGATTGCGAAGATCACGCCTGCAGGGCCTACGTTCTTCTGTGCGCCACCATAGATCATAGTGTACTTTGACACGTCAACGGGACGGCTCATGATGTCTGAAGACATATCTGCGATAAGAGGAATTGGGCAATCAATATCCTCCTTGAGCTCGGTGCCGTAAATGGTGTTGTTGGTGGTGATATGGAGATAATCCGCATCAGCAGGGATCTCGTATCCCTTAGGGATGTAGTTGTAGTTCTTGTCTGAAGAGCTTGCGATTTCAACGGCGTTGCCGAGACCCTTGGCTTCCTTGAAAGCCTTGTGAGCCCAGACACCTGTATCAACATATGCAGCCTTCTTCTCGAGGAAGTTCATCGGGACATAGAGGAACTCGAGGCTTGCGCCACCGCCGAGGAATACAATCTCATAGTCTTCCGGAATGTTGAGAAGTTCACGCCAGAGAGCTCTGGTGTCGTCCATTATTGCATCCCACTCCTTTGTACGGTGGGAGATTGAGAGGACAGATACGCCTGTACCGGCGAAATCCTTGATAGCTTCAACGGCCTTGTCGTAAACAACCTGAGGAAGGAGGCAAGGGCCTGCATTGAAAACGTGTTTCTTGCTCATAACAATATTATTTTCGGTAATACACTAACTTCTGCTATAATGCGACCTTAAAGGTAACTATTTTTTCAATCCTTTCCAAGAAATCAGCCTCAAGACTTCTGCGGACCCTCAGTTCCAAGCTGCACTCCGTCCCGAAATCCTGCGCTCTCTGAGGCAGGTCCAGATCCTTCACGACCTTCATCACAGATTGCATCTGAGAATAGTCAAAGCCTATTCTGTACCACGATCCCGCAATTTTCTGCACCTGTTTCGCATTCGCTATCGCATCTGCCGTGGAGGTCTTGTACGCGCGGATGAGTCCCGGAATGCCAAGCTTGATGCCGCCGAAATACCTGACCACCACGACAAGGACATCACTCAGCCCGGCGGAATCTATCTGACCGAGAATCGGACGCCCGGCAGAGCCGGAAGGCTCGCCGTCGTCATTGGCCCGCCAGCTTCCTCCATCAAGACCCAATCGGTAGGCATAACAATGGTGGCGCGCGTCGTGGTACTCCTTTTTAAGGCCGGCAACGATCTCCTTCACCTCATCTTCGGTCTCCACAGGATACGCAAGCGCTATGAAGCGGCTGCCGTTATCCTTGAACAGACCCTCTGCGGGGGCGGAAATCGACATATATGTATCATTCGTGCACATTGGAAATCAAAATTAGGGAAAATATAGTATCTTCGCAATATGAATTACAAGTACAGAGTCACGCTTGCCGGCATCAAAGGCTTTTACAGGCTATATCTTGTAGGCGGAACAAACTCCCTCTACACATTCCACAAGCAGCTGCAGTCGGACCTCGAGTTCCCTGCAGACCAGCCCATCCTCTTCAAGGCTCTCGACGCAGACGGAGGGGTGGTGGCCCGCTACGCTCTGGTTGACCTTGGAGCAGGTACTGTCGACAAGGTCAAAATCGCCGACGCCATCAAGGCAGGCGCCAAGAGTTTCGTGTATTTCTACGACATCACCGCCAAAAAGAGCGTGATCGTCACTCTCGAAGAGGAATGCGCCGATCCTTGCACCGGACCGACCCTGCTTGAGACCAAAGGTCCTATCCCTCTTGAATTCGAAAACGGTTACGTCGCCTTCGAGGACCTCCCTGAAGAACACCGCCATCTGCCAGGAGAGAAACATCACTGTGAAGGAGATGAGGATGAAGATGATGACGATGAAGAGGACGAAGATGACGAGGATGAGGACGAAGAAGACGAAGAACTTATATACGACGAAAATGAGGACGCTTGAGAAAGCGCCCTCATTTTTCTTTATGGGAATTCCGAATTATTTCTTGACTTCCTCAGCCGGCTTCTCGACGAATTTGCCGACCTTGTCGAGGGTCACGTCGAAGATAAGGGTTGAGTTAGGCTGGATAGCCTGGTTGCCCTGCTCGCCGTATGCAATGTTTGAAGGGATGAAGAGCTGGGCCTTGCCGCCTTCGCCGATGAGCTGGAGACCTTCGCTCCAACCAGGGATGACGCGGTTGAGAGGGAATGAAACTGACTCTCCGTCCTCTTGTGTCTGGTCAAATACGGTGCCGTCGATAAGCTTTCCTACATAGTGTACCCAAACGGTGTCGGTGAGTGCAGGCTTGACATCATTGCCCGGCTCGAGGATAATGTACTGGAGGCCGCTCTCAGTTGTCTGGACGCCGTCCTTCTTTGCATTGGCAGCAAGGAACTTCTCACCTGCTTCCTTGTTCTGGAAGGCCACGAGGTTGTGACGCTTCTGGAGGAACTTGTTGAAGAGGTCGTTCATTGTGTTAGGGTCGATCTTGAACTGCTTGGTGAAGTTCTCGTCACGGGTGTCACCCTTTGAAGCGACAAAATCCTTCATACCCTTGACAACCTGTGAGTAGTTGATGTTCTCACCGAAGTCATAACCCTTGATGAAGCTTCCGAAGTTGATGCCGAGGAGGTAGCTGACTGAGTCGATCTCGGCCTTTGATGATTTGAAGTCGGCTGCGGTAAGAGCCTTTGGAGCCGCTGCGGTTTCGTCAACGGCCTGTGCTGCCTCTGCGACAGCATCTTCGCCCGCCTTCGGGGTGCAGGCGACTACTGCGAGACCGAGAAGGAGTGCTGAAAAAAGTTTGTTTGTTTTCATTATTGTTGGATTTTGAAAAATATGCAGTTAGTCCCAAGCGAGAGCAGACGCACCGAGGATAGCTGCGTCAGACTCCTTCAACTGGGAGAACAGTATCTTGACCTTGCCCTTCCATATCTTGAGAAGGTTGTCGTTCATGGCGTTGAGCATAGGCTCATAGAGGAATTCCTTGGCGCGCGCAAGACCGCCGAAGAGCACAATCGCCTCGGGAGCGCTGAAAGCGACGAAGTCCGCGAAGCTTTGCCCCAGAATCTTTCCCGTGTATTCGAACACACGCAAAGCAACGGCGTCGCCGGCCTTTGCGGCATCGTAGATATCCTTTGAGGAGAAGTTCCCGACAGAACGGAGCGAAGAAGGCTCATCAGTATTGTCAAGCCATTCGCGCGCAGTGCGCGCGATGCCTATTGCCGAGCAGTATGCCTCGAGGCAGCCCTTCTTGCCGCAGCCGCACTGGCGGCCGTCGCGCACGACGGTCGTGTGGCCCAGTTCGCCGGCAAAGCCGTCGTGGCCATATACCATCTTCCCGTCAATGATGATGCCGCTGCCGACACCCGTGCCGAGGGTTATCATGATGAAATTCTTCATTCCGCGCGCCGCGCCGTAAGCCATCTCGCCCATAGCGGCGGCATTCGCGTCGTTGGTAAGCGTGACAGGCAGACCGCCGAGCTTGTCTGAAAGAATGTCGGCAAACTTGACCGACTGGTTCGCGGCCCACGCGAGATTAGGTGCGAAGGCGACCTCACCGGTATAGTAATTGCCGTTCGGAGCACCCACTCCGACGCCACGGACCTGGCCGTCCTTTCCGGCTGACTTAATGCAGGCGGTTATCGCTTCGGCAAGTGCCCCCAGGAACGCCTCGGCATCTGTGCCGTAAGTATCCGAACGGATGACCGTCTGGGCAAGAACCTCGCCTTTCTGGTCAACCACACCGATTTTCGAGGTCTGACCGCCGACATCGACGCCTACAACAAATTTCTTCTCCATAATATTTATTCAACAGGAATATCTTTATTTACGTTCTTGCTTCCGGCAAGCGCATAGTACAGAATATAGCACAACATTGCCGCGACCACCCAGTAAGAAGCCATATAACCGGCTTTCTTTGCAACGAAATCCTGGATGAGAGGCATTATTCCGCCGCCGACAACCATCATCATGAAGATGCCGGAGGCCTGTTCGGTATACTTGCCGAGTCCCTCGGTGCTGAGGTTGAAGATGGCGCCCCACATGATTGAGGTACAGAGACCGCAGAGGATGAGGAGGAGGCAGCTGACAGGGACATTGAACATTGCGAACCCCTCACCAGCAGTGTATCCCGGCATCTTGACCTTAATGTCCTCAGGCATGAAGATGGCGGCGAGGACGAGAACGATGGCAACCAGGGAGACGGTAATCATCTGCATGCGCGGACTGACCTTTCCGGAGACAGCCGTCGAAGCGGCGCGCCCAACCATCATGAGGAGCCAGTAGACGGCAGCTATGGCGCCACCGATGGCGGCTCCGTTCAAAAGGATGCCGGCTCCCCTGTCAGAAGCGTCGGCAAGATAGAAATTGACCTGTGAAGGAATGCCCTGCTCGATACCGACATAGCAGAAAATCGCGACGGCCCCCAAAACGAAGTGACGGAAATTCCAGGCGCTGTGCTCATATCTTGAAGCATTGCGGTCCTGAGCGATTTCAGGGATTTTCTCAAGGCAGATGACGACGAATGCGATCGCGAAAACCGCCATCGCTATGAAAAGCAGAGGCGCTACATCGTTCATGCTGGTCTGCGCCGTGACGGTGCCGACGAGAACCCCCACGAGAAGCGGAGTGAGTGTTCCGGTGATGGAGTTGAGGGTACCGCCTATCTGTATCAGCTGGTTGCCCTTGTTGCCGCCGCCACCGAGCACGTTAAGCAAAGGGTTGACGACGGTATTGAGCATACATACGCTGAAGCCGCATACGAACGCGCCGAAAAGGTATACGAATATCGCGGAGCCTCCGAAGAACGTGCGGCTTGAGAGCCATTGGATGAGGATGCCGAAGAAACCGACCGCGAGAGCGATGAGCGTCGTCTTCTTGTATCCGACCTTGAGCAACATCCTGCCAGCGGGTATGCCCATGAAGAGATATGCGGCGAAGTTCATCATATTGCCCATCATCGCGGCCCAGCCGTACTGCCCCTTCCAGATATTTCCGAAAGGCGCAGCCATATTGGTCACGAACGAAATCATCGCGAAGATGAAACACATCGTGACGATGGCAACGATATTGGTCTTGTTCTTTCCCATATATTCAGCCCGCTAATTTAGCAATTATTTATGATAATGTGGCAACATGGGAAAAGGGGCCGCCCCGATGGACAGCCCCTTTTTCTTCAAGCCGGGTATCGCCCTTATTTTCCGGAAGGCGAAAACAGGCCGTAAAGCTGAGCGTCAATCATATCGGTGACTTTCTCGAAGTCCTCCGGATTGTTGCCGAATTTTATGTGGTCTGCGTCGACGACAAGGAGATTGCCCTTGTAGTCCTTGATCCAGTTGTCGTATTTCTCGTTGAGTCCGGTCAGATATTCGATGCTGATACTCTGCTCGTAATCGCGGCCGCGCTTCTGAATCTGGGAAATCAGGTTCGGAATGGATGACTTCAGGTAGATGAGAAGGTCAGGATAGCCGACAAGGGACATCATGAGTTCGAAAAGATCGGAATAGTTCTCGAAATCCCTTGTGGACATAAGTCCCATGTCGTGGAGATTCGGGGCGAATATGCAGGCGTCCTCGTAAATGGTGCGGTCCTGGATGACGACGTCGTCGGTCTTCGCTATGTCGACGACATCCTTGAAACGCTTGTTCAGGAAGTAAATCTGGAGGTTGAATGACCAACGCTCCATATCCTGGTAGAAATCGGAGAGATACGGGTTGAAATCAACTGACTCATATTTCGGGACCCAGCCATAATGGGCGGCCAGCATCCTTGTGAGTGTGGTCTTGCCGCTTCCGATATTTCCTGCGATAGCTATATGCATACTCTGTCTCTTATCTTTACAAAATTAGAAAAAACTTAAAACAAGCCAAACATTTCGGCGTCAATCTTGTCCGTAATGAAGGAAAAGTCTTCCGGATTGTTCTGGAAATCCAGATTGTCCGCATCGATTGTCAGGACCCGCCCCTTGTAGTTCGATATCCACTCCTCATAACGCCTGTTCAAACCGGACAGGTACTCGAGATTCATGCTCTGTTCGTACTCGCGTCCGCGCTTCTGGATCTTGGCCACCAGATAAGGGACCGTTGACTTCAGGTATATCAGCAGGTCGGGCGGCTGCACCATCGACATCATCAGTTCGAACAGCTGCATATAGGTATTGTAGTCGCGGTCGGAAAGGTTGCCAAGGTCGTGATTGTTCGCGACAAAGATATATACGCCTTCGAAAAGCGTCCTGTCCTGGATTATGACATCACTGCTCTTGGCTATGTCGAGGACGTCCTGGAAACGCTGGGCGAGAAAGTAAGTCTCGAGATTGTATGACCAGCGCGGGATGTCCTTGTAATAGTCTTCCAGATATGGGTTGTACGTCACGGCCTCATACTTCGGGATCCATCCGTAATGTTCTGAAAGCATCCTGGTGAGAGTGGTCTTTCCGCTGCCTATGTTTCCTGCTACGCCTATGTGCATTATCTTGTGGTTTTGTCAGGCAAATTTAGGAAAAGTTGAGTAATTTTGCCGAAAATATTGACACCAGATGTTCGAAATCCGCACTTCAGTTTTTAACGTTTTTCAAGAAAACACATATCTGATCTGGAAATCAAAGGATCACGCGATTGTAATAGACCCGGGGTTCTACTACCCCGCAGAGGTGGAAAAATTCTTCGACACGGTCGCAGGTCTAGGTCTGCACATCGATGCCGTCCTTCTGACCCACTCGCATTTCGACCACATCTGCGGCGTCAAGGCCGTGCAGGACGCTTTCGGCTGCAAGGTATATGCGCACCCTGCAGATGCCGCCGTCATCGACTTCGATGCAAAGCTGCTGTCCTATATGGGCATACGCCTTCCTGACAGGAACTACACCACAACGGACATCGAAGACGGGACCGTCATTGAAGAAGGCGGACTCAAATTCGAAGTCATCGCCACTCCGGGTCACACTCCTGGCTGCGTATGCTTCTACGAAAAAGAAGAAGGGGCCGTATTCACCGGCGACACCCTCTTCGCCGGCACCATAGGACGCACCGACTTCAACTACAGCGACTATGACAAGGAAATCGTGTCCATAATGGAGAAACTGATTCTGATCGACCCGGGCACGGAGGTGTTCCCAGGTCACGGTCCAAACACCACCATCGGGCATGAGCGCACCCACAACCCGATGCTCGAGCCGTTCAACGAGCCTGAGGAGAAATTCGACCCCGACCTCCCGGGAATCTCGATCACCCGCTAGCTATTTGCTTATGAATTCTATGACGCGGCGGCTGCCGTGTTCATCCATTACCGTGAGCTGATGCCTGCCCGGTTCCGGCAGCACCATCAGTTCGTGATCACCCTTGGTTTCACCCAGATACTCATCATCCAGATGCCAGTATAGCGTCGCGCCGGGATCCGAATGCGCGGCGCTGAACACTGCGCCCTTCTTGCTGCCGTCCAGTCCACGTGTGGCTACAATGGTTATTCCCGGCTGGGGGTAAATGATATCGATTGGATTGTGGACGGAAGTCGAAGCGTCGAAAAGAGGATGCTTCGGCGGCAACTGCCTGTAGTCCAGATGGTTCTTCGCATAATACCACTCCTGTGCCGGAGGCAGGACAAAGAACACCTCCTCCCTCATCTCGCTTATCGGACAGCAGTTGCTGTTGACCTGATACGCCCCGTCGGCAGAAAGATGCACGACACGATGGTAACGGCATTCGTCCGGCACCCGGTCCACGGCAGGTGCCCAGATTGTGTCCTTCTGCGGACAGATGTCCGATGCCGGGTTGCCGCTCTGCGCGCAGACGACCACCTGCGTCATCTCCGCGACGGGCATTTCGAACCACCCCGTATTGCGCAGGGCGGAGAAAACGTCGAACATCACCGGCGCGGCGTAGGACACGCCCGTCATGCGGGCGCGGCCCTCGCCGTCGCTGTTGCCCACCCACACAGCCACGACATAGTTTCTCGTGACGCCCACGCTCCAGGCGTCACGGTCACCCCAGCTCGTGCCGGTCTTCCAGGCAATCTTCCTGCCCGATGCGAAGTCCATCCACGACGCCTCCTCTTCAGGGCGGTTGGCATTGGCCAGAGCTTCGAAGGTGAGCCAGCAAGGGCCCGCGTCAAGCGGGACCTCCGACGGGCGGAGACGGCTCCGCCGCTCGCCCGCAAGATATGACAGATCTTCGTATATCCCGTCGCCGCCCAGCTTCGCCGCAAGCCGGTAATACGCCCGGGCAAGGCTTTGAACGGATATCTCGGCGCCGCCGAGGATGAGCGAAAGTCCGTAATGGTCCGCATCGAAAGGCATGGTGTCGAATCCCAGTCCGTGCAGCAGTTCGAGGAAGCGTTCGTCGCCATACTGCTCAAGCATACGGACTGACGGAACGTTCAGCGAACGCTCGATGACCTCGTGGGCGGGCACCGCCCCGTCAAAGGTACGGTTGTAGTTGTGCGGATTGAAGTTGTTGTAGTTGTAAGGCGTATCCTTTATCAGCGTACCCGGGAGAATCGACCCCTCCTGAAGCATGGCCGCGTACAGCAGCGGCTTCAGGGTGCTGCCGCTGGAGCGGTGCGCCGGAATCATGTCAACGTCGGAACCGCGCACGCCGCGGCCGCAGGAACGCGTATTGCCGTAGTATGCCTTCACCTCCCCGGTATGGACGTCAACGACCAGGATGCCAAGGTTGTCGACCAGGTTTGTGTGGTTGACGCGGAAATGGCTGGCCGCTATGTCGTTGACGCGCCTCTGGAGATCATAGTCTATTGTGGATACGTATTTGCCGCTGCCCTGTCCGGCGCGTATGCGCTCCAGAAGATGATAAGCCATGTCAGGCATCGGGCGCGGCTTGTCCGGCAGCGGCTCGTCCTTGGCAAGCATGCACTCCAGTTCGTCGATCTTCCCTTTTTCCTGCAGCTTGTCAAGGAGGAAGTTGCGCTTTTCAAGAAGACGCTCGCGGTTGCGGCCCGGATGGATCAGCGCCGGCGAATTCGGAAGCACTGCCAGAGTCGCGCTCTCCGCCCAGGAAAGCTCGTCCGCAGGGCGGCCGAAATAACGCCAGGCCGCGGCCTCGAGGCCCACGACATTCCCGCCGAAAGGCGCATTGGATGCATACAGAAGGAGGATTTTCTTCTTTGAATAACGAAGTTCAAGGCGTGTAGCAAGTACAGCCTCGTATATTTTCTCGAAGATATGCCTTTTTGCGCCGGGACGGCTCAGACGGATGACCTGCATCGTGATGGTGCTGGCGCCGCTGACGACCTCGCCGCGGCTGAAATTCTGCCTGATTGCGCGGCCTACGGACAGAAGGTCCACCCCCATGTGGTAGCGGAAGCGTTTGTCCTCGTAGGTGATGATGCAGTCGGCGAATTTCTGGGGAACGGCGTCGGCCGGCGGGAAATACCATTGCCCGGCCGACGAGATGTGCGCGCCCAGCAGGGTGCCGTCGGCGCTTTCAAGCACGGCGGAGTATGGCTCGCGGAACATTTTGCGCGGAAGACAAAATAGATACCATACCGCAACTAATGCAGTGATAATCAAAACTATTTTCTTACCTTTGGCCATACAGAAGCAAATTTACAAAAAACAAAGCATATGAAAGTTAAAAACCTAATCCTTATCACGCTTGCGGTCACCATTGCGTGCGTTTCCTGCAAAAACGGCAAAGGCGGTGCGTCAGGCATCAAGGCTGAACCGGGAGAAAGCATTCTCTTCCCGGAAAATGCGGCGGAAGCGACCCAGGTCGAGGTCGATGAAGACCAGCCTGCGATCAGACTTCTCAGCAAAGGATCCATCCTCCCTTCCAGCGGCGACATGGACCTGCTCTTCAGCTCGATCAACTATGCAAAAGCTGAGATCCGTGTAAAGAAAGTCTACGAAAACAACATCCTGCAGTTCCTCCAGTTCGATGACTGGGAGACCCGCAGCGAAAGCTACAAGGTTGCAAAGCAAATCATTGACACGACCATCGTGCTCGGTTCTTCCGACGCCCCGCATATCCGCGAGAACAAGGTTTACGGCCTCAGCCTCGACGAGCTCATCAAGCCTGAGCCGGGCGCCATCTACCATATCGAGATCCGAGGACGCGAACCTCTTATGGAAGAGGATTTCTACGACAGCGACTGGTCCTTCGGGAACTACGAGACATACGAGGAGCGCAGCGTCGACCTCCTCGCCAGCAACCTGGCGCTCATCGCCAAGGGCGGCGACAACGGCTTCGAGGTGTTCGCCTACAACATCCTCACCGGCAAGCCTGTCAGCGGAGTCAAGGTAAAGCTATATGATTTCGTGCAGCAGGAGCTCGGCAAGGCCAGCACCGACAAGGACGGCCGCGCAAGCTTCATCGGACTCACCGAAGGCCGCTTCGTGGTCGCCACGAACAACAAGGACTACGCATACCTTGACCTCAAGGCGGAGAAGTCCCTTTCAACCAGCAACTTCGACGTTGACGGCACGGTTAGGGAGAATGGTCTCAAGACATATATCTTCGGCGAGCGCGGCGTATGGCGCCCGGGCGACACCCTCCACGTGAGCACCATCATAATGGACGAGGAAGCCGTGCTTCCTGTCGGCCACCCTGTAATCGCGGAACTCCGCAACCCTGACGGACAGGTCACACAGACCATCACCGTCAAGAACGGCGGCAACCATATCTTCCATTTCCCGTTCGTCACCCAGGCCGACGCCCCTACCGGACGCTGGATGGTTGGCGTGACCGTTGGCGGACAGACTTTCTACAAGAGCCTGCGCGTCGAGACCGTCAAGCCGAACAAGCTCAATATCGACGTCAACTTCGGAGACAGCAAGTTCATCACGCCTGACGGCGACTGCAGCGGCGTGGTAAAGGTCGACTGGCTCTACGGCGCCGTGGGTTCCAACCTCAAGGTCAACGGCGAGATCGAACTTTCCGAGGCCAAGACCAGCTTCGCAAGTTTCGCCGACTACGACTTCCAGGACGACGCCCGCTCATTCAGCAACATGACCCTTTCTTACAGGGACATGACATCTGATGATGAAGGCCAGGTCTACATCTCCGCAAACATGAGCATAAACAAGGCCGCCGCGCCGGGTCTCCTCAACGCCACTTTCACAATGAAGGCCTATGAGCCGTCAGGCGAGTTCAGCACCAGCGCCAAGACATTCAAGCTCTCCCCGTTCAATTCATACGTCGGTATCAAATCCGACATCAAGGCCAACGACTGGGGCGAGAAAGTCATCAAGTCCGGCACCCCTCAGAAATTCGAGATCGCGACCGTCAATGCCGAAGGCCAGGCGGTCAATGTCAGCGGACTCTCCGTTGAAATATATCACGTGAACTACAGCTGGTGGTGGGATTCAGCCAACGAGATCGCCTCCTATATGTCCAGCAACGCCAAGGAGCTCGTCTACTCCACCAAGGTATCCACTTCAAACGGACGCGGCGAGTTCACCTATGACTGGGACGACACTCCGGGCGGAGTCTATTATATCCGCGTAAGCGACACCAAGGGCGGCCACGCCACCTCTATGCTTTGCGAAGCTTATGAGTACGGCGGCGGAAGCGGCAGCAATGGATCCGACGCCTCCACGAAGCTCAACATCAGCCTCAACAAGGAGACCTTCGCAGTCGGCGAAACCGCCAGGCTCGTGATTCCGTCAGCGGCGGGATCAAGTGCGATCGTATCCATCGAGAAGGGCGGCAAGTGCCTCAGGACAAACCGCATCGAATGCTTCGCCGGAAGCACGGAGATCAAGATCCCTATCACCGCCGACATGCTTCCTAACGTATATGCGTTCGTGACCCTCATCCAGCCTCACAAGCAGTCCCTCAACGATGCTCCTATCCGCCTTTACGGTGTGCGCAACATCAACGTCGAGGACGCCTCGTCACACCTCAAACCGGTCATCGACGTGGCCGATGAGGTGAAGCCTGAGACCACCCTCAAATTCAAGGTAAAGGAAGAGAACGGCCGTGCGATGAGCTACGTCGTGGCCCTCGTCGACGAAGGTCTCCTCGGCCTCACGGGATTCAAGACCCCTGACGCCTGGGACTCATTCTACGCAAAGGAAGCCCTCCGCGTGCGCACCTGGGACGTATATGACAACATTATCGGCGCCTATGGCGGCCACATCGAGCAGCTGTTCGCCATCGGTGGTGACAACGAGGCGATGGGCGCACTCCAGCGCCAGGGCGCGCAGCGCTTCACACCGGTTGTCGCCTACCTCGGACCATTCGACCTCAAGGCCGGCAAGTCCGCTTCCCACAGCTATGACATCCCTTCATATATAGGTTCCCTCCGTGCGATGGTCATCGCGACCGACGGCAAGGCTCAGGGCAGCGCCTCGAAGAATGTCAACGTCACCAAGCCTGTCATGGTTCAGGCAACCCTCCCTCGCACTCTCAGCGTGGGAGAGACAATCAAGGTCCCTGTCACCGTCATCACGATGAAGGATAACGTAGGTTCCGTCAAGGTGGGCATCAAGGCAACGGACAAGCTCACCGTGATCGGTGACGACAGCAGAACCGTCAAGCCTGAAAAGGCCGGCCAGTACGTCGAGTACTTCGACGTAAAGGTTGCGGACAACACCGGTATCGGTCACCTTACCGCCACCGCAGAGTGCGCCGGCGACAAGTCAACCGACAAGATTGAGATCGATGTATTCAACCCTAATCCATCCGTCACCCGCCTCCAGAGCATGCTGCTCAAGGCCGGCGAAAGCAAGGACGTCACCGCCAATGTCTTCGGTATCGACGGCACCAATTCCCTTCAGGTGGAATTCTCGTCAATCCCGGCCATCGACCTCGGCGGCCGCCTGAAATATCTCACGGAATACCCTTACGGCTGCATCGAACAGACCATTTCCGGCGCATTCCCTCAGATATACATCGAAAAGATCGTCGAATGTGACGACGCTACCAAGGCTAAATGCAGCAATCACGTCACCAAGGCCGTCAACAGGATGCAGAGCTTCCGCCTAGGCGACGGCTCGATGTCATACTGGCCTGGCAACAGGACCACATCGAACTTCGGCACCGTCTATGCCCTCCACTTCCTCCAGGAAGCCGAGAGCAACGGTTACGCCGTCCCTGCCGACCTCAAGGGCTCCCTCATCAGCTACATCAGCTCCAATGTAGTCAACAACTCACGTGAAGGCTGGTATGTCCGCGCATACGCCGCATATGCCCTTGCGGCAGCCGGCAAGCCTCAGCGCAGCGCCATGAACAATCTCCGCGAGTCCGTCGGCAAGATGCCGCGCAATGCCGCGTGGATGCTTGCGGCAGCATTCGCCTGCGACGGCAAGAAGTCCGTTGCCCAGAAGATCATCACCGGCCTCACCTACACGGAGACCAACAGCAGCAACTATTACAGCTACTACGGCAGCGAGGACCGCAACATGGCAATCGCCCTCAAGACCCAGATCCTTCTCGGCCAGAACGAGGACGCATTCAAGCTTGCCAGCCAGCTCGCCGGGAAACTCAACGATTCCGAGCACTATATGAGCACCCAGTCAACGGCGTGGGCCCTCTACTCAGTTTTCGAGTATGCAAAGACAGCCGCCGGAAGCGGAATCAACGCCAAGGCTGAAGCTTCAGGCAAGAGCTTCAAGCTCTCCACCCAGAAGTGTTTCATCAGCAGGGACATTCCTGTAAGCGGCACCGCAAACGTTCCGATGAAGCTCTCGAACAACGGCTCCAACCTCATCTACGCAGTCATCTCCTCTACCGGAGTCCCTGCCGCTGGCGAGGAGAAGGGCTATGCCAAGGGCCTCAGCATGCAGGTCAAGTATCTCGACGCCTGGAACAATCCGGTCCAGCCTGACACCCTTTCACGCGGCGCGAACTTCAGCGTGACGGTCACTCTGACCAACACCACCGCGGCCACCGTGAACGATATGGCTCTCTCACAGAGATTCCCTTCAGGATGGGAGATCAACAACGACCGCATCTATAACGACAACGCGTCATACCCTGCAGGTCTCAACTACCAGGATATCCGCGACGACAGAGTTTACAGTTTCTTCGACCTCGGCGCAGGCCAGAGCGTATCAGTAACCACCAAGCTCACCGCCGCCTACCCTGGCACATTCTATCTGCCGGCAATAAGCTGCGAAGCGATGTACGACTCATCCGTCACCGCCCTGACTCCAGGTAAATGGATAACAATTGAATAATTTCTCCGCCTACAACTTCTGACCTCCGATAAATTCTCTCATTATGGAGGTCGGAGGGATGGCGGCGATCTCAGCCGGCTTGAGGGCGGTTACGTTCTGAAGGAACACGATGAGCGCATTCGCCTTCTCGTAGGCCGGAGAGGCCTCTGTGATTGCATAGAGGAGAGGCTCGGCGTAATACTTCAGGAGCGGCAGGTCATAGAGGGTTGAGGAGTTGAAAACGATGTCGGCGTTCTCTTCGTATGGGAATATGTTACGGGTCTCGCCGCGACGGACGGAAGGCCAGCGGAGGATGGTGTCCTCCGGGCTGATGCCGCGGACGCGGTTGTCGCGGACGATGCGGCGCAGGAGTCGCTTGTCAGTGGTGGAGTTATGGATCTTCTCACCTCCGCTCAACGCTGAAAGCGCTGAAATGTAGACATGGAATATCCTGTTCTGGTCAATACGCGGGGTGAGTTCCGGATTCAGTGCGTGGATGCCTTCCATGAACAGGACATCATTTTCAGCCAGCTTCATCATCTGGCCGCTCTGCTCGCTCTTGCCCTCCTTGAAATTGAATCTCGGAAGCTCGATCTCCTTGCCGTCGAGCAGGTCGAGCAGGTCGGAATTCAGGCGGTCGATATTCATCGCGTGAAGGTGTTCGAAATCATATTCCCCGTTCTCATCCTTCGGAGTAAGCTCACGGTCAACGAAATAATTGTCAAGCTCTATGACCTTCGGAGAAAGTCCGAGGACGCGGCACTGCTGGGCGATGCGCAGCGAGCTGGATGTCTTGCCGCTTGAAGAAGGACCGGACATCATCACGATGCGGCAAGTCTTGCGCCTGAAGAATATCTGGTCGGCGACCTCTGCGTATTTGCGCTCCTGGCGCGCCTCGCACAGATTGATGAAAGGGATTCCCATACCTGCCTCAAGTGCGCTGTTGATATCTGCAAGCGATGTGATGCCTATGGCTTCACACCAGTCGGTGTATTCCTGTTTTGCTGTCTCGATCTTTGTCATAGTATTTCCTTTAAATATTTTCCTGTCACTGAATGCGGATTGTCCGCAACCTGCTCCGGAGTTCCCTGAGCAATTATCCTGCCACCGGCGGCGCCGCCCTCGGGCCCCATATCGAAGAGGTAGTCGACACTCTTCAGGACATCCAGATTGTGCTCTATTACAATCACCGTATTACCCTGATCCACAAGTTTCTGAAGCACTTCCATCAAAGTCTTTATGTCCTCGAAATGCAGACCGGTGGTAGGCTCGTCAAGCATGTATAGAGTGTGCCCGGTCGCCTTGTGCGAAAGCTCCGCGGCAAGTTTCATGCGCTGGCTTTCGCCTCCGGAAAGAGAGACGGCCGACTGGCCGAGATGGACGTAGCCCAGACCGACATCCACGAGCGCCTTCAGCTTCGGTGCAATCTTCGGATGAGCCTTAAAGAATTCGTATGCCTCGGATACCGGCATCTCGAGCACGTCGTTTATATTCTTTCCGCGGTATTTCACCGCCAGCGTATCTTCCTTGTAGCGTTTTCCACGGCACTGGTCGCAGACCACGCTGACAGACGGCAGGAAATTCATCTCGATTTCCTTTACACCCGCACCCTTGCATTCCTCGCAGCGTCCGCCCTGTACGTTGAACGAGAAACGCCCGGCCTTGAAACCGCGCACCTTGGCGTCAGGGGTCTCCTCAAACAACGTGCGTATGTCATTGAACACGCCCGTAAAAGTTGCAGGATTCGACCTCGGCGTGCGGCCTATCGGACTCTGGTCAACTTCAATGACCTTGTCGATATTCTTCAGGCCTACCACCCTCTCATATGGCAGAGGCTTGCCCTTGTAATTGTATAGCGCGCCCTTGAGCACGGGCATCAGAGTCTCGTTGACAAGGCTTGACTTCCCCGAACCGGACACTCCGGCTATGCCGATGAGGCATCCCAGCGGGAAGTCTATGTCCACTCCTTTCAGGTTGTTCCCCCTGGCCCCTCTCAGGCCCAATTGCAGGCCGTTGCCCTCTCGGCGCACGCCCGGAACCGGAATGGACTTGCTGCCCTGCAGATAATCGAGCGTGACGGTTTTCCTGGTATCGGCGTCGTCGACTTTGCCGGAAAAGCAAATCTCGCCGCCGTTCGAACCGGCTCCCGGACCTACATCCACCAGCCAGTCAGCGGCGAGCATGGTCTCGAGATCATGCTCGACAACAATGACCGTATTCCCTTCATCGCGAAGCTTCTTCAGGGAATTCAAGAGCTTGCGGTTGTCTCTCTGGTGCAATCCTATGGATGGCTCGTCAAGAATGTAAATGACATTGACGAGCTTGGAACCAATCTGGGTGGCAAGCCTGATGCGCTGGCTCTCGCCGCCGGAAAGCGAAGCCGTCGGGCGGCTGAGGCTGAGGTAGTCCAGGCCGACGTCAAGGAGGAACTGGACGCGGTCGTTCAGCTCCTTCAAGATGTCCCGAGCCACGGCCTTGCCGCGCTCGGACAGTTTGGCAGGGAGCTGTTTCAGCCACTTTGCAAGGGCTGAAATCTCCATATCGCCGACCTCGGCGATATCTTTTCCGTCTATGCGGAAACACTTTGTATCCTCATTCAGACGCGTTCCGCCGCATACCGGACAGACTATCTTGTCGTCTATGTCGTCAACGACACCTGGCCAGTTCACCATTTCCGCCGTGCTGCCTTCCCCGATGCGGAAGAACTCGTCGGAACCGTAAATGAGAAGCGTGACCGCCTCTTCAGGCAGATCTTCTATCGGCTCGTAAAGCGAGAAGCCGTGCTTGCGCGCCATAGCGCGTACGATTTCGAATTTCTTGCCGTCGCGCACCCTGCCGAGAGGCTCTATGCCGCCGTCCGCGATGCTTCTGCGGCGGTCGGGGATGATGGTGTCGATGTTGACGTCAACTACCGTTCCAAGGCCCTTGCAGTGCGGGCAATAACCCTCAGGAGAGTTGAAGGAGAAACTGTGCGGAGCCGGCTCCTGGAGGGACAGGCCAGTCTCCGGGTCAACCAGGTGCTTGGAGAAATGGCGTATTTCGCCGGTGGCGAAGTCCTGGACGGCAAGCGAGCCCTTGCCGGTCGTGAGCGCTGACGCGACAGATGAACGGATACGCCCTTCATCGCCTTCGCCGGGCTTGAGCTTGTCAACGACAAGTTCGATAAAATGGCCTTTGTACCGGTCCAGGGAGTCGATATCGTTGAGATCCTGTATCTCACCGTCTATGCGGACCTGCGTGAAGCCTTTCTTTCTGTACTGCTCGAAGAGTTCACGGTAGTGACCCTTGCGTCCGCGAACGAGAGGAGCGAGAAGAATGCACTTGCGGCCCTCATATTCCTTCATTATGAGGTCGACTATCTGCGAATCTGTGTAGCGTATCATCTCCTTTCCCGTGGCAGGAGAGTACGCCGTCGACGCGCGGGCATAAAGCAGGCGAAGGAAATCGTAGATTTCTGTGATTGTGCCGACGGTGGAGCGGGGGTTGGAGCCGGTGGTGCGCTGTTCTATCGCGATTATCGGGCTCAAACCTTCGATGCTTTCCACTTCAGGCTTCTCCAATATACCCATGAAATGCTTGGCATATGGAGACAGGGTGTTCATATAGCGGCGCTGGCCTTCAGCATAGATCGTGTCGAACGCCAGCGATGACTTTCCGCTGCCGCTGATGCCCGTGACGACCACGAATTTCTTGCGCGGGATATCGACGTCGACGTCCTTCAGATTATGCGCTCTCGCGCCCCGGATCTCTATGAACTCCTCTTTATCATTCATAACGTACAAAGTTACGCAAGTTTTCGTAACTTTGCGAGTGATATGTGGATTTGGATGACATTGGGCTCCGCCCTTCTCCTGGGCGTATATGACGTAGCCAAGAAGCAGTCCCTCAAGCGCAACGGCGTGCTGTGGGTCCTTCTTGTCGCAACGGCGATTTCATCCCTGTTACTCAGTCCGTTCCTGACGGCAGGCACCCTTCACGACCATATGAGAATGATCTTCAAGGCCATTCTCGTCACATCGTCCTGGGTCTCCGGACTTGCCGCACTGAAGTCGCTGCCGATCACGACGGCCAGTTCCATCAAGGCATCACGCCCTATCATAGTCGTGGCCCTGTCACTGATCATTTTCGGTGAGAAACTGAATATCTGGCAATGGGCCGGCGTAATCACAGTCATCATAGCCCTCTGGCTGCTCAGCAGGTCAAGCAGGAAGGAAGGCATATCCTTCACAAAAAGCCGCGGCGTGGCCTGTATGGTTGTTTCCGTGCTCACCGGAGCCGCAAGTGCCCTTTTTGACAAGCACATAATGGCTGATATGCAGCCCCTGTTCGTACAGAGCTGGGCAAATGTCTATATCACCGCCATGCTTGGCGCCTGCACCCTCGTCCAGCGTTTCGCTGCAAAATCAGAATTCAAGCCTTTCAAATGGGACTGGACCCTGGTCATCATAGCAGTATTCATCACAGCCGCCGATATGCTTTACTTCTTTGCACTGAAGCAGGACGGCGCACTGTTGTCCGTGATATCACTCATCCGACGCAGTTCGGTGATCGTCACCTTCACCCTTGGCGCCTGGCTGTTCAAGGAACAGAACATCAAGAACAAGGCCATTGACCTCGCCATAATCCTTCTGGGACTGTTCTTCCTTTTCTGGGGTTCTAGTATTGTTGGATGAGAGGGCTCTCAAGAGCCTTCCAGAGCTGGTCGTCGTAGCGGATACGGATTTCTATGCCAGCTTCCTGGAAGTAATACCTGACCGCAATCTCCTCTTCAATGAACGGGATGATCTCATCCTTCTTCAATCTGAGAAATTCCTCCTTTTCCATTTCGAGAGACTTCTCAAGCGCCTCAAGCTGCGGCTTCATAACCTCTTCAAGACCATCCTTGGCCAGTTCTTTCTTCATCTGGTCGAAGAGTGTCTTGGCGCTTGACCTGTAGTCAAACTCCTTGGTTTTCGCGAATGCTACGAAATCATCGAAATCCTCATCTGAAAGGTGGAAATCCTTGATTGCAGGTATACTCTCGTGCTTCTTGACGAACTCGAGGACATACTGTTCCACGACTCCATTGAGGACTATCGAATATACCAGACGGGAGTATTCCTTCGGCTCGATCAAAACGTCAGGCGTGATGCCGCCGCCGTCGCGGACAGTTCTGCCGTGGGCCGTCTTGAACTCGTGGGTGAGGGAGTCCGGGATATGGGCCACACTGCCGTCTTCGCGACGCTGGGCATAATCTATGGCCTGCACGCAACGGCCGGAAGGAGTGTAGTATTTTGCGGTGGTGAGCTTCATCGCGCCGCCATAAGGCAGCTCGAACATGCTTTGCACAAGGCCCTTGCCGAAAGTGCGCTCGCCCATAATCGTTCCGCGGTCTGTGTCCTGAATAGCCCCTGCAACAATCTCCGACGCCGACGCGGACCCCGAATCTACAAGAACAATAAGAGGGATCTTTGTATCCACCGGCTGATATTTTGTCGAAAGGGTGTAGTTTGAAGACGCCTCCCGCCCCTTGGCCGACACGACAAGGCTGCCTGCAGGCAGGAAGACTGACACTTCGTTCACTGCTTCAGCCAGAAGGCCGCCGCCATTGCCGCGAAGGTCAAGGACAAGCTTCTCCATTCCCTGCTTCTTAAGCCTTACGACAGCGTCATGAACATCGCGGGCCACACCTTCGGAGAAGCCGCTCTGGCAGATGTATCCGACCTTGTCGGTAATCATACCGGCGTATTCAACTTCCGGCAGATGGATTTTCTCGCGGGTGATTTCTATAGTCTCCTCAGCGCCCGAGCGGAGTTTCTTCACGGTGAATACGACTTTCGTCGCAGGCTCTCCGCGCATCTTTTCGCTGCACTGCGAGGATGTGAGACCGATAACGCTCTCCCCGTCGATGGTGAGAATCTCATCGCCGCACTGAAGGCCGGCCTTCGCGGCCGGAGAGTTGGCGTACGGCTCGTTGATTATGACGTTGCCGTTCACGTCCGGCTTGTAAATCACGGCGCCTATGCCACCGTAGGTCTTGTGGATAAGCATCTGCAGATCCTCGTTCTCCTCCTGGGGGATGTACACGGTATACGGATCAAGGGCGCCAAGCATGGCATCCACAGCCTTGCGCTCGATGCGGTCGACAGGAAGGCTGTCGACATAGGATTTGTCAAGCTGCTTGACGATGGCGTTCTGTATCTCGACCCACTGGGCAAGCTTGAAATTCTTTGACTGTGCGGAAGCCGCAAGCGCCGTAGCGGCAAAAGCGATCGCGAGAAAAATCCTTTTCATTTTCATACTACGAAGATAATAAAATAATTATTTTTGTGTGGTATGACACACTCGGCACAGCTCATAATACTTGCAGTGACAAAGATTGGCGAGAAGTCCCTTGTGCTGCACACATTGAGCAGCCTGTGGGGACGCCGCAGCTTCATTGCAAGTGTCTCCCGCAGTTCGGGAATGGCTCTGTACCTTCCTCTGAACATCCTGGAAGCCGAAATCACCGAAAACTCCAAGTCAGACCTCTGGCGCCTCCGCGGCGCATCCGCCGTCTCCCCTCTTGCCGGCATACGGAGCGACGTCCGCAAGAACGCAATCTGTATGTTTATGAGCGAAGTCCTGTACAGGACTATCAAAGATGGGGCCAATGAGGACGGATTGTTCGAATGGTGCAAAAAAAGCATACTGACATTGGACGCGCTTGAAAGCGATTTCGCGAATTTCCATCTGATGTTCCTTCTGGAATTCTGCGGAGTCCTGGGATTCTCTCCGTCCCTGTCGGACCTCACTCCGTTCGCAGGAGAACACCTCCGGGAGATATCCAGCCTGATTTCACTGCCATACGCCGAGGCGCTCATACTTCCTCTGTCCGGAGATTCCAGAAGCGAAATGGCCGAGATACTTCTCCAGTATCTCAGCCATCACACCGAATCCAGAATAGAGGTCCGTTCTTTACGGGTTCTGCACGAACTGTTCCGTTAAACGGCTATTACAACGTGTCCTGCTTCAGCTTTTCAAGGTAATCATTGATCCGCTTCAGCTGGCGCGGAATGAATATATGCTGCGGGCAGCGCTTTGCGCATCGCCCGCAGGATATGCAGTGGTCCGCCTGACGTATGGTCGGGATGGCCTTGTCATATGCTGCAAGGTATTTCCTGCGTGCTCTGGCATAGTGCTCCTGTTCCTTGCTTGTCACATATGTTCCCGCATTCACCTCCCTGTTGTAGAACTTGAAGATGCCCGGAATGTCGATTCCGTACGGGCAAGGCATACAGTACTGGCAACCGGTACACTCAATGATAGGATACTTCATTATTTTCTCGCCTATGCCCTTGAGGAACTCCAGTTCCTCCTCGGTGCAAGGTTTGAAATCACAGAATGTCCTGATGTTGTCCTCGAGATGCTGCATTTCGGACATACCGCTGAGGACGACCGCAATTCTCGGATAGGAACCGACGAAACGGAAACCCCAGGATGCTATGGTGGCCTGCGGGTCGCGTGACTTCAACTCATCCGAAATAGCCGCCGGAACGTTGGCGAGGCGGCCGCCGAGGATAGGCTCCATAATGATGATCGGAATCTCGCGCTTGTCAAGCTCGTTGTAGAGGAACTCGGCGTCACGGTTCCAGTCTACGTAATTCATCTGTATCTGGACGAAATCCCAATGATATTTTTCGTGGAGTTCCATCAGGCTGAGGAAGCCCTCCCTGCTGCCGTGGAAGGAGAAGCCGAGATTGCGGATACGGCCCTTGGCGCGCTCTTCCACATACATGTCGATCAGTCCTGAGAAACGGTCCTCAAAGTCCTTCCTTGAACTCAGTCCGTGCATCAGATAATAGTCGATATAATCGGTCCTGAAGTTCTTGAAGGAATTCTTGAACATCTCCCGGCCGGCTTTCTCTGCATCCGCACCGGACAATCCCTGGGTGGAACATTTGGTCGCTATCTTATAACTTTCTCTCGGGAAGTTTGCAAGGGCGTTTGCTGTAAGTATCTCGCTCTGTCCTTCAAGATATGCAGGAGCGGTGTCGAAATAGTTGATTCCGTGCTCCATCGCAATCGCGATCATGGAGTTCATCTTCTCCTGATTGAACACGTCATTGCCATTCTCGTCCTTGTATGAATCAAGCCTCATCGAGCCATAGCCCAGAAGGCCAATGCCCTCCTGATGCTGGGCGACTGCGCCCAGAGATGATATTTCTGCCGGCTGTGCCGGATTGGCTATATTTGATTTTCCTGCCTTTGGCGCGCAGGCGGCAAGTCCGAGGGCCGCTGAGCCCAAGCCTGCCTTTTTTATGAAATCTCTTCTATTCATGGTGTACTGCGAGTCCGTTAACTGTTATTGCACTTATCGGGCGGCTCGGGCAAAGGAATTCGCAGGCGCCGCAGCCAATACAGATTTCCTCTGAAACGGCCGGAACCTTGCGGCCGCTTTCCTGGTCAACTACCATACGGATGGCGCCGACCGGACAACGCGCGGCACAGTTGCCGCAGGAATCCTGGCCAAGAGCGGAAACGCAGAGGTCAAGATTGACGGAAGCGCGACCGATATGGGTGGCGAGCTTCTGCTCGCGGGTGACCGGCTTTATGGCGCCGGACGGGCATATCTCAGAGCAGAGCGTACACTCGGGACGGCAGAAGCCGTTCTCATAGCCCATCTCCGGCTGAAGGAGGTGCTTGAGGTCGGTGGACGGGCGGAGCACGTGGTTAGGGCAGTTGCTCACGCATAGCTGGCAGGCTGTGCAGCGGGAATAGAAATTCTCCACACTTTCAGCTCCGAAAGGGACAAGACGGTCTGTTCGGGCCGGATTGGTCTTTGGAACGATATCCGCGAGTCCTCCGTCAAGATGCGCTTCCTGCGCCTTGGCGGTAATGGCCGCGCCGCCGAGAAGGGCGGCGGTCAGCATGAACTGCCTCCGGCCGTTGTCCGCACATTCCTTTGCCGGGGCGACCGAATCTTTCGCGTCCGCTTTTCCAACGCCGAAGGATATGGCGCCTTCCTTGCATCTCCTGATGCAGTCGAAACAATCGACGCAACGGCTGTAATCTACGGTATGCGCGTCCATATCGATGCATGAAGACTTGCAGCCTCGTCCGCATCTTCCGCAAGCCACGCACTTGCTCTCATCAATCTTGATGTGCATCAGCGAATGCTTGCTGAAGAGACCAAGAAGGGTTCCGACAGGGCATATGGTATTGCAGTAGGCACGTCCCCAAAGCCACGCGCAAACCGTTATGGCCACGAAGGTGACGGCCGCGGCAACGATAAGGGCGGGAGCAAGTGACTCTCCGCCGCCGAGTCCCACTGCCGTGCGGACCATCCTGCCGTATGCACTGTAAGGTGCAATCATGGCCACGACGACCTGAAGGCCTGCAACGATGGCTGCTATGGTGAGGACAAGCACCGTATATCGCACCCACTTGTGTTCCTTGCTGAATTCGAAATGCTTGACTTCCTTTTTGAGTGTGGAAGGCTTTTCCACATCCTTGCCGGCCTTCCTGGCTGCGGCATAGCGGCGAAGCCTGCGCTCATTGATCTTGTGCAGGAGAAGACCCCCCTGTCTGCGAATCCAGATCACAAAGTCCTGAAATACGCCCATAGGGCATATGACAGAGCAGTAAATTCGACCGAAGAGAACGGTCAGGAGAAGGATGCCGACTATTACGGCAAAATTAAGAGCAAGGCAGGATGGAAGGAACTGGAGCTTTGCCATCCATCCCCACCATCTGGCTCCGATGCCTGCGAGGAGCAGTGTGATCCCCGTAAAGAACAGCACGGCCAGAATGATTCTGATTTTTCGTAACATATTATCAGTTTGATTGACGGTTCTTATGACTTTTACCTGAATTTCTTGTCCTCTTCCAACATCCCCAGGTATGAATTGTAACGTTCTGCACTGATCTCCCCCCCATCGACGGCCGCCTTGACGGCACAACCGGGCTCATGAGTGTGCGTGCACGGCGCGAAGCGGCAGTTGTCGGCGACACGCAGCATTTCAGGGAAGTATTTACCTATCTCCTCTTTCTCCAGGTCCACGAGACCGAACCCCCTGAGGCCCGGTGTATCGATGATAAAGCCGCCTGAAGACAGCCTGTACATCTCGTATAAGGATGTGGTATGTTTGCCCTGCAGATGCGCTTCGGATATCCTGCCCACCTTCGGGTCAAGCGAAGGGTCAAGCGCGCGGACGATGCTTGACTTGCCCACTCCGGATTCTCCGGAGATGAGGTTCACCCTGCCTTCGCAGAGTTTGCGGAGCTCATCAATGCCTTCGCCCGTGCGGGCGGAAGTCTCGATGACATTATACCCGGCGCCACCATAGATGCGCTTGAAATCCTCAACCGCTTCCGGCGCCTCCGCCCTGTACATGTCCACCTTGTTCAGTGCTATGACGACCGGCACCTTGTACACCTCGCAGGTTACGAGAATCCTGTCGAGGAAAGGGAGCTTGATCTCAGGGAAATACAGGCTGACAGCGAGTATCGCCTGGTCCACGTTGGCGGCGATCACGTGTGCCTGACGGCTGAGATTCGTGGATTTTCTGATAAGGTAGTTCTCCCTCGGAAAGATTTCGGTAATTACGGCAGGATTCGTCTCGGTAGCCTCGGATGAGTCCATCTCATAGCGGACCTTGTCCCCCACGGCGACGGGATTCGTCGCAGAGCTGTGCGCAAGGCGCACCTTTCCGCGGAGCACGGCCGGAAAAAGCCGCCATTCCGGCAGTTCGCTCAGGAGATAATGGCTGCCTGCATTCTTTACTACCGTTGCCGTCCCAGTCATAGACTATTTTGCACGGCCGACAAGCGTGTCGGCAAATTCTTTCAAGGCAGCAAGCTGATATGCGTCCAGTCCTATGCCGGACACTGCATCAAGGGCCCTGTCGGTGAAACGCACGATTTCAGCGCGGGCGTCATCCGCAACTCCGAGTTCGTCGTAAAGGTTCTTGACAGTTGCAATCTTGGCTGTCATCTCCTCCGGGGTTTCCGCCTTTGATTCAAATGCCTCCAGAAATCCCTCCTTATCCGCCGTCTTTTCAAGCGCACGGACTGTGAGCCAGCTCTTCTTTGCGTTGATGATATCGCCGCCTATAGGCTTTCCAAACACCTTTTCGTCGCCATATGCGTCAAGATAGTCATCTGCAATCTGGAACGCCATCCCAAGTTCGTAGCCGTAGTTGTAAATGGCCGCGCAGATCTCCTCGGACGCATTCGCGACGATGGCGCCAATCTTTGCCGAGCATGCTATGAGAACCGCTGTCTTGAGGCCGATCATCTTGTTGTAATCAGCCATCGGAACGGACTTCTCGGACTCGAAGTCCATATCGTACTGCTGTCCTTCGCAGACTTCGGCCGCCGTTGCCGAGAACACCTGCATCACCTCGCTGTGACGTTTTGACGGAGCTTTTGAAATGCGCTTGTACGAATCTATCAGCATCACGTCTCCCGACAGGATAGCGTGGTCCTCGGACCACTTTTTCCAAACGGTAGGCATACCACGACGGAGCGGAGACCTGTCCATGATGTCATCGTGGATGAGGGTGAAAGTATGGAAAACCTCCAAGGCTTCGCATGGAGACAGAATGGTGTCGTCAATCTTATCACTGAAGAGAGAATAGGTCAGAAGACACACCTTCGGACGGATGCGCTTGCCACCTATCTCTATCATATATCTCAGCGGGTCATACAGACCCGACGGTTCCCTGTCAAACTCAATCTGCTCGAAGAGCCTGTCTATGATTCCGTTATTTTGTTCTCTGTCATACATATCATACAAATATAGTAATTTTCAGCGTATCACGTGGAATTTGTATCTTTGCATATCATTATGGATAAGAAAGAACTGGAAATAATGGCCCCTGCGGGCAATTTCGAATGTCTGCACGCAGCAATTCAAGGCGGAGCCGACTCTGTATATTTCGGAGTGGGCCGCCTGAACATGCGGTCCCACTCGGCAAACAACTTCGGTCCCGAGGACCTCGCAGAAGTCACACGCATATGCCGGGAGGCCGGTGTCAAGAGTTACCTCACGCTGAACATCGTGCTGTACCAGAACGACCTGGCCGCGATGCGCGAGGCACTTGATGCCGCAAAGGCGGCCGGCGTGGACGCCATCATCGCCTCAGACATGGCCGCCATACAATATTGCCGCCAGATTGGACTGGAGGTGCACATCTCCACCCAGCTGTCAATATCGAACGTGGAATCGCTGCGCTTCTATGCGCAGTTCGCCGACGTTGTCGTGCTCGCCCGCGAGCTCACACTTGACCAGGTCAGGGAAATCCACGAAGTGATTCTCCGCGACAACATCTGCGGCCCTTCCGGCAAGCCGGTCCGCATCGAGATGTTCGCCCACGGCGCGCTCTGCATGGCCATTTCAGGCAAATGCTATCTCTCACTACACGCCTACGGCGCTTCCGCCAACCGGGGAGAATGCTTCCAGGTCTGCCGCCGCGGCTACGAAGTGACTGATCTGGACACCGGCAGGCAGCTGCTCATCGACAACAAATACATAATGTCGCCGAAGGACCTCTGCACCATAGAGTTCATGGACAGGATCATCGAGTCCGGCGTGAAGGTGTTCAAGATCGAGGGACGCGCACGCTCGGCGGAATACGTCAAGCGCTGTACGCAGTGCTACCGCGAAGCGGCCGACGCCGTCTGCGACGGCACATACACCCGTGAAATGGGTACGGGCCTCAAGGCGCGTCTTGCCGAAGTGTTCAACCGAGGCTTCTGGGACGGCTACTATATGGGCGCATACCTCGGGCAGTGGAGCGACGTTTACGGTTCGCAGTCAACGCTCAGGAAGGTCTATGTCGGCAAGGTTACAAACTGGTTCGACAGGATAGGTGTGGCGGAAATAACAGTTGAGTCGGCGGCACTAGACGCCGGCGACAAGGTGATGGCGGTCGGCGCCACCACGGGTGTGGTGGAATTTGCCGCAGACGACATCCGCGTCAATCTCAAGACGGTATCGGTCGCCGACAAGGGTGCCCGATGCTCAGTGGCGGTCGACCCATCGATATGCCCCGACGGAAGACTCCGCCGCGGCGACAAGATTTATAAAATGGTCAAGGCATGAAAATAGTATTCGCGACAGGGAACAAGGGAAAGTTCAAGGAGGCTCAGGAAATACTGGGCCCGGGATATGAACTGCTGTGTCCGGCCGACCTGGGCATCACCGACGATATAGAGGAAAACGGTACTACGCTAAAGGAGAATTCCATCATCAAGGCGCGCTACATTCACGAAAAGACGGGGCTCGACTGCTTCGCCGATGACACGGGGCTCGAAGTCGACGCCCTGGGCGGCCTTCCCGGCATACACGCCGCCCGCTTCGCTGAAATAATGGGCCACGAAGGCGCATCCCACGATTTCCAGGCCAACCGCGACGTCCTGCTCTCAGAGCTTGCGAAGCATCCCGGCGAGCCGCGCACGGCACGGTTCCGCTGCGTGGTGACCCTGATCCTGGATGACAAGGAATATTATTTTGACGGATGTCTTGAAGGAATGATTTCAGAGAAAGAGTCCGGCACACGGGGATTCGGCTATGACCCTGTGTTCATTGCCGACGAGTTCCCTGACAAGACCCTCGCGGAGATACGCATCGAGGATAAGGATGCGATTTCGCACAGGGGCAAATCTTTGCGGGCTATGGCAGAATTCCTTCAAAATCAATATATTTGTGTAAATGAAGAGAAAAAAGAATAACGGTGCGCCGCACGGCAGGCGCAAGAACACCGGGAAAAAGATATTTCCACAGTACGTCGGCCGCGTGCAGATGACGCGCGAGGGCTTCATCTTCGTGATCATAGAAGGTCAGGACGACGACGTCTTCGTGAAGGCGTCCAAGACCCGCCGCGCCCTTGACGGTGACACCGTACGGGTCGCCGTCACCCGCGAGAAATCGAAGGACAAGCGCCGCGAAGGCGAGGTCGTCGAGATAGTCGAGCGCTCGAAAAAACAGTTCGTCGGCATCTTCCACACCGTAGGTGCACAGGCATGGGTGCTTATGCAGAGCAAATTCATGCCTTACGACATCCAGGTTGACGCAGAGGCCGCTTCCGCCATGGGAGCAAAGGCCGGGATGAAGGTGTCCGCCATCGTCGAAGGATGGGAACGCGGTGACGTCAACCCGCACGGACGCATCGTTGACGTCCTTGGAGAACCGGGGGCCAACGATACCGAGATGCACGCCATACTGGCGGAATTCAACCTCCCTTACAGATTCGAGAAGGAGGTTGAGGACGCGGCAGACCTGATTTCCGAGGAAATCACTGCCGAGGATATGAAGGGCCGCAAGGATTTCCGCGACACGTTCACATTCACCATCGACCCTGCCGACGCCAAGGACTTCGATGACGCACTGTCATTCAAGGCCCTGCCTAACGGTAACTTCGAGGTGGGCGTACACATCGCAGACGTGTCCCACTACGTAAAGCCCGGCTCGGCCGTGGACAAGGAAGCGCGCGAGCGCGGAACGTCCGTCTATCTCGTGGACCGTACCGTGCCTATGCTCCCGGAGAAGCTCTGCAACAAGCTCTGCTCCCTCCGTCCGGACGAAGACAAGCTTACATTCTCCGCCGTCTTTGAGATGACGCCTAAGGCGGAGATCAAATCACGCTGGATCGGCCGTACAGCCATCCGCTCCAATTTCCGTCTGGACTACGACCAGGCGCAGGAAATAATCGAAGCCGAGCGACAGCCTGTGGCACAAATCGAGGTTGCCGTCAAGACCCTCAACACCTTGGCAGGTATTCTCAAGGCCAATGAATCAAAGGCCGGCGCAATCAACTTCGACCGTCCTGAGATGAAGGTCGAGGTCGATGAAAACGGCAAGCCGCTTCGCGTATACCAGAAAATCTCCAAGGAAGCCAACTGGCTTATCGAGGAGTTCATGCTCCTCGCAAACCGCACGGTAGCCGAGTTCGTGGCCACCGGCGGCCAGATGAACGGGGTTGTCCAGAGGAACGCCAAGACATTTGTCTATCGCGTCCACGGAGAACCGAACGAACTGAAACTGGAAGGTCTCCGCACCTTCGCCAAAGGCTTCGGCTACAGGCTCGGTGACGAGCTTTCAGGGCGCGGCGCCGCGCATACCCTCAACGGCCTGCTGGAGCAGGCTAAGGGTAAGCCGGAATTCGACGCGTTCGAGAACCTCGCGCTGCGCGCTATGGCGAAGGCCTGCTACAGCACCGAGAATATCGGACATTACGGGCTCGCATTCAAGTTCTACACACATTTCACCTCACCTATCAGGCGTTACCCTGACCTTATGGTACATCGCCTGCTGGCGCTATATCTCGCGAATGCGGAGAGCCAGAAAAGGGAGAAATACGAAGAGGAGTGCAAGCACGCATCCGACCGCGAGCTCGTGGCCGCCGACGCAGAGCGCACTTCCGTAAAATACAAGCTTGTAGAATTCATGCAGGACAAGGTCGGGCAGGAATTCGAGGGCTCCGTTTCGGGCATCACGGAATGGGGCATGTACGTCGAGATCGACGAGACCCATATCGAGGGTATGGTCCCTCTGCGTGAGATACGCTCCGATTTCTTCGAATTCGACGAAGAGCACTACAGGCTCGTGGGCAAACGCACCCACAAGGTTTACAAGTTGGGCGACCGCGCCAGGATCAAGGTCAAGCAGGCCAACCTGGAAATGCGCCAGCTCGATTATGAATTGATAGAAACCCTTTAATACTTACGATTATGGCAAATGGTGGATCATTCTTCAGCTTTGTCTCCGGTATGGTGGCAGGTGCTGCAATCGCTATCCTTACCTGCACTGAAAGAGGTCACGAATTCATGCGTGACATGGAAAAGAAGTGCTCCAAGTTCCGCGATTCAGTAAAGAAGGACTTCGACGACGTCGAAGACGATTTCATGAACGAAGAGGAGGAAGCATAATGGCTAAGGAACGTCCCGAGAACAGGGAGGGACTTGTAGGCGACATCAAGGAATACGCTGACATCAGGCTGGACGAGTTCAAGCTCAAGGCTACCAAAAGCCTTTCATCCGTCCTCAGCCAGACGCTCAGCATACTTCTTGTGATTGCCCTTCTCGTCACTCTTCTGGGGCTTCTCTCCGTTGCGTTGCTCCAATGGCTCAACAACGTTTTCGGCAATCCTTTCGGAACGCTGATAGTTGCCGGCGTCATCGCCGTGATACTTATTGTCCTGTTCATACTGCGCAAGCGTCTTTTCCACAATATGTTTGTGAAGATGTTCATCGACGCATTCTATAATGACGACAACGATGAGCAACAGGTATAACGGCATACGCAACGTGCAGGACCTCGAGAAGGCTCTTGCAGACGTGAAGAAGCGCCGCGCGCATTCCGAAAGGAAATTCGACAGGCGCTACAGGCAGACGCAGAACTTCCTCAATCCCATTTCCGCCGTAAGCAATTTCGTAGGCGGCAAAGGCTTCTGGGGCGGCCTGTATCTGGTCACTTCCCTTGCCTCCAGGATCTTCGGAAAGAAGAAGAGGAGGAAATAATGTACAAATTCGAGCCTATACTCAAGACTCTTGTCTGGGGCACCGAGAACTGGGTTCTCTCCGGTGTTCCTGGCAGTGAGTCCGTTGTGGCCGAAGGTCCGGAAAAAGGCAGGAAAATCACTGAAATTTATCCCGGACAGTTCCCTCTGCTTATCAAATTCATCGACGCACGCAGGGACCTGAGCATCCAGGTGCATCCCGATGACGAGATCGCGCGGCAGCGTCACGGCTGCAACGGCAAGACCGAGATGTGGTACGTCATCGGAGCCGCGGAAGGCGCGCACCTGTATTCCGGCCTGAAGGAGAAGATCACCCCTGACGAATATGAGGAGCTGGTCCGCAAGGACCGTATCGTTTCCGTCCTGGCAGACCACAAGGTCGCCCCGGGCGACGTCTTTTTCCTGCCGGCAGGCCGTATCCACGCCATCTGCGGCGGATGCTACCTCGCAGAGATCCAGCAGACCTGCGACATCACCTACCGCATCTATGACTACAACCGTCCGGGACTGGACGGGAAGCCACGCCAGCTGCATACCGCCGAAGCGAAGGACGCCATCGACTACAAGGTATATCCCGGCTATCGGACAAACTATACTCCCGCCGAAGGCAAACCTGTCGAACTGGCCCGCTGTCCGCATTTCACCACGGACCTGTTACGGCTCACTGACGGTTACACGCAGCCGGTTGAGTCTGAATTTCTCATCTTTGTCTGCATCGGCGGCAGCGCCACTCTCAACGGTGTGGCAATAAAAGAAGGAGAGGCCGTTCTGGCACTCTCCTCCGATAAATCTGTCGGGATAGTTCCCGACGGCTCCGTCAGTTTATTGACGACTCACATTTAGATAAGCGGCTCGGCCGTCATTGATTCCGGCTGAGGGATTCCCATCAGCTTGAGCATCGTAGGCGCTACGTTGCAAAGCGCACCGTCCTTGACTGTCTTGACCTCGTCGCCGGCACCGATCACGATGAACTGAACTTCGTTCAGTGAGTGTGCGGTATTCGGTGAACCGTCCTCGTTGACTGCGTAGTCGGCATTGCCGTGGTCCGCCGTCAGAAGTACGACATAACCATGGTTGAGGGCACAGGTGACAGCTGCCTCAACGCATCCGTCTATGCAGCCGACTGCGTTGCAGATGGCTTTGTAGATGCCTGTATGGCCGACCATGTCGCCGTTTGCATAGTTCAGGATAATCATATCCTCCTTCTCGGAGCGGATGGCGTCGCAGAGCTTGTCAGTGACCTCAACTGCGCTCATCTCCGGCTGGAGGTCATAGGTTGCGACTTTCGGGGAATTCACGAGGATGCGGTCCTCGTTCTCGAAAGGAACCTCGCGGCCGCCGTTGAAGAAGAACGTTACGTGAGCGTATTTCTCTGTTTCAGCTATACGGAGCTGGCGCTTGCCGGCCTTGGCGACAGTCTCGCCGAGGGTATCCTTGACTTCCTCCTTGTCGAAGAGGATGTGGAGACCCGTGAATGAAGCGTCATACGGAGTGAGGCAGCAGTAATACAGAGGGATCTTCTTCATACCTTCCTCAGGCATATCGTTCTGGGTGAGGACATTGGTGAGCTCACGGGCACGGTCGTTGCGGAAGTTGTAGAAGATAACGGCATCACCTTCCTCGACCTTCGCGAGAGGCTGTCCGTCCTTCGTGATCACTATAGGCTTGATGAACTCGTCGGTGACATCTGCATCGTATGATGCCTGGATTCCTGCGAGAGCGCTTTCGAACTGATCGCCCTTGCCCTCGACAAGCATGTCGTAAGCTTCCTTGACGCGGTTCCAGCGCTTGTCGCGGTCCATCGCGTAGAAGCGGCCGCATACGGTGGCAACCTTACCTGCTGTCTCGGACATCTTCTCTTCAAGTTCCTTTACGAAACCATAGCCGCTGCGTGGGTCGCAGTCGCGGCCGTCCATGAAGCAGTGTACATAAACGTCCTCAAGGCCCATCTTCTTTGCCTCTGCGAGGAACTCATAGAGATGATTGAGGGATGAGTGGACTCCGCCGTGGGAGCAGAGGCCGAAGAAATGGAGTTTCTTGCCGCTCTGCTTCACATAGTCGTAAGCGGCCTTGATCTCCTTGTTCTCCATAAGCTTATGGTCGCGGCAAGCCATATTGATCTTCACCAGATCCTGGTAAACCACGCGGCCGGCACCGAGGTTCATATGTCCGACCTCGGAGTTGCCCATCTGGCCATCAGGAAGGCCGACGTATTCGCCGCAGGCCTGGAGATGTGCCATAGGATATTTTGCACGGAGACTGTCGATGAACGGCGCGCCCTGTGTATAAATCGCATTGCTCTGGTCGTGACGTCCTTCGCCCCAACCGTCGAGAATCATCAAAAGTACTTTCTTATTCATATCTGTATATATAATATTCTATTCTGCGAGGCCGCGCGCGCGAAGAAGCGCGCCGGCATCCGGCTCCGCTCCGCGGAACTGCTTGTAAAGCGTCATAGGCTCTTCGCTGCCACCTTTCTCAAGGATGTTGTGGCGGAAGCTCATAGCCGTCTCCTTGTCGAGGATGCCCTTCTGACGGAAAAGTTCGAAGGCGTCCTTGTCAAGTACTTCAGCCCAGAGGTAGCTGTAATAACCTGCGCTGTATCCGCTTGATCCGAAGATGTGGTTGAAATAGGTGCTGCGGTAGCGAGGGATGATCTCGTCGATCAGACCCATTTCCTTGCAGACCTTTGCCTCGAATCCCTCGACGTCTATGCCCTCGATCGAACTGAGTTCATGCCATTTCATATCAAGGATCGAAGCGGCGCAGAGTTCAGCTGTGGTGAAGCCCTGGTTGAAGTTCGATGCGGCCTGTACCTTTGCGACAAGCTCTGCAGGGATAACCTCTCCGGTCTGGTAGTGGAAAGCGTATGTCGCAAGCACCTCAGGCTCGAACGCCCAGTTCTCGTTGATCTGTGAAGGGAGTTCAACGAAATCACGCTTTACGCTTGTGCAGGCTACGCTCTTGTAGTGGCACTGGCTGAGAAGGCCGTGCAGGGCATGACCGAACTCGTGGAACATTGTCTCTACCTGGTCGATGGTGAGAAGTGACGGCTTGTCTTCAGTAGGTTTGTTGAAGTTGCCTATGTTCACGATGACAGGACGGACGTTGTTGCCGTTCTCATCGTAATACTGCATCGCAAATTCCGACATCCAGGCGCCTGCGCGCTTGCTGTCGCGAGGATAATAGTCAGTGATGATGACACCGATGAGGGAACCGTCTTCATCGGTTACCTTGAAGGCCTCCGCCTCAGGATTGAAGAGGGCCACACCTTCGATCGGCTCAAACTGGAGTCCATAGAGGCGGGTGGCATTGCCGAAGACGCCTGCACGGACATTCTCCATCTTGAAATACTGCATCACTTCAGCCTCATCGAGAGCGTAACGGGCCTTGCGGACACGCTCTGCGTAGTACATATAATCCCAAGGCTGAATCTTTGTGCCTGCAGACAGGATACCTGCGGCTATGTCTTCATCCATCACCTTCTGCATATCGGCAACCTCTTCCTTGGCGCGTCTGACGGCCGCATCCATGATATTGGCGAGGAATGCATCCACGGTCTCAGGAGTCTTGGCCATCTTGGTGTCGAGGATCTGGGCCGCAGGAGTGTCGAAGCCGAGAATCTTCGCTTTCTCGATGCGGAGGTCCATAATGCGGAGAAGTGTTTCCTTGTTGTCATTCTCGTTGCCGTTGTTGGCGCGGTGAGAATAAAGGTTGAACATCTTCTCGCGCTTTGCGCGGTCCGGCTCGGCAGCCATCATGTCGTAGTAGTTTGCAACGGAAGCGCCGATTTCGGCCTTGTATGCGTTGCTCTCTGCCAGGATGTGGTTGCCGAAGGTGATCACGAGAGACGAGAGCTCGCTGTTGATCTCCTTGAGGCGGGCCTGGCCGGCATCATCGAGGCCGATACCATTGTTGATGAAGCCTTCGTACATATCCTTGAGAACCATCTGCTGCTCGCGGGTGAGATTGCTCTGGTCGGCATCGTATATAGCCTTGACGCGGGAAAAGAACGCAGGGTTCATAAAGATGTTGTCGGAATGGACGGAGATGAGAGGGGTGGCCTCCTCAACGACTGCGTTGAGTTCGTCGGTGACGTCGGACTCGCTGACGTTGAAGAGAACGGCGCTCACGCGGTCAAGGATTGCTCCGCTGCGGTCAAAGGCCGCGATGGTGTTCTCGAAGGTCGGAGCCTCCGGATTGTCAATGATCGCCTGGATCTCGGCCTCCTGCTGGGCGATGCCGGCCTTGACCGCCGGCATGTAGTCGGTGATCTTGATGGCCGCGAAATCAGGGATGCCGTATTGGGTGTTCCACTCGGAGAGGAATGGATTTGTTCGGTTGCAAGCTGTCATGGCAAAAGCGATTGCAAGGATTGCGAAATACTTTTTCATAATATATGGTTATTGTGTTCTATATTATTGCCACCACCAGTTGTCAGCCTGAGGATCCGCCGCTTCGACATCCTTCTCCACGTCATCAGGGAGATTCACGAAGAAGTCGGTGCCGACCTTCTTTTCAAGCTCATCGATGGATATTGCCATCGATCCCGAGACGGTGGCGTTTGCATTCGGCTTGTTGTCTAAATAAATGCCGAGGGCCTTGTACTCGCCCTGCTTTGTCTTTGCAAGGATTGCCTTGTACACACCCACAGGGACGGTGACCGTCTTGTTGTCAATATCGGTTTCCGTAGTCGTGCTGCCGGCAATGTCTGCTCCGGTCACAACATACAGGGTGTCGCTCTGTGAAGCCCACTTTGAATGGACCTTCTTTTCAAGGTCTGACCAGATACCGCCATTGAGAGAATAGTCCTGCGGCATGATGTTGGTGGCAAGGAAAACATCATAATTCGCGCGCCCCGCGCGGTCGTTGGAAGGGACCATGTGGCCGCGGATGAAATCACCTTTGTATGACTTGGAAAGGGTTGCCTGATTGCCAACGTCAACGAGCGGATCGAAAGCATAAGGATCGTTGTGACGTCCGTCCTCGCCCTGACCGTATACATATGGATAGCATACCCATCTGGACACCCTGTCGCCGGTGCTGAAATATGCGGAGAAATTCCTGCCACCGGCCTCGTCACGGTGGTGGATGAAGACATTGCCGTCAGCGCTTTCGCTTGTGGCGGGAAGTTCAAGCCAGGTTGCCTTGGCACTCTTTTCCGTAAATCCGGGATAGCCGCGGCCTGCCGTGTGTGATTCATAGTAGGCGTTGGCCGTCTCGATGACCTTCTTTTCACCATATGTCGTGCGGTTGCCGACCAGTGTTACCACGTCGCCCGCCTTCAGGTTCAGGCTCTTGAAGTCCTGTGTGCTGCCGCCCTTGGCAGGAGCAAGTCCATATACATAAAGGAATCCTGTGTCGTCCTTGATATAGAGGTCACCATATGCATAACTTGAAATGGATATGATTTCGCCGGTGATACGGTACCACATCTTATCGCTGTCCGGTTCTGCATTGAACTCTGCGATCGTAGCGTTCACGATGCCGTCAGGCCCCACATTGGTCGCCTGGGTGACAGTGACCTCAGCGGAAGCGTTGCCCATATTCAGTCCGAAAGTGACTTTTCCTCTGCGTTCTTCTCCCGTGCCGTTCTTGGTCACAGAGACAGTGACGTCGGCATTACCCTCGCCCCTGCTTGGAGTCACGGTGATCCAGTTCTCACTGGCTGTCGCCTGCCAGGCCTTGTTTGCCCTGACGCTGACCGTCACGGAGCCGGACTTGTAATCCAGAGTCTGGCTGGCCGGAGTGACGGAGATTGTACCCTTGTCTGATTCCGGATTGGAACCATTCTCCTGTTTGGTGCAGGCCACTGCTACGAGAAGCACTGCAAAAACCATCTTTTGCTTATTGATTTTCATGCCGTAAAGGTACACATTTTCTATGGCGAAAAAAAGAAAGGAGAGCGGTTTCCCGTTCTCCTTTCCATATAATTATAATTGCTATGAGCGATTATTTCTGGCTGACGATATAAGCCTTCTTTGAAGCGGTCTCTGCGGTGCCCTTGTAGTTGGTAAGGTTACCATAGAGGACAATCTCCTGACCAAGATCGATGAGCTTGCCATCTGCAGGGAATGCTACTGAAGAATCGCAATCCGGGTTGTTGGTGTAGAAGATGCTGTAAGCCTCGAACTTGTCGCCGTCAGTCTTGCCGTCATCTGAAAGCCAGAATGAAGCGGTGTTGTAAGACGCACCATACTGGTACTTGGTAAGCTCGCAGACAATACCCTTGACCCAAACCTTACCTGCGGTAACTGCATTTGACTCAAGAGTGTTGCAATATGCAACAGCACCTGCAATGTTGAGAGGGCAGGCTGAGAGACCAAGGCCGTTGTCGCTGTTGGTCTGACCGTTGATCTTGTAGATACCTGCAGCCTTTGAGTTGGTCTCGGCTGTGCCCTTGTAGCTCGTAAGCTGACCTACGACAACTACGTTTGCACCAACTTCGATCTGCTCGTCGCCATCTGCCCAAGGCTCCTTGCCGAACCAGTAAACGCTGTAAGCCTCGAAATCCTTGGTAGTGTCGCCATAGTACTCGCCTGTATCTGACATCCAGAATGTTGCAGTACCATACTGCTCTGAGAATGTGTAGACGATCTTTGAGATGACACCTGATACATAGAAATCGATGGTGGTAGGAGCGGTAAGGCCACCGCAGAACTCGATTGCTTCAGCAACTGAATATGGAAGGGCGGCGGTGCCGGTGCGTCCCATCTGGCTGAGAACGGTCTGTGCTGAATAGGTCTTGCCTGACTGCTTGGTCTCGAAAGTAACGGTAGTGCTGCGTGCCTTGCCATTGTTCTCGGCAGCCTTGAAGACTACGGTATTGCCTTCCACGCTGTAAAGTGAGAGCCAATCGGCGGCATCGTCAGGAACTGATACATAGAGGCCCTGGCCCTTGTTTGCGAGGGTGACCTTGATGAGGCCGCCGTCTGCAGGGGCTGTTGCATCCTCAGGATCGATCTCCTCGACCTTGATGAGGGACTTGTTGACGCTTACGAAAGCGGCGTCAACGAGCTCGACAGTACCGTTGTATGTGGTCTTAGGACCCTGTACGGTTACTTCGTCACCGACCTCGATGTTGAACTTGCTCCAGTTGTATGAACCTGATGCGTCAACGGTACCATAGATGTAAACCTCACCGGTGCCATCGTTGAGATACCAGTTACCATATGAGGTGTTGGCAATACCTGTACAAATACCGGTCACAAGATATGACTTGCTGTCAGGACCGGCGATAACCTCTGCGCAGGTTGCCTTTGCCACGGTAGCGACGCCCTGGATGACGTTGATGTACTGGGTCTCGGTGCCGCACTTGATTGCGAGGTTGGCGGTACGGCCGTCAAGAGTGGATTCAGCAGTGAAAGTAACTGTATTTGAACCGGCAGGACCGGCCATTGCGCTGGCGGTCAACCAAGAAGGAAGCTGCTTGGTCTCTTTCTTTTCTGTAACGTAGTTGAGGAACTCCCAAGCATCGTTTGCTGTGAAAGTGATAGAGGCAGAACCACCGCTCATAGGGATGACTACACTGGAGTTGTCAACCTTGAAGCCTGCAAGCTCGTGGACGGTGTTTTCTTTCTGACAACCGGTCGCGATTGCGAGGGTTGCGACAAGCGCTGCGAATATATATTTAAGTTTCATAATATTCAGGCGATTGATTAGTTAAACATATACTTGATACCGATAGAAGCATACCAGCACTGACCAAGGGCGTGGTTAGGCATGAAAGTCTCGGTGTTGCCGTTGATGGAAGCCGGAGTTGAGAAGGTAGCGTAACCGTCTGCGTCAGTTCCCTCATACTTGAGGATACGTGCGTCGGTACCGATTGCAGGATTGAGATACTTGGAAACACCCCAGTTGCTGTTGAAGAGGTTGAGGATGTTCTTGATATCCACGCTGAGCTGGAGCTTGCTTGTGCTCTCGCCGTGCTGGATCTTGAAGTCGTGCTTGTAGCTGAAGTCAACGCGGTGTACCCAAGGAGAGTAAACGCTGTAGCCTTCTGCATACTTGCCCTGGTTCTTGCTGAGGTAGCTGTCCTTGTGGACGTAGGCCATGAAGCGGTCTGCATCGTCAGATGAAACGAAACGGAATGAACCGTTGGCGACTTCTGCATCAGTAGGGATATAGATGGTGTCGTAGTTGTAACCGTCACCATTCATATCGTTGGTAGTCATATATGAGTAGTTGTAACCACCTCTCCAGGCTTCGTAAACGAGGCTGAAGTGATTGCCGCTCTTGTCGTGATGTGTTGCGGAAGCAACTACACGGTCAGGGGTGACATACTGTGAGTTGTGGAGGTTGATGTAGTTAGGACCCTCGACGGTAGGAACATAGGTGAATGCTGACTCAGCTGCTGAACCAGGCATACCGGTGATTTCCTTGCTGACAGTATGGGTGTAAGCTGCCATGAGGCTGAGGCCCTCGACAGGCTGCATATTGATGGTGACGTTTGCTGACCAGCCGTAGCCCTTGTTCGTGTTCTGGAGAACGAATGCCTTGGTGGTTGAGCGGAAGTCTGAAGGATAGACAGGACGGTTGTCAACACCGTTGAACCTTGCGAAACCGCCTACGTTCTTCATGCTCCAGTCAGAGATTGAAACTGCGTTGACGGTCTTGTTGAAGATACCCTCGGCAGTGATGGTGAATGGGAATGAAGTAGGGAACTGGTAGTCGATAGCGAGAGAGGTCTTCCAAACCTGAGGCATCTTGAAGTTAGGGTCAACTGCATTGACAGCTGATGGCTTGGTACCGTCTTCAGGAGTGATGGTCTGAGGATAACCCATAGAGACGAGCTTCTGGAGAAGGGCAGCTGTTGTTGCGTGACCTTCGCTGTCGGTAACGAGACCGCCGTCGAAGAGGGTCATATCAGTGTTCTTCGCATTGAGCTGGGCCTGATACTGAACCATACCTGAGTTGGTAGGCATATTGGTGAAGAATACGAGAGGCAGACGGCCGCTGAAGAGACCGGTACCGCCGCGGAGCTTGAAGCTCTTGTCACCGAGAACGTCCCAGGTGAAACCTACGCGAGGAGATACGGTAATGGAAGCCTTTGGCCAGGTACCTGTATCGATGTGGGTCTCCTGATAGTTCTTGTATGCAGGATAATAGGTGAGGTCCTTGATGGCGTTGTTGGTCATAACGTCATTGTTGTTGAAGAACATACCGTCGAGACGAAGACCGTAGGTGAGCTTGAAGTTGTCATTGACAGCCCATTCGTCCTGAGCGTAGATGCCCGGTCTGTAGAAACGTACGCGGGCGGCAGGCTTGGTCTCGCCGTCATAGCCGTAGGTCAAGCAGACAACCTCAGGGGTTGCACCGTTGATGAAGTCATCGACGCTGTTGTAACGGTAGTAACCGGTACCGTTGCGCATATACTGGTTGTCAGCCATCTGATACTCGAAGTTGATACCTCCGGTGATCTTGTGGGCACCTGCGTAGTAAACGATATCGTCCTTGATATTGAGGGTGTTGTTGTGAACGGCGTTGTTCCAGGTGAAGAGCTCGTAACCGAGAGCGATGTAGTTATCGTTGTCCTTGGTGATATCAATGAACGGGAACTCTGCTGAGTTGGTGCCGCGGACATCGCCGATGATGGAATAGGTTGCGAGGAACTGGTTTGAAAGGTTGTCGCTGAGGCGGCTGTTGAGGTCAACTGAGAACGAATGTACGAGGTTGTCCATTGAGTACATTGCATTGGCGTATGACATTGAGTTCTGTGACATACGGTAGCTGGCCATACGGGTACCACCATCCATTGAAGTTCCGTTAGGGGCGTTCCAAACCTTGTTGGTGGTGTAGTTGTAACGAACTGCGAGCTTGTGCTTGTCGTTGATGTTCCAGTCGATGCGGGCGAGGAGCTTGAGGTTGGTCTCATTTGCAGGGAAGTCGGTGTATGAACCTGTGTCATAACCGTACTTGCTCATAGCGGCCTGCTTAACTCTCTCAAGGTCTGTGAGGGTGGTGCGGGAAATGTAGTTGTTAGCATTTGCCACGCCGTTGGTTGAACCCTGCCAGCGGTTGACAACGGTAGGAACCTTTGAGTACTCTGCGTTGACGAAGAAGAAGAGCTTGTTCTTGACGATAGGGCCGCCGAGTGAGAAGCCGTAGGTCGTGGTGCGGTCGATGGCGCGTGCGCCGGAGATCTGCTCGCCGCAAACGGTATCGCCACGGAGGTTCTCATTGCGATGGTAGATGTAAGCAGAACCCTTGAAGGTGTTGGTACCTGACTTGGTGATTGCGTTTACACCACCGCCGATGAAGTTGGTCTGGCGGACATCGTAAGGAGAGATGACAACCTGGAGTTCTTCGATGGCGTCGATTGAGATAGGGTTGCCGCCGCCAGGGAGGTTGGATGAAAGACCGAAGTTGTTGTTGAAGTTCGCACCGTCAACGGTGAAGTTAGCGGTACGGCCGTCAGAACCTGCGAAGCTCATTCCGTTACCGCCGTAAGGTGAAAGACGGGTAACGTCGGTGATGCTCCTGCTGACGGTAGGAAGGTTGGTGATCTGGGAATTGTTGATGTTGGTAGCAGCACCAGTCTTCTCAGCAGCGAACTTGGAGGCTGCGGTAGAGATTACGATAGCCTCTGAAAGCATTTCGCTGTCATCCTTCAAAGTCGCATTGATAGCGTAAGCTTCAGCGAGCTGGAGGGTAACATCTGTGTAGGTCACTGAATGATAACCAAGGCAGCTGACCTCGACGGAGTAAGGACCGCCGGCGCGCATACCGTTGATGTAGAAAAGACCTTCGTTGTTGGCAACAGCGAAATACTGTGTACCTGAAGGAGTGTGGATGGCAATTACTGCGGCGCCGGCAACAGGCTCGCCCTTCGAATCGGAAACCTTACCGTTGAGGGAAGAGGTTGTTACCTGCGCGAATGCAGAAATACCAACAAGCATTGCTGCTGCAGACAGCAATAGACTCTTGAGGATTTGTTTCATAATTTTTTTGATATAGTTAGAATAAACAAAAAATTCTACGCTGCAAAGATAGTTATTACCTATGGTAATACTATGTGACTTTTCAACAACTTATCAACATGTCCGGGCCGCGCACTTACAGACTTGACCCGAATCGGGCCGCAAAGTTAATTTGTTGAATCAAAATCCCAAAGAAAATTTTGAATATTTATATCGAAAATTATTGCTACCTTTGCCGCCGAATTCACACAACCGCGAGGACAGATTTGAATGCTTGCAACCTCGTCTAAAAAATGCTAAAAAATGAACTATCTCTTTACATCGGAGTCAGTCTCCGAAGGTCATCCCGACAAGGTCGCTGACCAGATTTCAGACGCCATCCTTGATGAATTCCTCCGCCAGGACCAGGAGGCGAAAGTAGCTTGTGAAACGTTCTGCACCACAGGTCTCGTGATCGTGGGAGGCGAGGTCAAGAGCGACGACGCCTACGTGGACATCGAGGACACTGTACGCAGGACAATAGCCCGCATAGGCTACACCAAATCAGACTATCACTTCGACTCCCTCTCCTGCGGAGTCATGTCAACCATCCACGAGCAGAGCGCCGACATCAACCGCGGCGTAGTCCGTGAAGAGCCTCTCGAGCAAGGCGCGGGAGACCAGGGAATGATGTTCGGCTATGCCTGCCGCGACACGGAGGAATATATGCCTCTTGCACTTTCGCTTTCGCACAAATTACTGCTGGTACTCGCAGACATACGTCACAACGAGCCGGCACTTATGCCTTACCTCCGCCCTGACGCCAAATCCCAGTTCACGGTGGAGTTCTCAGGAAAGCACCAGCCGCTTCGCGTACACACCATCGTGGTCAGCACCCAGCACGACGATTTTGACACGGACGAGGCGATGCACGACCGCATCGAACGCGACATCAGGGGAATTGTCATCCCACGCCTGATCGCCTCACTGCCCGCAGCGACTGCGGCATTGTTCGACGATAAATTCATCCTCCACGTCAACCCTACAGGCAAATTCGTAATCGGCGGCCCGGCCGGAGACACCGGTCTCACCGGCCGCAAGATCATAGTTGACACCTACGGCGGACGCGGCGCTCACGGCGGCGGCGCATTCTCCGGAAAGGACCCTTCAAAGGTTGACCGTTCAGCCGCCTACGCTGCACGCTATATCGCCAAGAATCTGGTTGCGGCAGGCGTCGCGGACGAATGCCTGGTCCAGCTCGCCTATGCCATCGGCGTGGCCGAGCCGGTTTCCATTTTTGTTGACACTTACGGTTCCGCTCACGTCCAGGCACCAGCCGGGTCGGAAATATCCGACCTCCGCGGAGAAGCCACAGATTCGTACATAGCGGCAAAAATACGTGAGATCTTCGACCTGCGCCCTGCTGCTATCATCAGCAGATTCGGCCTTAAAAACCCTATCTACTCCCCTTGCGCCGCCTACGGACATATGGGCCGCAAGCCTTATGTGCAGGCAGTCAGAATGCGCCAGCCTGACGGCAGCTGGGCCGAGCGTGACGTTCAGTTCTTCGGATGGGAGCTTCTGGATTCCGTGGATACTATCCGTAAAGCATTTGGCATCAAGGCGTAATGGCAGACAAGAAGAAGGGGATAAACCGCGTGAACATTCTCAACAAGCGCGCGACTTTCGACTACGAACTGCTTGAGCAGTACGATGCCGGAATAGTGCTTGTCGGCACGGAGATCAAGTCGATCCGCGCCGGCAAGGCTTCCCTTCAGGACGCCTACTGCTATTTCAGCAACGGAGAGCTGTATGTCCGCGGAATGAACATCGCAACATATTTCTGGGCCTCGGCCTGGAGCAGCCACGAGCCGCTCCGCGACCGCAAGCTTCTCCTCACCTCAAAGGAACTCAGACACCTCGCCCAGGCTGTGAAGACCAAGGGCCTCACCATTGTCGTCACGAAGGCCTACATTTCAGAAAACGGCTACGCAAAACTCCACATAGCCCTCGCCAGGGGCAAGAAAGAATACGACAAGCGCGCCTCGATCAAGGAAAAGGACATCCGCCGAGAGATGGAGCGCGACTAGGCCTGCAACATACCCATCACATCCATCAAACTTTATTAAGTTTGACAGCCACATATGTCACTCGGCTCTGAATTTGCGCATATTCTCAAACATAGCGAATATTCAAGGTATGTTTAATTGCAATAGGAGTTATATGTCGCCCAACCACAATCAAGAATCAAACTTAATTAAGTTAGGCAGGCCATAAGGTGGGTGTTCACACAAAAGCCACCTCAATATTACCATTAAACTTCCGTCCAGTGGATAACAACTCCGCTTCGCTCCATACCACGAAACCAGGTCATCTGACGTTTGGCAAACTGATGGATCGCCGTGGCAAGTTTATCCCTCATTTCATCATAGTCAAAATCGCCCTTCAAGAATAGAGTAACAAACTTGTACTCAAGTCCGTAGGAGATCATTACCGCTTCAGGGACCCCTTGCTCCAAAAGCCCCTTTACCTCATTGATCATCCCATCCTGCAAACGAGCGTCAAGGCGAGCGTCAATACGCTCATTTCGCACTTCGCGGTTTACAAGTACACCAATGATGTATGGGGAAGACGGTAGAGAAATAGAAGAAGCCGGAACGTCACCGTCAAAATTCTTGCGTTTTTCGCTCAATGGATGAATCTCCCGGAAGTTATACCTTGACGTCACGGCATTGATATACAATCCCGTACCACCACATAGAATAGGAATGGCATTTCTACTACGGATATCGACCCACGCAGTCGAGAAATCCTGTTGAAACTGAAAAACGTTGTATTGGCTGCCCGCGTCCGCAATATCAATCAAATGGTACGGAACACAGCCATATTCTGCCAGATCCTTGCCTGTGCCGATATCCATCCCCCTGTATACTTGACGAGAATCAGCAGAGATGATTTCCGCCCGGCATCCTAAAGAAGAAAAATCATTTGCAAGTTTGACTGCAAATTTTGTTTTTCCTGATGCTGTTGGCCCCAACACCACGACAAGGTCAATCGCCCCTGATGAATATAATTCATACAAAGACTTAATATCTATATTTTCCGATTCCGGCAATTCTGCCGGCATTGATTTCATCAAACGCTCCACATTGACAAATATAGTAAAAACTCCATCAGCAATACTTTCTCATTGTTATTTCTTCAATAAAAAGATAAAAATCATCAAAAAGTTAAAGAATCATATCTTCTTTCAATCAGGCCCCTTTTGAATCAAAAAAATAACTCGATATTACGCCTATGAAAAAATACTATCACATATACTCTGACGGAGCGACAGGTAATGGTCTGTTTGAAAGCACCGCTGATTTCATCGCAGCAATGAATAGAATTGCCATTTGTGCCGCCACCTGCGGCATAGAGATTCTGGCATTTGTATTTGAAGACACGCACGTCCATTTCATAATTTATCCCCGATTCAAGTGAACAGTGCAACAAGGGTGTAAGATTGTGAAGGCGCGGCGT
>JAUNNZ010000054.1 GCA_030537315.1 Bacteroidia bacterium
TTAATTTATTAACTCAGATTGACTTTTCAGTTGCATTTCGCGCTTGAATTCGCGCGAGGTCTTTTGCAAATATAATTACTTGATAATCAATAGTTTAAACGATAATTTTTCAAAAATTGTCATATACTAAGAAAAAAGTTAAATAAATAAAAATCACTACCTTTGTAGAAACAATCAAGAAATGCCAGGTAAAGTATTGATATTCTCCGCTCCTTCAGGAGCCGGCAAGAGCACGGTGGTAAACCATCTGCTCGGCCTGTATCCGGAGTTTGAATTCTCTGTTTCAGCCACTTCCAGAGCTCCCCGCGGCGAAGAGAAAGACGGTGTCGAGTATTATTTCATCACCGCGGAGCGCTTCCGCGAGCTCATCGCGGCGGATTCCTTCGTCGAATACGAGGAAGTGTACGAAGACCGCTTCTACGGCACCCTGAAATCGGAGGTCGAGCGCATATGGGCCAAGGGCCACGTCATTCTCTTTGACGTTGACGTCAAAGGCGGAGTGAACCTCAAGAAATACTTCGGCGACGCGGCCTTCTCAATGCTTATCCTGCCGCCATCCTTCGAAGTCCTCGAGCAGCGCCTGCGCGGCCGCGGGACCGACTCCGAAGAGGCCATAAAGGAAAGGCTCGCCAAGGCAGAGTGGGAGATTGAATTCGCGAAGGGCCAATTCGATTACGAGCTTGTCAACGACAAGCTGGAAGACACTTTCGCCGAGTCCGAAAGTGTGGTTGACAGATTCCTGAAAGCATAACGGGGTCCTATGAGAATCGCAGTCTATTCCGGAAGTTTCGATCCGCTCCACATAGGCCACCAGGCCATAATGGAGTACCTTACGAACGTCCGCGAGTTCGACTGGGTCTATCTTGTAATCTCGCCACAAAACCCGCTTAAGGGCAAAAACAAGGCTCTGAATGCCGAAGAAAGGTATCAAGCCGCAATCCAGGCAGTCCGCCGTCATCCTGAACTCCACGTCTGGGTTGACAACATCGAGCTCGAAATGCCGGCCCCGCATTATACCATAAAGACTCTCGACGCCTTGAAGAAGCGCGAACCGGAGAACGACTTCACTCTTGTGATCGGCGCCGACAACCTATATAATATACATAAATGGCGCGACGCGCCCCGCATCCTCAGCGAATACGGCGTAGCGGTCTATCCGCGCAGCGGCTATGATCTGGAGTACATCCGCGAGCAGCTCTACGAAGAGTGCCGCCACTTCCCCGCCCCGTACGTGATGGACGCATACTCACTGCATTCCACCCCAGGCACGGTAGGTCTGGAAGACTTCGAGAGCCTCTACAACATCCAGATAATCGATGCACCGATAGTTGACATATCATCGACAGAAATCCGCGAAGGCCAGGCCCGCGGGGAAGATATGTCTGAATTCCTGATGTAGCCTATCTGACCAGAACGCGGGCGATCTCCTCACACGCAAGCGACAGCCTGATAAAATCAGCCAGGGTCTTTACATCCATAGACTCAAGCATACGCGCATCCGCGTACGTATGCTCTCCATACACGGCCGACAGACATCCCAGTGCCAGATTCGGATCTACCGAATTCGGGAATTTCTGCCACAAGGCAAACACATCCAAGGCCCATTCAAGCTGCGCCCCGATGCCTTCCGGCCTTCCATACGGACTGTCGTCCGCAACGGAAGTCAAGCGTCCCGCGTATGCTTTCACACCACTCTTCACTTTCTGCTGAAACCGTGAGTCCATAAGCTTGTACATCTCAAGCTGCTCGCTGAAAGATTTGGTGGCAGCGGCCGACCTTTTATATTTTTTGTCCGCCGTGGCGAACCAGAGCTGCATCGCCGCCGCAGGGTCTTTTGCTTCCTGTGCCTTTGAAATCGCGAGAGCGGACTCGGAAGGGCTGAAATCCTTCAGCACCCTGCCGGCAGCCGCCAGAACTGATGCATCGCATCCGCCTTCATCCTGAAGGATTTGCCGCAGGCATTCCTGCAAAATGGCAAAAACGTCCGGGCGTCCGTCACCATCGGTGTCATCTTCCGGACGGAATGTTTCCCAAAGACGCACAAGCGACATCGCGACATCGGCCGCAGTGCCGGCGTCAATGTCGCGGCGCATAAGCTCTTGCAGCGCCTTTAGCCATTCGCCCGTGCAAAGTTCGGTGTCAACCGGAAATGCATCCGACAGGCATTCACCATATTCAAGACAGTACAAGCCCGTTTCGCGGATTCCGCTGAAATCGGCAATGACAAAAGCCCGGCCGTCTTCGGACTCCGGCCACGTTTCCGCGTCTGCACGCAGTACAAGCTGCCTGTGTCCTTCTTCATTTATCCTGTAGACATTTGCCTGGCCGGACGCCCTGCCTGCGGGCACTCGCATAACCGCCCGTTTGGTCTGCGCAGAAAGGTATCCGATGCGTGAAATGTCAGGAGCCGCAGCGCGGGCCGACGACAATTCGCCGGAAGGCTCGATGAACCATTCGACAACGCTGCCTGTCCTGCCGGAAGGCAGAGGAGACTCCAGCAGCACGCCGTCATCTTCGCCAGAAAGAGAAAATCCGCCGGCAGATGTGATACGGACGAGCATTTCCGGATTCTCAGGAAGCAATACCAGCGAATTTCCGGTATATTTTGCGTCCGAAATCGTACGTGGACGGCCGTCTATGAAGCAATTCCTGCCTAGAAACAGTTCTTTGCGCAGCAAAAGCGAAAAAGAGATTCTGCCTTCAAGATACTGCGGTAGAGGGTCAGTCAGAAAAACGGACACTGAAATACCGAGGCCCTTTGATTCCCCTTTAACGAAAAAGGAATATTTGCCATTACCCAACTTGACTTCCATCTTGTCTCCGGCCAGATTCGGGTGGCGCGCCTCGACCTTGAACGGCGCAATGTCCCCGGGCACGGATACTCCGCCGGTATCTGACAGTTTGGTTCTGTCCTGAAAGATACTGAAGCCATTATCGCCGTCATACAGGTGCACCTCTGAAGCACGTGACTCAAAGAAAAGGCTATTGTTCAGCTTCAGACTCTGAGCATAGAGTATCGGCTGAACTGCAAAAGCGACAAGCAACAGGAGTATCCTTCTCATTCAAACACTTCGCTTTGTGCGTCGAACATCGCCTTTGAATCCTTTACGGTGATTCCGACTGAACCGTTACCCAGATCCGGGACATTGAATGACTTCAGATTGAGCTCATAGAATCTTGACGACTTCTGAGGAAGGACGAATGGCTTTGAAGGATTCCCTTCAGAATCGAGATGGCAGAAATAAGGCTTGGCAAATTGGCCGTCTCCCCTTTTGCTCGCGAATACGAACCACTTTCCGTCAGATGACCAGGAGTGGTATGTGTCAGAACCGGATTCATCCATCTTGACGCCGTCCAATGCGTTGATCTCGCCAGTCTCCAAATTGATCATCTGAAGCACGCTCTCGCGATGGTCGATAGGGAACGTTCCATAATCCGCTACCGTATACATCACCCATTTCCCATCAGGAGACACCTTCGGGTGACATACTGACCCGTTGTGCACCGAGGCGCTCCAGACCGTGTCAATCAGTTCTGCAATCACTCCGGTTTCGCTGTTGAAGGCTGCACGCACAAGGGAGTACCTGAGATTTTCAATGTCATCAGGAAGCGCAACCGTATCCGCGACACAATAGAAAACCGACTCTCCGTCAGCGGAGAAACAAGGAAAGGTTTCGAGCTTGTCCGGAGCAGCGACGTGCGGGAGGTTGATCATCCTGTTGTTGTCGAAGTCCGCAACGGTCAGGTCTGACTCTGAGTCATAGACCTCCATACGGTTCCGGGTCGTGGTATGGAAACTCGGGAGGATTATATTGGTCGAGAATACTCCGAAACGGCCGGAAGGATGGATCTCACCATAGACGGTGCCGGAAAGCATCCCCGGCGCATTGAGAGTGAGTTTCCTGAGTTTTCCGTCACGGTTGAGAATGGCGCCGCCGCGCGGCCCGCGGATGTAGAACATCGAGAGGTCGCCGCGCTGTCCCGCGTGCGTGTGGCAGTTCATACAGGCATTGTCAGTATGCTTGTAATCACAGATGACCGTTTCATCAAAATTCTCGATGCAACGCTCCATAATGCTCACTTCGTGCCACATCTGGAAAGAAGGCTCGATGAGACGGTATGTCAGATAGCCGTCCACGGCATCTTCACTTACATAGATTTTCCAGGTATCGGTTATAGTGCGGCCATCGGCCTGCGCCTCAGCATTGATCTCAATGGTCCTGCCTTCCGCACCGGCGATGAATGATTTCCATTTGGAGAGCTTCCACTCTACTTCAGTGCCCTTGATGGTAACCGATTTGTCTCCGATGGAAAAAGTCGTGCTCGCCTTCGATACATCTTTCATCGCATAATGGAAATTCAAAGGTGCAATGTTGGCAGGCACCGTGATTTCTTTATAGTCAGGGTATATTGTTAGCGGACCGCAGCTACCGTCCACGGCAGTATATACGCTGCCTTTTCCGCAGCCAGAAAGCGCGAGGCAGACTGTGGCTGCAAGCAATGTCAATTCAATAGTTTTGCGGATCATTGAGCAGAAGCATTAAGGGCTTTCATATAATAATACCAGTAAGTGTTCCTGTATCTCTCGGGGAAACGGAAGAAGGAACTCATCTTTTTTACCATCGCCAGGTCAATGCCATATTCAGCGGCAGCCCTTTCCGTCATCATATCTTTCTGGCTCAACCAGATAAGCGCGGCTTCGTGATAAATGTTCGCGTCAATCCTGTCAGGGGTATAATCTTCCATAAACTGATCAAGATCATAACGCATCAAGTCGTAACACAGAAGATAATTCCTCGCAAGCCTGTTGTCCGGATTCGCTTCGAGGAGGCCGAGGAGGATGGCACGCGGCCGGTCTGACAGGTGGACGAAATCCGTGACGGCGAGATTCGCGCTGACTTCATTCAATTCTGCATTCGCTTCATCGCTCCGGTTCTCAGGCAGCATTTCCTTCGCCCATTTGCTATAGAACAGGGTTTTACTAAGGATATTGAGGTATTTCTGCGCCGCGGCATCTTCTCCCGTTGCGAGCGCGACATTGGCCAGACGTTTGATATATCTGACGCCCGTATGGTTCGGAGACGTCTGCAGGGCGGTGATTGCGCTCTGCTCGGCAATGTTCATACTGCCGAGCTGATACCACGCCTCGCCTGCGAGGCAGTTGTCGAACGTACTCTGCCCGCCTACCACACGGAGCAGCAGATCATACGCCTCACCTTGCGAGTGGTCGAAGAGCGTGTTGCCCAACTCGCCTTTCATCGCCTGCGCAAGATTATAGCAATAGCTGGCCTCGACCGTGTGCAGGTCTTTTTCTGAAAGCTTGAGCACCTTGTCCCAATGCTCTCTTGACACCTCGTCATCAAGTCCGATGAGACGGTCGTATTCGAACTTCGGCACACTCCAGGCCTTTCCGTAATTCTTATGCACAGGCGCACCCAGCGCCCAGATTCCAGCAGCGACAAGCACTACTGCCGCAACCGGTTTCGCCCAAATCTGCTTGAACTGCAATGCGAGCAGAACGAGAGACAGATAGCAAAGCACCACGATGGTATATCTGGTGACGTAAAGATTGCCGGTCTCGCGCATAAAGGACCAGAGGAACATTGCCGCCGCGACCGCAAGTGAAGGCCATTTGCCGGCAAATCTCCTGCAGATCTTATATGTAACCGCGCCGATTGCAGTCAACAGAAGAGCTACTGTCAGCGGGCCGATTACGGGAAGAAGGAAAAACTGCTCAAGGAAATCGCCGAACAGCCTCGAAAGCCACCCGACACCTTTGTAAGTCTGGCTCAGATAGTTCCAGTCATAGAGGAACAGGCTCATCTGTTCCCTTCTTATCAAATGATATGGAAATGCAAACTGAAAGAATCCGAAAGAAGCCAGAAAGGCCGCGGACGCTGCTATTTCTCCAATGTGTCTGTTCATTGATTTCATTGTCCGCAAACTTACGAAATTCTTCACTGAAATAAAAAAAAGAAGGGGCTCGAAAGCCCCTTCAATTCATATTGAGTGTCAGATAAGTC
>JAUNNZ010000006.1 GCA_030537315.1 Bacteroidia bacterium
CCTTATTTACGCACTATGTATAAAATTTATCCACGGATGTTTGGCATTGAGCCGAAATAATTCATAACTTTGCTATTGAAGTTTTTCATAGTTTAAGTTTAGGTTAAGTAGCGGGGCACTTGCAGTGATGCAAGTACCTCGCGAATTTTTTATGGAAACTGGAAAGCCGACACCGCCTTCAGTCCCGGAATCCCGAAATAGGAAGGGGTGAGCGTGCCGTACAGCAGCACTCTCTGCCCGTGGATCCACGGGTGTTCCGGCAGCGAAAGCGCGTCGCGTATCCCGCCTGACGGAAGTTCCACCGAAAGGCAGTACTCCCTGTCCGAACTTACTGAACGGTCGCCGATTATGATATTGGTCGATTTCGAAAACGGTTCCTCGAATTCTATCTTCGTGGTGGATGTCGCGCATCCGACGATGTATCCGCAGACCCATACCTTCTTGCCGGCGTCGGTGCCGTCCAGGGCCGCCGCCCTGGCTTCGCTCACGCTCATCGCGTCGTCGGCGTCACTGCCGCCACCGTTGTCGCCCCCTTCCACCAGCCTGTCGCTCAGCCACTCCCGCGTGGTGTCGACACCGATGCTGATGCCTCCTCCTTCGGAGGGGAGGGCATCGGCGGATGCGGAGAGGTCGAGCGACAGCATCTGCCGGGCCTCGAGACGCTTCCGGAACAGTGTCCGCGTCACGTCGCCCTCATCGACCGTGACCGTGACCTCTCCGGGAGTGAGATAGGCGGTACGGGTTTCGTCATAGGCGTGCATGAGGCTTCCGCGCGAGTCCGATATATACAGTATACCCAGCGGGAATGCCGTTTTGAAGCCTTTTTCAACGTTCAGCTTCAGGCCGCAGTTGACCATGCTGCAGGTCAGGGTGACCATGGCCTGCTCGCCCGCGCCCACAACCACTACCCGGGTGTCGCCGAAAACCGGGATCTCATAGCCGGGGCCGTCGAAAGGCGTGGATATCGCCGTGATGGTGTATGCGCCCGGTTTTACAAGGAGGTTCTCCGGAGAGTCGCCGAAGCGGCCCTCGTAGATGACGCTTTCGCCGGCATCGGTCACGGTAAGGATAAAATCGTCTGTGTCAGGGATGCCGCAGGCGTTTCCGCTTGAGCGGGTGCCGCCTTCGAAACCATCGAAAGCGATTCTGATAGAGGCATTTCCATCTTGGGAAATGAGATTGAAGCACGCGGTCGCCAGAAAGCCGACCGCCAGGATTGTGAGAGCAACTCTCGACACGGATTCAAAACACTTCATAGCTCTTGTTTTTAATGACGGACGAATATATCACAAGGCAGTTTGCAAACAATGGAATGAAAAAAAAGAAAAGGCAGAAAAATATGTATTTTAATGTTCTGAGTTATTTCTTATATTTGTAAACTGATTACTGAACAGTTTTTGCAGGATTAGCACATCGGTAGTGCATCGGCTTCCCAAGCCGAGGAGGCGGGTCCGACTCCCGTATCCTGCTCGAATAATTACAACCAAATAAACCTTTCTATGTATTCATTAGGCATCGATGTCGGCTCTTCATCTGTAAAAGTAGCTCTCCTGGACGTTAAAACCGGAAAGGGCGTATGCTCTTCCACAAACCCTAAATCAGAAGCACCTATCAAGGCTGCCCAGAAAGGCTGGGCGGAACAGGATCCACAGTCCTGGTGGAAGTATATGTGCGAGGGCATCAAGGAGATGTCAAAGGAGTATGACATGTCCCAGGTGGTCTCAATCGGTATTTCATATCAGATGCACGGCCTCGTGGCTGTCGACAAGGACATCAAGCCTGTACGTGACGCCATCATCTGGTGCGACTCCCGCGCCGTCGCCATCGGCGCCGAGGCGCTCAACAAGATAGGCTACGATAAATGTATGGAGCACCTGCTCAACTCTCCAGGCAACTTCACGGCATCCAAACTCGCATGGGTAAAGCAGAACGAGCCTGTCACCTTCGAGAAGGTGTACAAGTTCATGCTTCCTGGCGACTACATCGCATATCTCCTCACCAACCAGGTGACCACTACAGCAACAGGCCTGTCAGAAGGTATCATGTGGGATTTCAAGGAGAACAAGCGCGCCGATTTCGTCACCGACAACTACGGCATCACCGATGACAAATATTGCGACATCGTCCCTGCACTCGGCGTTCAGGGCCGCACCACAAAGGAGGTCGAACTCCTTCTCGGCATCCCTGAAGGCACCCCTGTCAGCTACCGCGCTGGCGACCAGCCGAACAACGCGTTCTCGCTGAACGTCCTCAAGCCGGGCGAAATCGCTGCTACCGGCGGTACCAGCGGCGTAGTCTATGGCGTGACCGACCTGCCGAAGGCAGACCCTAAGTCACGCGTGAACACTTTCCTCCACGTGACCGACAGCCCTGACCCGCGTATGGGCGTCCTCCTCTGCATCAACGGTACCGGTATCCTCAATGCTTGGTGCCGCCGCAACATCACCCCGGACCTCAGCTACTCGGAAATGAACAACCTTTCAGAGACTGTCCCTGTCGGTTCCGACGGCCTCGTCGTCCTGCCGTTCGGCAATGGCGCGGAGCGCGTGCTTGAGAACCGCAACATCGGCGCCCGCATCGTCGGCCTCGACCTTGTCCGCCACACCAAGGCACATATCCTCCGCGCAGAGCAGGAAGGCATCGCCTTCTCTTTCCGCTACGGTATCGATATCATGAAGGACCTCGGCCTCAAGCCTAACGTGATCCGCGCAGGCAAGGCCAACACCTTCCTCAATCCTATTTTCCGAATCACCCTCGCAACCCTCTGCGATGCGCGCATCGAACTCTTCGACACCGACGGTTCTCTCGGCGCGGCACGCGGCGCGGCCCTGGGTGCAGGCATCTACAAGACTGCAGACGAGGCTTTCGCAACACTCAACAAGGTTGAGGTGATCGAGCCTAATCCGGAATGGAAGGCACCTCTCGAAGAGGCTTACGCACGCTGGAAGGCAGAAGTTGAAAAATCGATAAACTAACAATACTTAATCACTATTATTATTTATGTCACAGTATTTCCCACAGATCGATAAGATCAAATTCGAAGGCAAGGATTCAAAGAATCCTATGGCTTATCACTACTATGACCCTGAGAAGGTTGTAGCCGGCAAGAAGATGAAAGATTGGTTCAAGTTCGCAATGGCTTGGTGGCATACTCTCTGTGCAGAGGGCGCTGACCAGTTCGGTGGCGGTACCAAGACTTTCCCTTGGAATGCGGCTTCAAACCCTGTCGAGCGCGCTAAAGCTAAGGTTGACGCCGGCTTCGAAATCATGCAGAAGCTCGGTATCGAGTATTACTGCTTCCACGATGTTGACCTCGTTGACGAGGCTGCCACCATCGAGGAGTACGAGGCAAACCTCAAGGAGGTTGTCGCTTACCTCAAGGCAAAGCAGGCTGAGACCGGCATCAAGCTCCTCTGGGGCACTGCCAATGTATTCGGCAACAAGCGCTATATGAACGGTGCATCCACCAACCCTGATTTCAACACCGCAGCACGCGCTATGGTCCAGATCAAGAACGCTATCGACGCTACCATCGAACTCGGTGGCCAGTGCTATGTATTCTGGGGCGGCCGTGAGGGTTATATGACTCTTCTCAACACCGATATGAAGCGTGAGAAGGAGCATATGGCAACAATGCTCACAATGGCACGCGACTACGCTCGCGCAAAGGGCTTCAAGGGAACATTCCTCATCGAGCCTAAGCCAATGGAGCCTACAAAGCACCAGTATGACGTTGATACCGAGACCGTAGTCGGCTTCCTTAAGGCACACGGTCTTGAGAAGGATTTCAAGGTCAACATCGAGGTCAACCACGCCACTCTCGCAGGCCACACCTTCGAGCACGAACTCCAGTGCGCAGTCGATAACGGCATGCTCGGTTCCATCGATGCAAACCGCGGTGACTACCAGAACGGCTGGGATACCGACCAGTTCCCGATCGACCTCTATGAGCTCGTACAGGCTATGATGGTTATCATCAAGGGCAACGGCCTTGTAGGTGGTACCAACTTCGACGCCAAGACCCGCCGCAACAGCACGGATCTCCAGGACATCTTCATCGCTCACATCGCAGGTATGGATGTAATGGCACGCGCTCTCCTCGTTGCAGCTGACATCCTCGAGAACTCACCTATCCCTCAGATGGTCAAGGAGCGTTACGCTTCTTACGATGCCGGTATGGGTAAGGACTTCGAGAACGGCAAGCTCACTCTCGAGCAGGTTGTCGAGTTCGCCAAGAAGAACGGCGAGCCTAAGGCTATCAGCGGCCAGCAGGAACTTTACGAGGCAATCGTAAATATGTACATCTAATCAGTACGTTACAATATTCATCAAGGTCCGCGAGGGTATCGCGGACCTTTTTGTATATTTGCCGTATGAAAAGATTCTTAACATCGGTTTTGTTCGCCCTTCTGTGCTGCGTTGCAGTCTCTGCACAGGATAAATATAAGGTGGAGATCAAGAATGACCAGAAGATCATCAATGTCGACGCACTCGGCCTGCCGGGAACGATGACCGTGTCGGAAGTCTTGAGGATGTTGCCCGAGATTCTCAACCGTCCGACCCAGTCCATATTCGAAAACTATGATGTGCAGATGAACGGTTTCAGTGTCGGCAACAGCAAGGAGCAGTTCGTGTCGCAGACATTCCTGTCCGACGTTGCCGAAATCGTGATTTCTGAAGACCCTGTGACAAGCTATCAGACCAACGGACACGGCGGCTCGATCAATTTCAAGCTCCGCTCCCAGAAGGAAGGCGCTTCAGGAAAAGTCAACATGTCGGCATATCTGCTGAATGAACTGCTTCCGACCCTTCAGTTCAATTACAACAGGAAGAAGTTCTCGTTTTACGCATGGGCGGCCTATGACCTGTATCGTCCGGCCACCACGTTCGAGGATAAAATGGTGACCAGTCCCGAGCTGTCGTATTCATCCGATACCACGAAACAGAGAGTGGACTACCAGATGTTTCGTATGTATATGAAATATACGCCTACGGAGAAAGACGAACTGTCCGTGCAGTTCTTCCAGACATATTCAAAGGAAGATTACGATTATGCGCATTGCCAGATCGGTTCGCCACTGATAGAACAGTCGGCAAAGGACAACAGTGCTCTGTCTCTTTCGACGAACTTGAAATATTCGCATCAGTTCATGCACTCGAAGCTTACGGCAGAAGCGAGATATGAGTACAATCCGTCAAGGAACGCTATGACCTTCGGTTCCAACAGGTTCTATAATATGGACAACAAGGTCGACAACTTCTCCGGAAAGCTCGATTACAAGTATACATTCGTCCCGAGAGGCAAGATGAAGGAGGGCTCGGTTACGGCCGGTGCGAACTTCAAGATGAACGGAGCCTCCAACCTCAGGCACGAGGAATTCAATCCGGGCCTGGGAACCATAGTCAAGGATGCTGACATAAGTGGGAACAGTACCTATGTTTCACCATATCTGAAGACTGAATGGGCCATCGGCATAATGCGTCTTATGCTTTCTGCCGAGTATCAGATGTATAATTACAATATAAAAGAAGCCAATTCCGAACCGTTCAGCAAGCAGCAGAACGACTTCACCGGCAAGTTCATCGCCGGATTCCAGGTCGCGCCGCATCACCACGTGCGTTTCCTCGCAAACAGGTCCATCAGGCGTCCGAGCAACTTCCAGGTATATCCATATCCTATATATGACGTTGCCAAACGTTATTATTACAAGGGTTCCACGAGCATAAGCCCTGAAGAATCCGGCGAAATAGGATTGGACTACATCACCGACCATACAAGCAAGCAGGGCGATTTCTTTATGCTCAACGTCAACGCAAGCTACATCCACGTGGACGGGACGTTCGGTACCTCGGCCGTTTCCTCGTCAACTGAATATGGTTATCCTTATATGGCATTTGAGAACAACGGTACCAATGACATCCTCAAGGCCAGCGCGATGATACTCTATTCTGTAGGCAGGCTGTCAGTGTCTTTCTCCGGCAACATATTCAACAACAACATAGTTGTCAAGGGTATCCCGGACCATTATACCTACTATTCGCTTGCCATATTGCCGACCCTCGGTTTCAACAACAACTGGTCACTTGCCCTCAGCGCGATGTATTCCAGCCCGGTCAATACAAGGGATTCCGAACTGGGCCAGTCCTCTTTCGTGCACCTTCGTGTCAGCAAGAGTTGGGACAACGTAGTGCTGAGCCTTCAGGGCTTCCTTCCGCTCAGCGCCCGCGCGACAGACCTCACACTCAGCAACGACGGAATGTTCTCCATCCGCCGATACTTGCCTTATCAGGCTTATATGGGATTGGATGCCTCCTGGCGCTTTTAGTTCTGGACGCTGATCCTGAACGGGGTGAACGGCAGGCCTTCGACGCTCTTCAGATTGCCGGGCTTGAAGTCTCCCCAGCCATAGCGTATTTCCACAGGCTGGTCGATATCCGAGCAGTTGATGAACAGTGTCTGGATCTCAGGCTGGAAACGGGCCTCTGTGACAGGCACGACTGACCCGTCCTTTGCGACGATTTCAAGACCTTCTATCTCACATTCACGGCTGACGCCATTAGGGCAGTTCTTGAATTCCACCCATATCTGTGAGCCCATTGCAAAGCCCTGGCGAGGCTGCGGCTTGTATGCGCGGACCGCTTCCGGATAGGTGCAGGTTATGCGGCTGAAACCGTAGTCGCGGTTGAGCGCGAGATAGGCGAGACGTTCTCCGACAGGCTGCTTCTGGCACGGATGGATGTTTTTCTTCTCGTATGAGTAAACAAGGTCGTTGGTGACGATGATCGCGCAGTTGTCAACTGTGCGGGCAACCTCATGCTGAGCTTCGCGCAGAAGTGCCGCTGTGCCGCTCTGCACGCCCGTGTATGTATAAGGGGCAATTTCGCACATATAGAAAGGAAGCCGGCTGCCGTTGTCGCCGAAGTCGGAGCGCCATTGGCGGATGAGCTCGGTCATCCGTGAGACGAACCTTGCGTCCTCGCCGACGTTGGTGCAACCCTGATACCAGATGAAACCCTTGGCTGTGTAGCCCTGGACCGGTTTCTGCATTCCGTTATACATTCTGTACGGAACGGTCCACTCCGTGTAGGAGTTGATCTTCTCCGGTGAAACGTCGTCGCCCCAGGCGGCAAGGGTTTCCTTCGGAAGCCAGCTTTCGACGGCGGCTCCGCCGCGAGGGAAGGAGAGGATGCCGACGGGTACGTCAAGCATCTCATTGAGCTTGCGGGCGAAGAAGAATGCGGTCGCGCTCATGTCCGCGACGGTGTTGGCGCTGGCGTCGAGCCAGCCGTCGGTCTCGTGAACGTCATCGATAGGCTCGTCCGGCTGATAGATCTTGACGGTGAGCATACGGACCTTGTTTGTGAGTGCCGGTGCGGCGATCACTTCGGCCGCTCCCTCTACAGGACAGTTGCCGAAACCCCTGATCGGCATCTCCATATTCGACTGGCCGGATGCAAGCCATACTTCTCCGATCAGGACGTTGTTGATGCTGAGCGACCCGCCGTCACCGCTGACCTTTATGCTGTAGCTGGTGTATGAAGCCGCAGGAGTCTTGACGTATACCTTCCAGACACCCTTGGAGTCGGTTTTTGCATTATATGAACGGCCGTTCCAGCTTGTGGTCACTGAAACGGATGCGCCTGCGGAGGCATGGCCCCATACCATACATTCGGTGTTCTGCTGGAGAACCATTCCGTCGGAGCACGGCTGCTTGATGCTGAGTTTTGCCGATGCGCTTACGCATAGAAGAAGCGCGAGGGCGATGAACAATGACTTTTTCATTTTCGGTTATTGAGTTTTAACATTCACTTTCACTGTTGCGAAATCAGAAGAGACGGAGAGCGTGGCTACGCCTGGCTTGTCCTTGATCGAGCGGATTACGGCCAGCGCCTTGCCGCTGAAGAGGGCCTTGTCGCTGCCTTTCAGGCAGGTGGTGTCGGCGGCGTTGCCGTTGTCAACGCCGACCAGTTCGCCTTCGCCGTCAACCTTGAAGTGCAGCATATCCGTTGCTGTAGGAATCACGCGGCCGTTGGCGTCAAAGGCTTCCACCGTGACGTAGCTGAGGTCATAGCCGTCGGCTGAAATGGTGAGACGGTCAGGGGTGACCTTGAGGCCGACCGGGCTGCCGGTCGTATATCGCGCTTCGCGCGCCACCTCCACTCCGTCCTTATAGGAAACGGCCTCGATCTTTCCTGCCTCGAAAGGCACACCGAGCCACTGCACGTGCAGGACGTCGGCGGTCTTGCTCTGTCTTCCCAGCGATTTCCCGTTCACGAAAAGCTCGACTTCGTCGGCGTTGTTATAGTAGGCCCAGACATCTACGGGCTCGCCTTCGGTCCAGTTCCAATGAGGGAAGAGGTGGAGCACGGTGTCATCGGTCCATTCGGACTTGTACATGTAATAAGAGTCCTTTGGGAAGCCCGCGAGATCCACGATTCCGAAATAGCTGGAACGTGACGGCCATCCGTACGGAGTAGGTTCTCCGAGATAGTCGAAGCCTGTCCAGATGAAGGTGCCGGCCATGAAATCGCGGTCACGGATGGCCTTCCAGGCATCCTCATGGTAGTTCGCCCAGGAAGCGCAGCATGCGTCGTAGGCGGTGCACTGATGGTGTTCCGTCTCGTATGTCAGCCACCACTGTTCAGGGTGCTTTTCAAGATTTGTCGAAGGCTGGAAGTAGATTCCGCGGCTGTTGAGGCTGGAAACGGTTTCCGAGCCCAGGAGAGGCTTGCCTGCATACCACACGTGGCAGGAATCATAGTCCTGCGGATGGTAGTTGAAGCCATAGACATCGAGCACGCCCGCACGCAGGAGATTGTTGTACGTGTTGGTCTCGTTGCAGCCCGCGGTGATCACGCGGGTGGAGTCCATCTCTCGCGCGAGAGCCACGATATGTTTGGTCAGCACTACGTTCGGATTGTCGTCACCGGCCTCATACTGAGGCAGCGAACTGAGGAAATTCATCAGAAGGTTGGCCTGCTCGGCAGAAAGGTTCTCGATATTGTCTTCGTCTGAGTTCCACTGTTCGAGGATCTCATTGCCTACGCTCCACATTATCACTGAAGGATGGTTGCGGTCGCGCCGGATGAAGTCCTGCAGGTCACGCTGGTGCCATTCGTCGAAGAAGCGCGCATAGTCGAATTCCGTCTTGCGCTTGCGCCACATGTCGAATGCCTCGTCCATGACGAGGAAGCCCATCTCGTCGGCCAGGTTGAGAAGTTCCGGCGCCGGCGGGTTGTGGGATGTGCGGATGGCGTTCACGCCCATATCCTTGAGTATCTGCAGCTCACGCTCGAGGGCGCGGCGGTGCACTGCAGTGCCCAGGCAGCCCATATCGTGATGCAGACAGACTCCGAGCAGCTTGACGCCGCGCCCGTTGAGGAAGAATCCCTTCTCTGCGTCCCACGCCAGGGTGCGGAAGCCGAATTTCGTGGAATAAATGTCGCGTATTTCCTTTTCAGCCTTTACATAGGCTGTCACGCTATACTGATAGCAGTCATCGATATCCCACAGGTGAGGAGATTTCACCTCGAGGTCGGCGGCCCAGAGGCCGGGTCCGACCTCGGCGGCCTCAGCGAATGCGGCCTTCCCGCCCTTGGCGTCCAGAATCTTGAAGCACACTCCGTTGGTGACGGTGCCCTCCACGGCCGCCTCTACGTGAACTCTTGCCTTGCCATCCGCAATCTCCGGCGTGGTGACATACAGTCCGTTGTAGGCGACGTGGTCCGGATTGACGGTGACGAGCCGGACGTTGCGGTAGATGCCGCAACCTGCATACCAGCGTGAATTCGGCTGGTCCGCGTTGTCGCAGCGCACCGCTATGGTGTTGACGCCTTCAGGAGAAAGAGCGTCGGTGATGTCGTAGGTGAAGGACGAATATCCGTAAGGGCGCGTGCCCTGCGCGATGCCGTTGACATAGACGGTGCTGTTCATGAAGACGCCGTCGAATTCGACGAAAACGCGTTTGCCTTCGGCCACGCCGGCAGGGGTGTCAAAGGTTTTCCTATACCAGCCTATGCCGCCCGGAAGCGCTCCGCCGCTCGGGGTGGAAGGGTTTGAGGCGGAGAATTCGCCTTCTACGCTCCAGTCGTGCGGCAGGTGGAGTTCGCGCCACGACGCGTCGTCAAAGCCGGTTTCGGCGTATGACGCGTCGTCGCCAAGCTGGAAACGCCAGCCGAAATTGAAATCCTCCGCGGTTCGCGGAGTTGCCGGCGTGCAGGCGGCCAGTATGACTGCGGCCGCGGCAGCGAGCAGGCTAGAAAGCGATTGTCTGTGCTTTACCATCGTATTTTATGGTTTTAGGTTCAAGTCCTTCTCCGTGACAGGTAACCACGAAGGTGAATTCACGCTCGGAGGCCATTCCTTCAAACGACCCGCAGCGCTCTCCGACGGTCATCGTGCGGTTTTCTGCATTCCAGTCGAAGTCTATGCTGCTGTACGCGCCTTTTTCATAATTGTAGTTGGTGCCTTCATCCTCGTAGAGAGAGAAATGCGCGTCCTTGCCTCCGGTGACCTGGAACTGGAGGTCATTCTGAGCTTCCGCGGAGCTCTGGACATATTCTCCTACAGGATAGATCTGTCCGTCGCGGACGAAAATCGGAATATGGGAATAAGGAGCCTCGGCGACAATGGTGCGGCCGCCTTCGATGGCTTCATTGTGTCCGAGCAGGTACCATTCGCCTTCAGGCAGGTAAACCTCGCGGCTGCGGGCCTTGTATTCATACACCGGGCAGACGAGAAGAGCGTCGCCGAACAGATATTCGTCATCGGTGTTGCAGGCGACAGGGTCGTCAGGGAAGTCCATCACGAGTGGGCGCATCATCGTGTAGTCCTCGAAATGGACGCGTGCCGCAAGCGTGTAGATGTATGGCAGAAGCATATAGCGCATCTGGTTGGCTATAAGGATTGCCTTGTAGGCGTCGGATCCTTCAGGGACGACGAGCCATGGCTCACGGAACGGGAACTGGCCGTGTGCGCGGTAGAGCGGGGTGAGGAAGCCCCATTCGTGCCAGCGTGCCTGCATCTCCATCCATTCCTCCATATCGGCATTGATCTTTCCTGTGCCGTTGTAGAGATTCATTGCGTTGACGAAACGGTTCTCCACAGAGAAGCCGCCTATGTCCTGACCCCAGAACGGGATACCGGAGATGGAATAGTTGAGTCCGGCGCTGATCTGCGCCTTCATATCCTCCCAGCGCGTGCCGATGTCGCCGCTCCAGGATGCGGTCGAATAGCGCTGGAGGCCCGCGAAACCGTTGCGGGTGAGCAGGAAGACGCGGGTGTCCGGGTCATATCCGCGCTGGCCTTCGTAGATGGCCTGCGCGTTCATCAGCGCATACGCGTTGAAATATTCTGTCGATGTGCCCAGGGCGGTAGGACCGCACATCGCCTTGCGATAGTCCATATCGGTGCAGTCGTGGATGTTCGGCTCGCTGGCGTCCATCCACCAGGCGTCCACGCCGAGAGGGGCGAGGTGGTCGCGCATCTGGCCCCAGAAGAGCTTGCGCGCGCCGTCCGCGTATGCGTCATAGAAGGACTGCTCGTAGCCGAGCCAGTCGATGACGCTGTCGCGGATGGCTGTCTGATATATCCAGCCTTTTTCGTCCATTTCCTTGAAATGGTCGGTGTAGCGGTAGAATTTCGGCCAGACGGAAATCATGAAGCGGCCGTTCATCGCGTGTATGCTGTCAACCATTCCCTTCGGGTCAGGGAAACGGGCGGCGTCGAACTCGTGGCTGCCCCACTGGTCAGGCAGCCAGTACTGCCAGTCCTGGACGATATTGTCAACTGCGATGCCGCGGTCGCGGAACTCCTTGAGAGTGCCGACAACCTCGGCCTGTGAGGTATAGCGCTCGCGGCTCTGCCAATAGCCCAATGACCATTTCGGCATTATCTGAGCCTTTCCCGTGAGGGTGCGGTAGCCTCCGATGACTTCATCGATGTCGTCACCTGCAATGAAATAATAGTCTATCTGCCGCTGCATCTCGCCCCACCAGCTCATCTTGGCCTGCTCGGCCTCGTCGGCAGGGGAGAGGGCGCGGAGTCCGCAGTAGCTCACTCCGCCGTCCGGCAGCCATTCGATTCGGATGGGAACTTTTACGCCTGCCTGCAGGTCCGCTTCGAACTTGCGCGCGTTGGGATTCCAGGCGGTGCGCCATACTTCAGGCATAACCTCCTTGCCATCGACGAAAACCTTCGTGTATCCGGCGTAATAGAGGCGGAAACGGTATGTACCCGTTTGCGATGGCTCAAGGAAACCCTCGTAGGTAACCTTCGAACCGTTGAAATTGAATCCTTCCGGAGAATTCATGACTACGTCGCACTGCGGGGTGCGGAGGTATTCCTGGTTGAGGCCTGGCTCGCGGCGGACAAGTGTCTCGCCGCGGAAAGGCACGTACGTGCCGGTGAGTGCGCCTTCGGCGCCGTCCTTGTCATAAAGCGTGAACACTTTCTCAAGAGATTCATAATCCCTCGGGTCACCCCAGCGGCAGAAACTGTAACTGTCCCAGAGTATGCCGTATTTCTTTGAAGAAACTACGAAAGGCACGCTGATCTTCGTGTTGTACTGGAAAAGTTCCTCGTTGCGGCCCTTGTAGTTCCATTCGTCGGCCTGGTGCTGGCCGAGTCCGAAGAATCCCTCGCTGTCGTCCGATGCGAAAACCTGACGTACTGTCCAAGCCCTGTCACCGTCAACTTCGACAGGGGAGAACTCCCTTCGGTCCTCCATTGTGACGGGCTCGCCGCATGCGTTGAAATATGACACTGAGCCGGTCCTGTTGTCTATGACCGCCTTGTATCTTGACGTGGAGATTTCTGTCGATGCGTCGGTCTTTATGACTTCGGCCCCGGCGGCGGACTTCTGAGGAACGATTATCAGCGAAGGCCTGGTTGAGAATTTTCCGCCCTTGGGTATGGCCGTGACGTGGAAGATCCCTTCGCCGACCGCCTGGACTCTGACTCTGGTCCCGTCGTCGGTGGTGACCTCAGCTCCATTCCTGACCGTGCCGCAGCTGATGACAAGGCTGCAGCAGGCAAGGATCGATAAGATTTTTTTCATCTGGATTGACTGTTCTGTGATTCTCGGTGACCCAAATATATGAAATATATTTGTGAATATGTTTCGATTTTTGACTTTCAGAACGTCAAATATTTGAAACTTTCAAAAATTGTCTTAAATTTGTAATTGATACAATTATAGTTATGAAGAAAAGTATATTGTTATTTGCAGCAGCGGTTTCGTTGAGTGGGATCTTTTCTGCTCATTCAAGCGCAGCTGACCACTTCAGTTATCAATTTTTTCCACCAGGTTCGGACATTCCGACTACTGTTACCGGCATATACTGCCAGCCACGCGGCTATGTCTGGCTGTCTTCTCTGGAGGGCCTGACAAAATTGGACAATTATCAGCAGCACCTGTATCTGTATGATGCCGCCGATGAGCGTTCTCTTCCGTCAAACTCCGTTTACAGCGTATTTGCCGACAAGGCGGACAACGTATGGGCGATGACGGAACGCGGGGTGGCGCGCTACAATGTCCCGACCGACGACTTCGACCGTTTCGACTTCATAGCCTTCAGCGCATTTGCGGACGGCAAGGGCTGCTATTTCGGACAGCTTGACACTCTCAGGAAGTATGATTACGATACCAGAACGATAAATGAAGTCCGTCCGCTCGCCAGCGAGAGGCCTTTCAAAATTGACAAGATGCTTTCGTGGACATCCGGAAGGATGCTCCTCTTCTCGAGGAATCGTGGTATCCTCATATATGATCCGAATTCGGATACCGTCATAAATCCGCCGGTGAACCTGTCCCATTGCTCGGATATCTTCGTTGACTCCCGCTTTTATGTCTATGCGGCCAGCAGGGCGGAGGGCTTCGAGGTATATGGCAGCAACCTTGAACTGATCGGCAGCTATACGAAAGAGAACAGCGGCCTGGTAAGCAACTTCGTCAATGCTTTTACCGAGCAGAAAGGCTATATATATATAGGTACGCTGCACGGAATGAGTGTATATTACCCTGAATCCGGCGCGATCACTTCTCTCAAGCACGATTTCGACGGAGGGATGTCACTGCCGGCCAATTCTGTGATTTCACTTGCCACGGACGATGCGGGCGTGATATATGCCGGGCGCGCGAAGGGCGGCCTCTTCACGATGGTCCGCTCAAAGGCAGCTGAATACAGCATAACGGATGGTGTCGGTGCTCTCTGTCCCGACGGACTGAACGATATTTTCCAATACGGCTCCGACAACCGCATCTGGTGCGCTACCGACGGATGCGGCATTGCCAGCTATGATCCCGAGACGGAAGCCTTCCGCAGATACCCATCGACTGCAGATATGAAACCTGTGTCGCTGGCAAGGCTTCATGACGGGAAACTTCTGTTTTTTGACTACCCTAAGCGGTTCTGCACCTTTGACCCTTCAAACGGTGCTGTAGCTCCTTTCAAATTCGGAGATCCGATTCTGGACCAGCCTAACCCCGGAATAACCTATGAGGTGATCCAGGGGCAGGGAAGTCTGGTCTATATATCCACGGGCAATTCATTCTACACATACGATTCAGCCAGCAGGGAACTCCGTACGGTTTCAATCCCCGCCGGAACCACCTCGACTTCCAGGATAATCGCCGCTTCCGGCAATAATTCCTCACAGTATTTCAACAATACGCGCTTCCTCTTCAAGTATGACACCAACTCCAAGCTTCTGAATGTCGTTTATGACCTCGGTCCGGATGTCCGCATATATTCCACTGCGTTCGACGGAGGAGAGCATCTCTGGATGGCGACTGAGGAAGGCCTTGCAGTATATAACCTGTGGTCAAACACCTATGAACTGATTGAAAACGAGTTCATTAAGGGTGCCAGGGGCGTACTTGCCGACAAGAACGGAAAGGTATGGGTCTCCACTATACACGATGTTTTCGTATACAACCCTTCCACCAGGTCATTCTACCGTCTTGACGTTGCCGACGGCATATCGTCGTCATCTGGATTCAATCCCAAGCCTTGTCTGCTTTCTTCAAGCGGCGACGTCTATCTTGCGGGCTCGACTCACCTTGTAAGGATCGATTCCGATTTCTCAATCCGTCCGCAGGACACTCCTGTCATTGTGCTTGAGTCCGTCAGCGTGGATGGCGTCAAACTTCAGGACCTGAACAGGTTAAAGGTCAAGTCCACTACAAGCGATGTTGAGATAAAGGTGTTTGTCAATGAGGATGTTGTACGCTCGAACAAGAAGTACCGCTTCAAATTGAACAATACGGTTTATGATAATGACGAGCCTGTATTGCGTCTTTCTTCCTGCAATCCGGGTAACTACGGCATAGACGTGTCCTGCTCGACGGGCAACTGCGGGTGGACCGACTGGCAGACGGTGGGCAGAATTTCCGTTACAAACCAATGGTTCGAGTCCTGGTGGTTCTTTGTGATATGCCTGCTGCTTGCACTTGCCGCCTTCGGTTATCTGTATTTTGCGAAATTCTCGAATCAAAAGACAGGCAACGCCAAGGACAAACCTTCTGAAACTCCATCTGCAGACCAGGAGCGTCTTAACAATCTGGTCAACCTCAGTCACGATCTGAGAACTCCGCTTACACTTATCATAGGTCCGCTGGAGAATGTACTGAAGGATATTCCGGAGGGCGACCCTAACGAGAAGCGTATCAAGGGCGTATTCAAGCAGGCGGTCCGTATGAAGACGATTCTCAATGACTTCTTCGCTGGAGAAGACATTGAGGCGGCGGTGCCGGCTGTTGCTGCGGCTCCTGCTGAAAAGGAGACTTCGGCACTTCGGCCGGTTACACCTGAGCAGCAGAGCGTGCCTGTAGTGTCGACTGAGGAGGCAGAGAAGGCCAAGTCAGAAGAAAATGCAGGGCCGGTTCCAGATCAGGTGGGCATTGCGAAGGAACGTCTGGAAACCGTTTCTCTCAGCAGCCTTCTTCCTACAAAGGAAGAGTATTCTTCCGTTGTCGAATTGAAAGATGCTTCGATTCTTCTCGTGGAGGATGATATCGAACTGCGCAGATATGTGCGTGATGAGTTGAAGGACGATGTCAAGCAGGTGTTCGTGGCCGGAAACGGCATTGAAGCCATCGAAGTACTCAACCGACAGAATATCGACATCATCGTCAGTGACGTGATGATGCCGGAGATGGACGGCTTCGCACTTTGCCGCTATGTCAAGACGACCGTCTCAATAAGCCATATCCCTGTTATTCTGCTTACCGCACGAACAGATGAAAACAGCCGCATCCTCGGTTACAAGAACGGTGCGGATGATTATATCACCAAGCCGTTTGACCTCAATCTGCTGAAGACGGCCATTACCAACCTCTTCCTCAGCCGTGCTCTTGTCAGGAAACGCTATTCTACCGAGGGCGCTATCCCTGATTCGCGCGAGACGACATTCAGCTCTGCTGATGAAAACTTTATGACATCGTTCGAAAAACTCGTTCGCGACAACATAGGAAATGCCGATCTCGATATGAGAATGCTGGTGGAGGGAATGAATATGAGCCGAACCGTATTATACAATAAGGTAAAGCAGCTCACCGGTATGAACCTTCAGAATTACGTAAACAAGTGCCGGATGGAGTATGTGATTGAAAAGATGCGTACCACCGACCTTCCTCTTGCTGAGATTGCAGAGCAGTCGGGCTTCAATTCTCCTCGCTACTTCAGCACATCATTCAAGAACTACACCGGAATGACACCGTCACAATACAAGAAGGAGGGCATAGATGCGGGTAAATAAGGGGTAGTTGAGATTCACCAAGATATATGCACTGATATGAAGTATTTTTTTAAGATATGCATTGCTGCGATGCTGCTGGCCAGCATTTTAAGTTGTGATGCATTTCGCAAGCTTACCGGACGTCCTACATCCGATGAGATGGAAGCGAAATTGCGGAAAATCGAGCAGATTGAAGAAGCTCGCCTGAAGGCTCAGGAGCGGAGCAAGGCGGAAAACGACTCCATCAAGGCGGCGAGGCCGACTGCCAGGGAGAGGGCTGCTGAGATCAAATCCATTCAGCAAAAAGCATTTGAGAGGGCTGAGGCTGAAGCCAGAGCTAAAAGACAGGCAAAAGCCGCTGCGGCTGAAGCTAAGCGCCCCGGCACCAATGACGAGATTCGGACGGCCTCCAGTCAGGCTTCTACCAGGCCGAGTCCTGCAAAGACAGAAAGCGTCGCTTCCACCAGGCAGAGCCCTGCAAAGACAGAAAGCGTCGTTTCTTCAAAGTATGATGTAGTAATCGGCTCTTTTATTTACGAGGAAAATGCAAACAGGCTCCATGCCCGGGTTCAGGCCGACGGTTATGACCCGCGCATCGTCAAGCAGGGGCAGTGGGCAGTTGTTTTTGTCAGTTGCCATGCCGATAACTATGCTGATGCCTTGCAGTTTTTTGATAAAATCAGGAAAGAGCCATTCTGCCCGGAAAATGCATGGTTGCAGGCCAGATGAAATCCAGTTATTCGATAGTATGAAAATTTACTCAATACTTTTTCTTTTCTTGACCGCCATCGTTGTTTCCGCCAATGCGATGGGGCAGGAAATCAGTCCTGAGACTTTGGCGAAACGAGCCAAGAGGAAGAATCTGACCGTAAAGGAATGGAACGTTGAACAAAGGACCAGTACGAGATGGCTGGACCACCTCAAAGTTTACGATGATCAGGGACGCTGCGTCGAGGAGATTGAATATGCGCAGTATGGACAGAAAGAGAGAATCGTGACCACGTATGGCGAAAACGGACTGGTCGAGAAGGAAGTGGTCTATGATGACCGCAACAAGGTTGTCCGCGTCCGAAAATACGAGTATAACGCCGATGGGACAAAGAGCAAGCAATACAACTATCTTCCAAACGGAAGATTGTATTCCATAAAAACATATGACTACATCTTTGCCGATTGATTCGTTCCGGACTATCACCCTGTCGGAAATGCAGGACGTGAAGTTAATGAATCGGACAGATACAAAGTATGTCATTCCTATCGGTTTTCTCCCATCGGTTCTTGAAAGCTGCAAGGGTTCCTATTTTCTCCAGAAATCATCGGCTGGTGGGACAACAGAGTACAGGACTTTGTATTTCGACACCCCCGGCCACGATTCTTACCTTCTTCACCTTCACGGACGCGAGCCCAGGCAAAAATTGCGGACACGCATATATGAAGACACCGGTGACGCTTTCTTTGAAATAAAAACCAAAGGAAACAAGGGGCGGACAAAGAAAAGGCGGGCACAGATAGAGGTTGTTGATTTTGAGAATTTTCTTGCCAATCCTGATGCGAGAGACCTGGCGAAAAATAAATCGCGTTGGGATTGCAATGTTCTCAGCCCTTCAGTTGAAATCCATTTTTCCCGGCTCACACTTGTGAATTATGATAAAACGGAGAGAGTAACCATTGATTATCAACTGAATTTCTTAAATTCGCGGAACGGAGCTTCCGCTTCTCTGCCTGAAATTGCCATATTGGAATTGAAGCGAGACGGTCGCAAGCGTTCATTGATGCAGGACATCCTTCTTCAGATGAGAATATTTCCGACACGGTTCAGCAAATATTGTACGGGGCTGATGCTGACCGACAAGAATTTGCCTAAAGGACGATTTAAATTACGACTTATCCAACTGAATAAACTGATAGACAAATATGCCTGAATTCGATCCCACTATCGCCGAAGAATTTGCCAATGCCGGTGTAGGACTGTCATTTCTCGGGACTCCTCTGTTTGACGGTGTCTCACTTCTCAATCTTCTCGTCAGATTTGTATTCAACCTCCTGGTCGGACTCGTCATTGTCAGGGGATTCTATTATAGGAAGAGCCGTCGCAGGGAGTATCTTGTCACCCTTCTGATCTTCAGTGCAACGATGTTCCTGCTGATATATTGTATGGGCAACGTGAAATTGCAGATTGGTCTTACGCTCGGCCTTTTCGCAATATTCGGAATGATAAGGTACCGTACGGAGACAATCCCCGTGCGGGAAATGACATATCTTTTCGTCATTATCGGCATCTCTGTCATCAATGGACTGGCCCTTGAACTCTCATATACTGAACTTTTTGCGGCCAACATCTTCATCATCCTGCTGCTATGGGCTCTTGATGGACGAAAATGCGCACGGCTGGTTTCCGTGAAGATCGTGCAGTACGACAGGATTGAACTGATAACTCCTCAGAGAAGGTCAGAGCTCGTCAAGGATCTTGAGGACAGGCTCGGGGTAAAAGTCCTTTCTGTCGAAATAGGCGGAGTCGATTTCTTGAAAGATTCTGCAATTGTCAAGGTCCATTATGAAGTACCGGCAGGGGAGTCGTGCAGCTCAGTAGATTCTGTTTTCAAGGAAAAACAATGAAGATGAGGGTTGTTTTCGCGCTGCTTGCCTTCTTGACGGCGTCGCTTGTGTGCTCCGCCCAAAAACAGGACGGGTACAGGGAGGAAGAATCTTCGGATTTCCGGGCAAGGGCATCAGTTACCCTGGGTTATAAACCCACAAGCAATCTTGATCTGACCATTTCCGAAGAGCTGCGTTTCCGAGACAACCTTGCATCGTTCGACAGATCGTATACGACAGTGGAAGCCAAATATTCTCCGGTCAAGCGCTTGGATATAATTGGCGGCTATACATTGGCAGTCGTTTCCAAACAAACCAAAACCATCAGACATCGGGCCGAGTTGGGTGCGGCATACACCTTTCACGCCGGGAATTTCAGAATCGGCATTCGCGAACTTGTGCAATGTTCGTTTCGTACCGACAGCGTCAACGTTGCCGAGAAGGCAAATCCCGCTCTTGTGCTGCGATCGAGGCTGAGAGTGTCCTACAAGTTCCCTTATATCCCAATCGTACCGTATATCGGCGCAGAACTGTATAACACCCTGAACAGTCCGGAGGTCGATATGTCGCGTCTGAAAACAATCAACGGCTCCAAGCCGGAGTCGTTGAGAAACTATATCTGCCGATACCGTGCAGCAGCTGGATTGAAATACAAGATAAATGCCCACACTTCGATCGAGGCCTATTATCTATTCGACCATGACATAAACTACGATGTCAATGTCGGGCGTAAGTCACACGCTGTCAACAGGGTTGCAAGGGAGGTGGAAAACCGTCACACGGCCGGCCTCGCCCTGAGCCATTATTTCTAATAGCCTTCCCAGTCAGGAAGGGTCTCTCCTGTGATCTTGCCGTTGGTGCCGCCGATTGTCGGCTGGCCGACCATAAACCAATCCCCCGTGCCGTCCGGGACCCTTGCCATGCTTCCGGAAATCGGGGAAGACAGGTCGACCATAGTCCATCCGCTACCCTTGGCCCCCCTCTTTACGTCATCCCAAATCAATTTCTCACCGGTGAAATCAGTATGGGAAGCATCTCTGAGACGTATGTGAAGATTCTTCTGCACATATGGGGAGAGGTCAGTCTCAGAATCAATGACCAGAAAACCTTTAGCAGGAATCTTCAAGCTTGTTTCAGACGTCCATATCGTCTTGTTGTCGGCTACACCTTCCTTGTTGATTCTGCTCCAGCGCAATTGGAATCCCATCAGGTCAATCTCCTCAGTTGAGCTGTTATAGAGTTCGATTTTACTGTTCTTGAGGTCGATCTCATTTATGACCACATACATCATTGTCTGGTCGATTGCGCCCATCTTTGTGCCGTTGGCCGTGCCTGGGGTCGGTGCCGCATAGTGCCATTCTCCATCGGCGAGGGAAAAGGGATTTGTGTAGGAATACTCCTTTTCCTCAGGTTGCATGTGAACCTCATTCCAGCCCGAACCCTTGGTTCCGCGCTTGAATTCTGATACTTTCTTCTTCTGCGAATCCTGCAGCCATACATACATGTTCCTCTTGGCGGAAAGATTGCGTTTCAGGTTGGTGCTCACGTTCTCCTTGCCTTCTTCATATTTAAGGCAGAGGTATTTGCCGGATTCCAGGGTGATGCCTGCTGTACCTTCCCAGAGGGTCTGCTCGTCATCGGCGCCGTCAAGAGTCCTCATTCTGCGGATTTTTGCACCTTCCAGTGACACGGTTTCCTGACCGGCGTTGTAAATTTCCACATAGTCCTCGGCTCCGTTGATTTCGCTGAGGCATACACATGACAGGTCTGTGGAAGGTTTTGCGGCAGGGCTCGGCTTGTCGCCACTGCTACTGCCGCTGCCGCCGCTGGTGGTGGAATTTTCCTTGGCGCAGGAGACTATCAGGGATACAATCAACAACAAACAGACAGGTCGTTTCATTTCAAATACATTTTTTTGACTACCATTTCAGGCTGGCTGAAACGGAATGGTCAGGGTATAATTTCAAGTAGTACTTCATCTGATTGCGGGAGTAATGTCCAATTACGGGCATATTTTCACGCGTCGGCTCCTTAAGGTCATATAATTTGTCTTTCAGTGGCGCCGCGATGTCGTCCCTGAGTAAAGATATCAAATATTCTGCATTTTCCTTGTCATCATCGTTGAAACCGTTCTCATATCGTGAAATGTACTTCTCGGCCCTCTTTGGAAGACTTTCGTCAAAGTTGCAGTTGACAAGCACGCTGCCATCTCCCCGGACGGCGCTTGAAAAACCGTACAAGTTGTCCGATACGATTTCCGCCGGAGCGTCTGCGCCGTCAATGATGAATGTCAACTCCTTGTAAGTCAAGGCCGAAGCATCGGGTACCGTGATTTCGAAATACTTGTATCCATCTTTCACGGTCTCCGTTATCTCTGCCGAGCGTCTCATCTCTATATAATCATAGAGTTCATCGTAACTCGTTACCCATATGTTGTCTTTGCCGTCACGCCCGTACAATCTGCATATTTCGCGGAACATACCAACTTCTTCCATTGTAGGGCGGTGAGACAGCATACTTATGAGTTTCGGCCTGTCGGAAACGGATTCCATTTTCAGTTCGGACAGCTTCTCGCTGACCGTGCCGGGACTCGTTCCGCCGAAAACGCAGAGCTTGTACAAAGATTCGACCTCCTTCGGAAATATGTCATCTACTTCCAGCGTTGCGCGTGTCAGGCATACAAGAGGACTTTTTTCTGCCGCTTCAATATAAATCGGGTTGCCGTTAGGCTGCGCAAGGGTCCGCATAGTGTATCCCAACTTTTCAAGCGTCTTGTCGTAGTCATACTTGAATCCGCCGACTATTCCTTCGATTGTGTTATCGCTATACTTTGTGGTGTCGATGTCGTGCCAGTACACGGCGTTGCCCATATCCACAAATATCTGCAATTCCTCCCAGGTCATATACGGGACATACGGAGACACAGTGTTTTCGCGTATGAGCCCGTCCGGATTGTATGAATTATTTGCATTCGGCCAGATTGCTTCGCCGAAAGTGAAACGTCTGTCATTGCCGCAGCCGTCCGAGATGCACAACGGTGAGCCTTTGGACCCTTCGGTCGGCACGGCATCCTTGTGGAAGAATTCAACGTCATCAATCCATTTGCCATTATTGACGGCAAAAATTCTGGACCAGCCGTTTACGTATGAATCATCCACTGTGTATGAGAATACGAAATGCTTGTTGAACTTCAGCGGAGCCACGTGAGCTTTTATGGATTCGGAACCGCCACTTCCCACAGGTACACGGAAAGTGAAAGTGTCAGACTTGCCGCCGGGAACTGCCTTGGTGTCTGGTTTCGGGTCAAACCTGTCTTTATATTCCCGTTCTGAGATGATCTCGCATTCAAGGCTCATATCAAATGCATCTTTCTGCAGGAGTTCCCCGGAAACGGACTGAGGTTTGGCTGTCATCACGGCTTCAATTTCCGCTGAATAACTCTTTTGGACGATGCTTTGTGTCCAGACGTTTTTATTGATTTTGACACCGGTCTTCATAACGCCTTTGTCCCTGTATGACACCGAAATGTCGTACAAGGACAAAAGATCATCGGATACGGTAACGCAGTAATATTTGACTTCCGGAAGCGACATCGCAAAATCGGAACAGGATGCCGCCGAAAGAGCTGCCGCTATCAATACGGGTATTGATGAGAGTATCCTAATACTGTCTTGGATAAACCTTGTCATTAACTGGATTCAAATGCCAGTCTGTGGCTTTGGTGTGATCGCCGCACCAGGTGGCAAAGTTCGGATAAGCATCAACGATGGAGATGAACTCAGCAGGCCATTTCCAATCCACAGGAACACAGATCATATATGGAACGCTGCCGTGCCCGGGCGCCGCAATTGTAGCGATACGTTCTTCGCTGCGTACGTAGAAGCCTCCCATATCAGTTGCAGACATCGCGAAGTCTTCCTTGACTGTGATCTTTTTATACACAGGGGCACTGGTTTCTCCGGACGCTCCCGGAATGGTGTTGATCATAGTAACCAACTTGACACCGAAGAGATTGTGGATTTCACCGAGGTCAACTTCATCACCGCTTACGTTTACGTTAGGGTCGTACCAGATATGGTTGTCAAGAGTACCTCCGCAGGCGAGAATCTTGACGGTCGCTTCAGTTGAACCGACTACGTGAGAAACGGCGAATACGACATCGTTGAAATCATAGTCGGCCTTTTCGCCAAGGTCTTCGCAGGCGAGCATGAAGGTGTTGGTCTCCGGGCTGCCGAAAGGCTTGAGGTCGCCTGAAAGGCTGAAGACGAGGTGACGGTACTCTGCGTTGGTGTATGAATGAGGGGCGAGCTCACACCAGTCATCAAATGCCAGATATCTGCGGTCTTCCACATCAATGATTGCTATATGTCCGTATTTTGAGAATTCTGCTGCCACAAATGGAGCTTTTGCTTCAGCATATGAATAGCTGGGAACTGTATTATATTCCGGCTCTGAGTAAAAATGGCCTACACCGTCATTTCCGCCGTAAATATAGAATCCGAATGCGGTATTGGCAGGGACCGTGACCTTGATGCCGCGGCTCTGGAAATAATCGCCCACGAAGTTGGCGTAACCCGTCAAAGAAGGCATATGGGCATCCCAGTAGGTCTGCCAGCCGCTCCACTTATCGTGGTACTGAAGCATGTCCGATTGTTTGTCGTTCTGGAAAATGGGAACTTCAAACTTTTGGCCATTCTGATAATAGTAAACACCTACAGTTGCGCTCTGGCCGGACTCGGATGTGTACCAGCAAGGGTTGAGGGTGAAGGTGCCGGACTCTGAGCAGAACATGGCGGCAGAATAATTGACGTCAGAGAATGCCGGGGTGGCTACATCCGACTTGACTGTCTGATAATCGAACTGCTTGTAATTATAGTCAAGCTCTGCCTTCACAGGGGAACCCCAAGGCGCTGACGGTACGGATTTCGTGCCGGCAAAATTGACTGAACCGCCGATTCCGGTTTCTTGGATCGAACCGTCGTTCATATTGACGGCGATAAGCCTGGCGTATGTATCAAGGGCGTCGAAATTGATGGTCTCTGTCCCGGATACAAGCTTGTCGATGACGAGGATATCTTTCTGTCCGTTGCTGGCGAACACCTTGATTCTGGATTCGGATGAAGTGGTTACGGTGATTGATGCCGCTTTGGCAAGATTCCAGGTCTGCTGAGGGTCAATCTCGGTCTTGACCACTTCTTTTGCGAAATACGATCCCTTGGTAAAGTTTTTCACGTCAAATCCAAGGTCCATACATGACGACACGCTGAATGCGGCCGCTGCAAAAAGGAAGATTGAATAGATTTTTTTTCTCATGGTAACTCTGTTGATTGTCACTTCTTATTTAGGCTAACAAAACGTATCATATATACGCGGCAAAAATAATAAATAAATTCCACAATTGCAATTAATTAGCAAAATTGCATCACTGCTGCCGAAGAGTTGCATATTTCATGATTTTATCGTAAATTAGGGTCGTGATTGATAATTTTAAACAAAACCGAATAATCCACTCCAAAACCAAACAATTCTGCTATGGAATACGATGAGCTTACTGGAATAGATGGTTCCAAATACACAATTATGATTGTGGATGATATTCCACTCAACACCCGTCTGCTTGAGAAAATTCTTGAAAAAGCTGAATTCCAGCTTAAGATTTTCAATGACAGTCGGTCGGCATTGAACAGTTTTGCCGAAGTCAACCCTGACATTCTGCTCATAGATGTGATGATGCCGGGTGTTGACGGGTTCTCTTTTGTCTCCAGCATCAGGTCAAATCACGATTTCGACCACACGAGAGTTATATTCGTATCCGCCGTGAGCGAGTCCGATGAGATACTCCGCGCCGGCAATATGGGTGCGAATGACTATATCACCAAGCCGATCAATGCCAAGCGCGTCATATCCAGCGTTGCAAAGCAGATTCAAATCATCGAAGACAGTAAGAAATGACGAAGCCTACAGTCCTGATTGCCGAAGACAAGGATTTTCTGGCAAAAGTCATCGTGGCAAACTTTCCGAAAGATGTTACCTGTGTCGTTGCATCAGATTGGGATTGTGCGATTGGCAAGGTGCACGATGCTGACGCAGTCATTGCGAGTATGAATATTGTTGGCCGTGGCGGTGAGTCGCTGCTTGCTGCAATCAAGAAATTGAAGGACATTCCCGTGGTGTGCCTCACCAGCAATTTGACCTCCGCAATCAGAATCAAGCTCTTGAAAGAGGGTGCTGATGATGTTGTGACCAAGCCGTTCAACCCGGAAGAACTTTCTCTCCGACTCCTTCGATTTCTCAAATGACTATAAAACGATTACTTGACATAGTATTGTCGGCGACCCTGCTCATAATGCTGCTTCCCCTTATGATAGTGGTCAGCATCATTATTGTCCTCGAGAGCCCGGGAGCCCCGATATACGTTTCCGAAAGGGTCGGTCGCGACTGCAGGAAATTCAGATTCTACAAATTCCGCTCAATGAGAAAGAAGTCGGATGAAGAACTTGAATCGTTGAAAAACCGCAATACCTACCTGGATATCTATGCCGATCCTGAAACCATAAATCTTCCTATGCAGCTCTCTGAAGTGATACTGTACTCCGACAATTACAAGGTCAACGAGTTTGATTACCTTCAGGAAGTCGCAAAGGAAATCAACAGCAGTTTTATAAAGGTTGAAAAAGACCCCCGCATAACCGGGTTCGGCAAATTTATCAGAGCTACCAGTATTGACGAACTGCCGCAACTGATCAATATCCTGAAGGGTGATATGTCCTTTGTGGGCAACCGCCCGCTGTCGATGGCCGAAGCGGAACTCCTCACAACCAACAAATTCGCAAAGCGGTTTGACTGCCCGGCAGGCCTTACCGGTCTATGGCAGACAAGGAAGGATAAAGATAATATGACGCCGGATACGAGGCGCCGTCTTGACATAGAATATGCCGAGAAATGCAGTCTTTCTTACGATATTAAGTTAATTATCTCCACGATTGTGCAAGTGCTGACAAAGAACAATGAATAAGCTCAAGACAGTTGTTACCCTGCTCCTGCTGGCCTGTCAGGCGCTCATCTGCAGCGCAAACGACCAGGCTGATACATATAAACTGACATATCTTGTTGACGGCAAGCCATATCATACTGAACATCTTGCGGCTGGTGCCGCCATTGTCCCGATTCCATATCCCGTCAAGGATGGGTATGTGTTCACGGGATGGCGGAATCTTCCTTCCACTATGCCGGACAGGAACATCGAGACCGGTGGCTCGCTCCTTCTTGAGAGGTATTCCGGAATCACCCCGATGAAGGAGGTGAAAGTGGACTCCGTTATGTACAAGCTCGCAAATATGACAGTCGAGGACTATCGGAATCTAAGGCTGCCGTCTCTTGACGAATTGTTCGCGAATGCCCGCCAATCTGCTTTAGTCAGGTCACATGAGTATGACGTGGACTACTATTCCGGCGACATCAAGACGGCAAAGAGACAGCCGCTGTCGTGGGTAAGGCTTGTCGGTACGTACAGCTACGGCAACACGGATCTGGCAGCGATTCTCATTTCCGAGACGACTTATCAGGTATGGCAGCAGAATTCCTCCCGTCAGAAGAGCATGTTCTATAATATAGGCGCCACAATCAGCATCCCGCTCATAGATATATTCAACACCAATAACAAGGTGAAGCAGGCGAAAAGCAGGGCGGAGCAGGCCAGGGCGCAACAGGAATCGGAGCTGGATCTGGTCAAGGAACGCATCATTTCCCTATATTGCAATATTATAGAAAATATTGCCAATCTTTCGGAGGCGTTCGAGGCTATGGTAGTTGCCAAGGCTCAGTACGAGACTGCCGAGAATGAGTTCATAAACAACCATCTGGACGCCCAGGCCCTTTACCAGAGCCGGTCTTTCGCCAAGGTCTCGAAAATGGATTTCGAGAAGGTGAAGAGTGAACTCAACGAGTCGCTGCTCATACTTGAAATCATCTCCTGTACCCCTATTGTTTCCTCGAAATAACACTCTCCTATGAAGGTAATCCAATACATTCTGAAGATCCTTTTCAAGAGTAGGTGGTGGCTTCTGGGCATTTCGTTCGCTGCCGCTATCGTCGTTTATGTATATATGTCGATGCAGCCGAAGATTTACAAGTCCGACACGACCATCTACACGGGCATTGTGTCCGGGTATGATGTCTTGTCTTCTTCCAACGGCAACCAGGACTGGATGGCAGTAAACAATGCCATCGACAACCTTATCAGTATTGTCAAGGCGGAATCGACTTTGGAGAATGTCTTCCTGCGCCTGCTTGCAAGGAATCTTATCAATCTCGACCTCAATAAGGATAATGAATATCAGACCGTCGCATCATCACACGCTCTTGCTGAAGCAATCTCGCCTGAGATTTTCGACCTTGTTGTGGTGGATTCGGAAGAGGAAACCTTCTACAACCTGCGAGACTTTTATGACAGCAACCTGACGAATTCACTGCAGCAGATGTTCCATTGGGATGACAGGCACTACAGTTACAAAGCCCTCTCCTCAGTGGAAGTCGGACGAATAGGAAACAGTGACATGATAAGCATTTCCTATAAGAATGATGACCAGTACATTGTTTTCAATACGCTTAATCTTATTGTCGAGGAGTTTATCGAGCAGTATGTAGCTCTTCGTTATGAACAGACCAACGAAGTCGTCGGATATTTCGAGAGTGAATTGAACGTCATCCGCGCCGAACTTGACGAAAAGGAAAAAATACTGACCAGTTATAATACCAGCAACCAGATTATCAATTTCGATGAACAGACAAAGCAGGTGGTCGAGAGAAGCAATGAAATCGATGTTGCCATCGAAGAGGTATCAAGGGCACTCACCGGCGCCGAGAATCACCGCAAGCTCCTCGAAGAGAAGATGGGTGTAGCTACCGAACTTTATAAGAACAACGCAGATTTCATAGAAAAGATTCACGACATATCATCTCTCTATTCACAGGATTCGAAGGTCATGGATGCGGAAGAAAAGGGGAGATTGTCGGGAATGATCAATGCCGAGACCGCCAATCTCCGTAGCATAACAGGCAATATTTCGGCCAGCAAGCACACAAAAGAGGGCCTTTCTGCCGAGTCTATGGTGTCGGATTGGCTGAATGCTGTTCTTGACGAGGCCAAGGCCAAGGCTGAACTCGAAGTCCTGATGCAAAGCAAGGCTGCGACGAAAAAAGAGGTTGCCAGGTATTCTCCTGTGGGTTCGTCGCTCAAGCGCCAGAACCGCGACATCAATTTTTCGGAACAGAATTATATTTCAAACCTGCAGTCGCTTAATGAGGCTCGTCTCCGTCAGAAGAATCTCCAGCTTACATCGGCTACCTTCAAGACCCTGACCCCTCCGACAATAGCCGTTGCCCCGGAAAGGACGAAAGTCAAGCTTTATACGCTGATTGCTTTCATCCTGGCATTTATGCTCCTTGCAATCGTAGAGATAATCGCAGAATTGCTCAATCAGAAGCCATATGACAGACTTGCTGCTGAGAAGATTCTCAAGCTTCCCGTTCTCGGTGCTCTGCCGATGAACGGGCATCAGGAGTTCGATGATACCTGTGAAGAGTTCGCTCTGAATCAGCTCGGCAATTCAGTATTGAATTTCTTCGATAGAACAAAATCCAACAATATCGTCAACATCATCAGTCTTGACAAGGAAGAAGGCAAGTCATACATCGCGGAAGGTCTGAGAGATTACTTCGAGAAACTTGACACGAAGCCGGCCGTTGTTTCCTGGAACAAGGATTTCGACGCCTCGTCCAAATATTACCTTATGTCAAGCTCCATCTACGATTTTGCCATTAACGAGGACAATGCGGAACTTTTGTCGGAAGCGGCTGCAATCATCGTGGAATACCCTCCTGTCCGCAATGTGCCGTTCCCTACGAAACTCCTCGCCAGCGCAGCCATCAATATTGTGGTAGTTGATGCCGAGCGGAGCATCAACGGTATTGATCATATTCTGCTGCGACAGCTTCGCGAATATGACAAGAAGCAGAATCTCTACGTTATCCTGAACGGTGCCGATAAAGATTCCGTCGGACTCTTTACCGGCATACTCCCGCCATACACCACAAGGCATAAGATCAGATTCTCGATGTGGAATCTCGGCAGTACTGACGCTTCCTTCAACAGGGGTTGACAATGCTGGCACTCGTAGGGAAACAGAAGAAAAGACCGATCGCAGCAGCCATCCTGGCAATCGCTGCGGTCTTTGCCATTTGCTATGGCATCATAACCGATTCTCTTGCCCTTTCAGCTGTCATTGCTCTCGCTCCGGTGATAGGTGTCATTCTTGTCATCTCGTTCGAAGAACGGAAATACGCCCTGATGGTTCTTATTTTCTTGAGTTTCTTTATTCCGGTCGCCTCTCACTATATATACAACGCACCTCTTGGCTTGATTCTTGACGCGATGATTGTATTCAATCTGTTCGTCATTCTCAGCAATATGCTGACCAGAAAAATCAATCTAAACAACGTGTCATTCGATGTCCTGTTTATGATTTCTCTCTGGTTTATCTATTGCTTCCTGCAGTTGCTGAATCCCAAGATGATAACCACGTCGGCCTGGATGTCAAGCATCAGGAGCATGGCCATCTATTTCTTCTTGATCTTCCTGATCACTCAGCTTGCGGTAAATTCATTACAGGACTTGAAGCAGGTTATGGTGCTTGTCTCCATCCTCGTAATCATTTCGGCGCTGAAGGCTATGTACCAGATGTATGTCGGCTTTACGCCCGGTGACAGATACTTTCTCAATGTATTGGATGGCCGTCGTACCCACATCATTTTCTATGGGACGCGGTATTTCTCCATATTCTCCGATGCGGCGAATTTCGGCGGGTGTATGGGGATGACCCTTGCCGTATATTTGATTCTCGGATTTCATACTAAAAAATGGGGGCCTAAAATCTATTGGTGGATTGTGGCCGGTCTTTCCTGCTACGGTATGTTCGTTTCCGGTACCCGAAGCGCTTTGGTGGTGCCTGTCGCCAGCATCTTGCTGTATCTTGCGCTTATCAAGGACTGGAAGAAGATGATACCGCTGTCGCTTCTTCTGGGTACGGTAGTCTTCCTTCTGGCATTTACTACAGTCGGTGAGAGCTATACGTCCATCCGAAGGGCCCGTACCATTTTCCACAGGGAAGAAGACCAGTCCTACCTTATCAGAAAACAGAATCAGGAAACCCTGAAGACATATATGAAAGAACTTCCTTTCGGCAACAGCCTGGGGATGAGCGCGGGACGCGGAAAGGAATACGGGGACGAGTCTCCGATTGCCGGTATTCCTACCGACTCCTGGTTTGTCCAGCTATGGGTTGAAACAGGTGTCGTGGGCATATCAATCTATTTCCTCGTTCTCTTCTATATGTTTGTCAAGGGAGGGATAATTGTGTTCTTCCGGCTCAAGGACCCGGAGGTCAAGGGCTATGCCGCGGCACTGCTGTCGGGCATAGCGGGTTTGTTCGTCATGTCTTCGAACAACGAGGTGTTCTCACAGTTGCCGAACGGAGTTCTCGTATATGTTTTTTTCGGAATGTTGTTCCTCTGCCCTCATTTCGACAAGGAAACTGAAGCAGGGAAATTGGATGATGGCCAGCAAAAGTAAAATATCGATAATAAGTGTCAACTACAACGGTCTCGACCTTACTTGTGCGATGATTGATTCTTTGCACAAAAACGTTTCGTACCCCATTGAAATCATAGTGGTCGACAATGGTTCGAAAGTTGACGAAGCGTCGGTTCTTTCTGAAAGATATCCCGACGTCAAGGCTGTCAGAAGTGAGGAGAATCTAGGGTTCGCCGGAGGAAACAATCTCGGTGTAAAATATGCCACGGGCGATTATTTTTTCTTCCTGAACAACGACACTGAGATTTATGAAGACCACCTGGACAAGATTGTCGAAGATTTTGAAAAAAATCCGAATCTCGGTATGGTGGGCCCGAAACTCCGTTTCTGGGCTGGCTCAAGACCGATTCAGTTTGCGGGATACACCGAGATGAAAGGCATAGCGATGAAAAATGACCTGATTGGCTTTAAGCACGAGGATGACGGCAGTTTTGACACTCCGGCCGTGACGCCGTTTGTTCACGGCGCAGCTATGGTGGTCAGCCGAAAGGCTTTTGAGGACGCAGGCCCTATGCCGGAGTGCTATTTTCTTTACTTTGAAGAGCTGGACTGGGACCTGATGTTCACACGCAAGGGTTGGACGCTCTTCTATGAGCCTGCCCAGACGGTTTTTCATAAGGAAAGCGCGACTACAGGCCAGGAGAGTCCGCTTCGCTCCTATTATATGACACGCAACAGGCAGCTCTTCGCATATCGCAATTACACCGGGGCGAAGCGCCTGCTGGTCATTGCATACGCAAGGTATTTCTCTGGTGCGAAAAGAACGCTCAAAGCCCTTCTCCACCGCAGGTTCGACATCATCAGGGCAATTGCCCGCGGCAACCGCGACTTCATTAAAATAAAGAACAAATGTTGCTCAGAATAATAATATGGGTATTGCTTGCGTGGCTTGCGATTCCGGTATTGTATTTTCTGACATTCGCATTGGCCGCAAGATTCCGCCGCAGGCAAGCCGCGACGGAAGGGACGCGCAGGCGCAGATTCACCATTCTCATCCCGGCCTATCACAGCGACTCCTGCATCATCGATACGACAAGGGCTGCGCTTGACCAGGATTACCCGAAGGAGCTCTTCTCCGTAGTGGTAATCTCCGACGGCATGCGGCCGGAGACGGTTGCCGCACTCCGCGAGACGGGCGCTGAGGTTCTGGAGGTAGTCTTCGAACAGAGCTCGAAAGCCAAGGCTCTGGCCGCCGCCATCGGCAGCCTTGGCCCCGATGCCGCCGATGCCGTTGCCATTCTAGATGCCGACAACCTTGCGTCACGGAGTTTCCTTTCTTCCATGGATGGCGCGATGTGTGCGGGTGCGCGTGCGATACAGGCGCACAGGACTGCAAAGAACGAGGATACGCCTGTCGCCGTGATTGATGCCGTTTCGGAAGAAATCAACAATTCCATTTTCCGCAGCGGCCACTGCGCCCTGGGCATCAGTTCCGCCCTCATCGGGTCCGGAATGGCCTTCGAATACGGATGGTTTGCGGACAATGTCAAGAAATTCACCACTTCCGGCGAAGACAAGGAGATGGAACTTCAACTCCTGCGTGACGGCATATTCGTGGAATATCTTGAAGATGAGAAGGTCCTGGACGAAAAGACACGCACCCGGCAGAATTACGCCAAACAGCGCAGGCGCTGGATTGCTTCGCAATACAACCTTATGTCAGATGCTATAAGGAATTTCAAGGATGTGAAAGACAAGACAGGATACGCCGACAAGTTGTTCCAGTGGTGCTTCCCGCCAAGGATGATCCTGATCGGTGCGATTCCTTTCCTTGCCCTGCTGCTCACGGTTTTCGGCTCGCCGCTTGCCCTGTGGTGGTGGATTCTGACTGCGCTCCTGGTCATTGCGCTGCTGGTGGCCATGCCTCGCGGGTCAATCAATGGAAATTTCTTCAAGGCATTGTTCAGGGTGCCTGCCCTGGCATTTACGGCGGTTGCCAATGTCTTCAGGATAAAAGGAACAAAGGATACATTCATTCACACTGACCACAAATGAGAATAGCCATTGAAGCGCAGCGCATTTTCAGGACAAAGAAGCACGGAATGGATTTCGTGGTGCTGGAAATGATCCGATGCCTGCAGAAAATCGATCACGAAAACGAATACTGGGTGTTTGTCGCTCCCGGCGATGACGTATGCCTTGAGGATACCGGCAATTTCCACATTGTCACACTCAAAAGCGGGTTCTACCCATTCTGGGAACAGATACTCCTGCCACGGGCCGCACGCCGCATCAAGGCCGATATCCTCCATTGTACCAGCAATACGGCTCCGCTGTTCCCCGGGGTGCCGCTGATGCTGACGCTCCACGACGTGATAGCACTTGAGAAACTCACCGACCGCAACAGCTCGACTTACCAGAACCTGGGCCGGGTGTACAGCCGTTTCGTAATCCCCAAGGTGATTAAAAAATGCCGCAGGGTAGTGACCGTATCGGAATATGAGAAGGAGCATATCGTAAGCGAGACAGGCCTCTCTCCGGACAAAGTAATAGTTAACTACAACGGCTACGGCACCGAATTCAACAGTTCCGTCGCGTCCGACGACAGGAATTACCTGCTGTTCTTCGGTGCGCCTACGCCGAAAAAAAATATGAAGGGCACACTTCTGGCGTATTCGCGCTATCTGGATAAATCGGAGAAAAAGTTGCCTCTGAGAATCGCGGACTGTGATATGTCCCTTGTGACGTCGATGCTTGCTGAAATCGGTTGCTCCGGCATCAAAGAGCATATCGAGTGTCCGGGTTATATCCCGCATTCCGAGCTGCCTGCGACTTTCGGACACGCGTCTGCATTCCTTTACACCTCGCTGCGTGAGAGTTTCGGTATCCCGCAACTGGAAGCTATGGCCTGCTGCACGCCGGCTGTGATTTCCAACACTTCGGCACTCCCGGAAATTGCAGGCGAAGGCGCTCTTCTGGTGGACCCGCTCGATGCCGACGGCATCGCGGATATGCTTGTCCGTCTTGAAACGGACGAGCCGTTCCGCAGGAAGGCGGTCGAATACGGGCAGGAAAGAATAAAGAAGTTCTCCTGGGAACTTACGGCAAAGAAAGCATTGGAGATATATGAATCTGAAGGAAGATCTTAAGACGGGAGTACTGTACACCTCGCTTGCGAAATTCGCGGGGATATTCATTACTCTGGGCGTGTCCGCCGTGCTCGCCAGGCTGTTCACGCCTGAGGAGTTCGGCATCATCAACATAGCCACCGTCTTCATAGCCTTTTTCAGTGTATTCAGCGACCTGGGACTTGGTCCGGCCGTCATTCAGAAGCGGGATCTGACCGGCGATGACCTCCGCGGCGTATTTTCGCTTACCATCTGGACTGCAGTCATACTGGCTCTGGTCTTCCTTGCGGCGGCAGTCCCGATAACCAACTTCTACGATGGGGGGCCGCAGCTCCGCAACGTGTTGCTCATTCTCACCGCCAACCTGTTCTTCAATACCCTGAATATGGTTCCGAATGCGCTTCTCCTGAAGGAAAAGCGTTTCAAGTTCGCCGCTGTCCGCCAGCTCGCGGTGCAGCTGGTCTGCGGAGCAGCGGCAATCGTGGCCGCGCTTCTGGGGATGGGAATATATGCGCTGACAATCAATCCCGTGTGCTCAAGCATAGCGATTTTTGTAATCAATTATTGGCAGCACCCTCTCAAGCCCCGGTTCAATCCCGGGATGGATACGGTCAGGAAGGTCTTTTCTTTTTCAGCATTCCAGTTCGGATTCCAGATTGTCAACTATTTCAGCCGCAATCTTGACAAGCTTCTGATGGGACGCTACATCAGTATGGCTGACCTGGGCTATTACGACAAATCCTATCGTCTGATGATGATGCCGCTGCAGAACATTTCGTTCGTGCTTACGCCGGTGATGCATCCTGTTTTCGCACAGATCCAGGATGACAGGCAGCATATCGCCAGTGCCTACATAAGGGTAATCAAGCTCCTCGCGTACATAGGCTTCCCGCTCACGGCGGCGATGTACTTCATGTCATCGGACCTCATACTCTTCTTCTTCGGTGACCAATGGGGCCCGTCGGTGCCTTGTTTCAAGATATTGTCCCTGTCCGTGGCATTCCAGATAATCTCGTCCTCCTCCGGAGCCGTGTTCCAGGCCTCCAACGATACGAAGAGGCTGTTCGGCTGCGGAATCTTTACTGCGATCACGATGATAGGCGCCATCTGCACAGGTATCTTCGCGTTCCACGATACCAGGATGGTCGCCACCTGCCTCTGCATCGCATTCGCCGCCAACTTCGTCCAGTGCTACTGGTCGCTGTTCCGGGGCACGCTGAAATGCGGGTGGAGGGAATTCTGGAAGACTCTTGTCGGACCTTTCGCCCTTGCTGTCATCCTGGCCGCCGCCCTATGGGGCCTTTCATTCGCAATCAAAGGAATAACCAACCACTTTGTGGCTCTTGTAATATATACGGCGGTAAGTGTCGCCATCTCACTTGCTTTCGTCCAACTTACCGGAGAATATGACATTTTAACAAAAATCAAAGCAAAACTATGCCGATAGCCGATAACCTCAAGGAGAATCATCCGCGCCTCAAGCAACTCATCGTTGACTTTCTGTCAAGGAAAATCCATCCGCGTCCGCGAATCTGGACGAGATGGTTCATCAATCCGTTCTTCCACAAGCGTGGACGGGGCAGCAAAGTATGCCGCCACGCGCGCCTCGACGTCTTCCCCTGGCGTCAGTTTGAGCTCGGCAGAGGAGTCATCGTTGAAGACTTCGCAGTTGTAAACAACGGCGCGGGAGATGTGTTCATCGGCGAAAAATCGCGCATAGGCATTGGCAGCGTCGTGGTCGGACCGGTCCGAATCGGTGACCGCACATCGCTTGGCCCGCACGTGCACATTGCCGGGTTCAATCATACCTTTGAAGACGGCGATCGCGACTGGAATGAGCAGGGACTCACTTTCAGGGAAATAACAATCGGTGACGAATGCCTCATCGGAGCCAATACTTCCGTAATTGGCGGCGTACATATTGGAGACCGTGTCCAGGTGGGCGCAGGAAGTGTTGTCACCAAGGATTTGCCTGATCTGTGCGTCGCAGTCGGCAATCCGGCAAAGGTCATCAAACTCTACAACAAGGAAACCAAAATCTGGGAAAGAGTATGAAAATCCTGTTCCTGGTCTATCACGCATTGGCGGAATACAGCGGAATCAGCAAGAAGATTCTCGCCCAGGTCGAAGGCTTGAGAGAATGTGGTGCGGAGGTCACCCTCTGTACCCTGCATTTTCCCGGGGACGGCACCCAGCAGAGAGTGTGTAACGGCGAGCCTATCCGCACGTTCGGCAGGGGCATCCGCGCCAAAATCGTAAAGCGCGTGTCTTATTCCGATATCCTGGACTATGTGGCGGAAAACGGGATCGATGCAGTCTATATACGTTATGACATAAACTCCGACCCTTTTACTGCTGCTCTGGCGAAAAAGCTCCACAGACGTGGCATAAAGGTGATTGTTGAGATTCCGACCTGGCCGTATGATGGAGAATTCAAGGGGCAGAGCGCGAAGCTGAAGGCTCAGCTGTACGTTGACAAAATGTTCCGCCACTCCTTTTTCAAGCACTGTGACAGCGTGGTGACGTACGCCGGCTGCAGGGAAATATTCGGCCGCCCCGCAATCAACATCAGCAACGGTGTGGATTTCGGCAAGGTCAAGCTCACCGCAAAGCCATTCGCGGGAGAGGAGTTGCATATGCTTTCCGTCGCCAATATCCACCTTTGGCACGGTCTGGACAGGCTTATCGCCGGAATGGCGCTTCACAAGGACGTGCCGGCCGTGCTTCACATCGTGGGGGACGGTCTTCCGGAGATAATCGAAGGCTACCGCAAACAGGCTGAAGATGCCGGCATTTCCGACAGGGTATGCATCCTGGGCCCACTTTACGGTGAACGCCTCGATGAGGAATTTGCCTGGGCGAACGTTGCCGTGGGCAGCCTTGGCCGTCACCGCAGCGGTATTTCCGATATCAAGACACTTAAGAATCGCGAGTATGCAGCACGTGGTTTCCTGTTCTTCTACTCCGAGAATGACACGGATTTCGATGATGCTGCGTACGTGCTCAAGGTGCCCGCCGATGAAAGTCCGGTTGACGTCAAGGCAATCAGAGAATTCGTAGAGGCACAAAAAATGACTCCCGAAGAAATCCGGGAGTCTGTCAAGTCATTGAGCTGGGCGGCTCAGATGAAAAAAGTAATCACTAAGGCCGGCCTTTCTTGAACAGGAAACTGATGAATGGCCTGAGCTTGAATGAGTATGGATATTTGTAAAGGATTGCGAAAGCGATTCTGCATTTTGTCCAGAAGTCAAGCTTTCCGCCATTGTGCATCAGCGAGAGCATATAATTGGATATCAGATTTCTCCGCACAGTCAGGCATTCCGGCCTGCGGCCTTCTCTCCGGACGTCTTTCGCCACGGTAAGATATCCCTCAACGTTCTTTTTTGAGAAGACTCTGGTCATCGTGGAATCGTCGTGAATACGGCGGTGGTAGAACTCTCTTGGCAGACCTTTCACCCTGTCGGCATTGAAATATGCCAATGCTGAGAAAAGTTCGTCTTCGTGTATGATGCCGTCCTTGAAACGGAGGGCATTCTTCATAAGGAAGGTCCTGCGGAACAGGGACATACACACGGAACAACGGTATAATTTCCTACTAAGCATATCGCTCATCACTACCGGTCCCGGCTGTGCGTGGGGATATAATGCGCCTCTATGGTAATCGAACCATTTGTCTTTGCTTTCCGGAATCTGTCCGTCAGCGTTGAACGACACGGCGTCGAAAAAAACAAAATCCAGATTGTTCTTGTCACATTCGGTTACGCAAGATTCCAGCGTGTCCGGATCAATCCAGTCATCGCTGTCCAGAAAATAGATATAGTCGCCGGCGGCTATATCGAGTCCGTCATTCCTTGCCGAGGCCTGTCCCGCGTTCTTCTTGGTCAGGACAATCATATCCAGTTTTGATGTCCATTCTTGCAGAATCTCTGCACTGTTGTCTGTGGAGCCGTCATCAATGGCAATGACTTCGATGTTGCTTAAGGTCTGTTCCTTGAGCGACATCAAAGCTTTTTCCAGATACTTTCCGGTATTGTAAACCGGGATGATTACACTTACTCTTGGTCTGATCATTTCTTTTCCAGTGTTGAAATTACCATTCGGTGGTCGCTGATATAATCTTCGCAAATCACGCAGTCGATGCAATCAAACGACTTGTCGTGAAGAACGTAATCGATTCGCAATATATCCCGCAGCATCCGGTATGTGGAGCCATTCCCTTTGCCTTTTTCGAGGTAGGTGTCCTTGAGCGTGTTTTTCTTCACGAGCCTGTAAACCTTGCTGTATGGGACTGAATTGAAGTCTCCGGCAACGATGACAGGGTATTCGGACGCATCGATGACACGGCGGAGAGCCCTTGCCTGGGAACTGCGTACCTCCTCATTCGCCTTCAGTACATAGCCCAGTGCGAAACTTGTCTTGGCCTCATCGTCAACCGCATTGAAGCCGGTGGTCTGGAGATGTGCTGAAATCATAGTAACGGGCTCTCCGTTGAATTCTATGTGCGAGGTGAGGTAGGTGTTGTTGCTGCCCGGGAAGGTTGTCAACTCATAATCAAGAACAGGATATCTTGAAATGATCGCCTGTTCGCCATCAGTTATCACATAATCAAATTCCTGAGCCAGAAGATTCCTGAATTCTTCGCCTGAGAACCATTTGGACTGATAATACTCCTGAAGGAACATTACATCAATGTCATTGATTCCGGCAATGGACAGAAGATGGTCCGAGGCTTCCTCCGGGGTTTTCAGATACCTGAACGCGTTGATGTTGACAGTTGCAATCCTGATGTTTGATTCGTTTTTGGCTTGCAGCGTGCCTTGTTTTCCGGGCCGGGAAAGGCACAGGAACCAATAAGCGCATGCGAGAAGCAGGATTGTAAATGTGAGAATGACCAGAAATCTGGCAAACGGATGAGAGCACCTTCTGTTTCTTTTCATAACACTAAGCTCTTCGGGCCTTTTCCCAGGCAGCATTGCCATTGAAGCTTACATAATATTTCAGGCCGGCAAAAGTGGTCAGGTTTGCGAACAGAAAATAGTAAGGGACGTGGAATTTGCTCTTCTTTCCCTTCTTGTCAGCAAAATATCCGGCTAATGCGCACAGATAGAACAGGACCTGCAGGATGAGGGTGACGGTGTACAGCACGGGGCCGCCAAGACATACGATTGCGATGTTCAGGGGCAGAAGCAAAACAAGAAGGGAAGGTGTAAGCACCCATCTGAGCACGCGGTGGGAACCGAACTGGAAGGCCACGACGCCGTACTTGAACGGGTTGAGCAGGTCGCGCAGCTTGCTGGTGGCCTGGAAGCCGCCTGCACTCAGCCGCACCTTGCGCTTGCGCTCCTCGGCAATGTTTGCCGACGGCCTCTCACAGGCGTATGCGTCGGCGCAATAGGCAATACGGTAACCTTTGCGTACAATACCCATCGACAGTATCATATCGTCGACAAGCACGTCCGGTTCGATGTCTTCCCAAAGCTCGCGGCGTATTGCAATGAGTTCTCCGACTGCACCCATAGTGGAATACAGACGGTCATCAAGCTTCTTGAGGGCGCACTCGTATTTCCAGTAGAGGCCTTCAGTCCCGGCGGCGGAGTCGCCGTCCGAAAGGACGCGCTTTTCGCCGCAGACGCATCCGACCTCAGGGTCGTCGAATTTGCGTATGATGCGGTAGATGCTTTCGGCGTTCAGGATGGTGTTCGCATCCGTCATTATGACATACGGGGTGGAGACGTACTGCATCGCACGGTTCAGCGCGGCGCTTTTGCCGCGACGCCGGTCGTCGTGCAGGACTGTGTTTTCGGGATACCCGCGCAAGAGGTCCGGCGTGGAGTCGGTCGAGCCGTCCGTAACCCATACCAGGTGCAGCTTGTCCTCCGGGTATTGAAGGGACCTGCAGTTTTCCATCTTTTCGGCTATGCAGGACTCTTCGTTATATGCAGCTATGAGAAGCGTGACGTCGGGATATTCCACTTCGACGGGATGTGACGGTCTGGGACGCAGGGCCTCGCGTATCCGGACAGCCACCCAAAGGACTATGCCATACCCGAAGAAAGTGTAGAACACTATGATTGCAAATATCCAGAAAAGTATTATCAATGTGGTCATTGGTCAAAAGTATTCATTATTACAAATTTAAACATTTTTTATATAATAGGAAAATTATTAATTTTACGGAAATGAAAGTCAGCGGTATGTCAAGAGTTGCCATTTTTCGCATAATAATTGCGGCTGCGTTCTTCGGGCCGCTGGCCGCCGTTGGTTGCCGGCCTGTGTACACGCAGGAAAAGCGCTCATTCGTTTGTATCCACTCATATGATGACTCGGGACAGGATGGGGAGTATTTCCGCAGTTATATGAACGACGCTTTCAAGCGTCTGAAAATCAATGCCGACGTCACCCATATCTATCTTGACCTGATTACCGAGGAAGAACCGGCTGAATCATTATATGGCGACGTGGCGCATTTCGTTCAGGCGGTGCTCGATTGCAAGCCGGAGGTCCTGCTGATCAACGATGACCTTGCAATGGAGTACATTTACAACAAATGCGACACATTGCTCAAGACACAGCCGGCCGTATTTGCCGGCGTGAGCGCTCCGCGCCATTGGGATCGCGGCGTATTTCCGCTTATCAGCGGTATAACCGACCGCGTGAGCCTGTCGGCGAATTGCGAGCTGCTCAATCAGATTACCGGAACGCACAGTGTTATGGTGGAACTTGGCTTCGGCGGATATCAGGACAGGCTGCGCAGGCTCCTTTTTGACAATATCGGCGATGCTACGCGCTTTGTGAACAATGCTGATTTCTATATTGACCATCTGAGCGAGGATTCCATTCAGGAACAATATGGCGGGCTGATGGTGGTCAGTTTCCTCTCGATGGAGAACCCTGAGGACAATCGCATGCTCGGTACTGATACGGAAGAAGGGCTCTTGAATTCCAGGCTTGCAAAAATCAGCGCCACGACGTCCAGCATCAACCAGATACAGGTCAAGTATGACATTTTCAGCAACGAAGTCATTGACTCGGACCCAAGACCCCAGGTTACTTCCATAAGGGAACAATTCGGCAGTGAAGGCAAGAAAATCGACAAAAAGGTACGTACCCGTTTCCTTTGCGGCTATTTTACCAGTGTGGAGACCCAGATTGACGATCAGGTGGGATATGCGGCCCGCATCATAGAAGGTGCTCCGCCTGCATCCCTTCCTCTTATTTTTCACGACCAGAATTTCTATATGGACTGGATCGCCATGACAAAGTGTGATCCGCCTCTCGACTACGATGACTACAAGAGTAAGTTCACTATCATCAACGCCCCGTTCAACGTAAGTCACAGACGGCTTTTCATAGTTGGCATAGTCCTTCTTACTTTGCTGGCCCTGGGGCTTGTCATCTGCCTGAGTGTCGTTTTCCTGCGTAAAAAGAAACGGCAGAAAAAACAGCAGCTTGATACATTGCGTACGGAAATCGAAAAGCGTACCCTTACCCTGGAAGACCTTGAGACCGGGTTCTTTATGCTGAAGGGCAGAACCATCACGTTCTATTTCGGGTTCGCCCAAAAGCAGGGTCTTCAGTACGACTCGATGTCCCTTGATGATTTGAGATGGGCTGCCCATCCCGACAGTGTCGGAATTTTCCGGGATATTCTGGCAGACCCTAACGGAAAGACCAAGAAAAGCAAGATCCGCATCCGGCTGGATTTCAACGGCAAGGGATGGCATTGGTGGAATCTGTATTTCGACACAATGGAATCTGACAAGAATGCAATCGTCGGAAGTATCATCAATATCGATGATGTGGCAAAATTGGAGGCGCAAGCCCTTGATGCGGCCATCAAGGCTGAAGAAGTCCTGTCAAAGGAGAACTTCATCGCCAATATCACCCACGACATTCGCACCCCTCTGAATGCGATTACCGGATTTTCCGAGCTTCTCCTTGATCCGGGTCAGACGCCTGAGGATCGCGCCGAGTATATGGATATCATCAGCACCAATACAGAGCAGATGATCAACCTTCTTGAAGAAGCGGCTGTCATGCAGTCTGACAGTACTGAGTCCATGTCATTCAAATTCAGGGAAGTCAATCTTCCGAAACTTGTCGATGACAGTTACAAGACCAATAAGATACTGTGCCCTCAGCATCTGGTTCTGAAATATGAACCGGACTCCCGCACGGACGTGATGGTCCGCTGCGACTCCGTCCGCACTACACAGGTCATCAACAACTTCCTCAGCAATGCATTCAAATATACCCCATCCGGAAGCGTCACTTTCGGTTGGGAAATGACTGACAACGGGACTATGGCGAAAGTGTATGTCAAGGACACGGGAGTGGGAATCAGCGATGAGGACAAGAAGGTCATCGGAGAGCGTTTCGGTATGGCCAAGGGCAACCGCAAGGGGACAGGCCTTGGCCTCGACATCTGCCAGAAAATCATTTCTGCAGAAGACGGAGAGTATGGATTTGAAAGTGAATTGGGCAAGGGAAGCTGCTTCCATTTCAGCCTGCCGGTCCTGGTAAAAGAAGAAAAACAGGCGTGATATGAAAAAGTTTGCATTTATTCTGAGCGCCAGCATTCTTGTGGCGACCTTGTTTTCCTGCTCGCACCACTACGAGTCGGAAGATTTCGTGCCCGAATATTCCGGGAAAGTGCTCGTGATGTTGAATCTTGACTCAACCTATTATGCAAGAGTCGGTTATGAGGATCATCTGAAAGCGTCAATTTCCAGCAATGGGGCCAATCCCGAAATAAAGTTCGTTTACCAGTGCGGCATCCAGCCTGTCATATACCAGGAATGCCACAGGCGTCTTGAAGAAATTGCGGCACAAGGTTGGGAGCCGGACATTGTATGTGTGTCTGAAGACAGACTGCTCGACAATATCCTTTCCGGACGTTTTGACCCCTGGATCGATTTTTCGGGCGCCAAATACCCGATTATCGCCGCCGGTCTTCATTGCCCGAATTGGGCGCTGATAAACGAATATGGAAACATTGCCGTCTGTACAGACCTGATAGACTTCGAATCGAATCTTCTGCTTGCGAAATCAATCTCGGGAAGTAGCGTCGTCACAATAGAACTTGACTATACGGCTTATGACCTTCGCCTGCGTGAGCGTCTCAATCAGGCAACAAACAGACCTCCGTTCGTGAACAACTCTGATTTCCACGTCCGCAGCATGAAAATCAGCGAAATGGAAAAGTTGTTTCACGACTCGATACTCATCAACGTATTCTCGAACGCCAATCCTGAGAAGAACAATTTTCACGACGACCCGAAATTGTTCCGCAAGCGTGTGTTGCAAACCGTGGGTTCGGCAACCTATCTCTCCGCCAAAAAGGACCTTGACAGCGACAATGTGCTGAACCATTCCACAAAGCCACAGTTCACAGCGGTACGCGAAGGTTTCCATGATGGTACAGGTCATTTGCTGTGCGGCTATTTCGCATCCTATGAAACCGTTGCGAACGACCAGGGTGCATATGTGGCAAAGGTGCTGGGCGGCGCAAAGACGGGGGAATTGCCAATCCTCGCCCACAAGCGTGACTATTATGCGGACTGGGAGTCAATGATCCTTGCGGGGTACAAACTCAAGACATTCAAGAATCCGGAAGAGAATGGCGCAAATATCGGGTTCAGGGTAGTCGGAGTGCCGTTCACCGTTGAATATCACTTGATGATTCGGACCATGCAGCTGTTGGCTGCGCTTATTATCCTGCTTTTCTGCATACGGATTTCGAGGTACGCATATCAGCGTCCGTTCAAGAAGATGGATGCTGAACTGGAGAAACTCAATCAGGATTTTATGCTTTTTTCATCAGCTGCCCAGAACTCCGACTGCATCTTCACCAGCAAGAAAGAGGATGTCGTAGCTCTTCGGGACAGGATGCACCCGGATGAGACAGTTGTTCTCAACAATATCCTGTATGGGTCATCTGGAGGCAAGGATGCCGAAAGCCCCGTCATCAGGCTGACCGATGACGATGGAAAGACCTGGCGCAGATGGCAGTTCCGACGCGGTACCATCGTCGGAGGAAGTCGGGAAGACCTACCGGGTGTCTTCATTGATGTGGAAGAGACCTATAAGTATAAAGAGCAGATGGCCCGTAACGCGGAAATTGCGGAGCAGATTCGCCTGAAGGAGAACTTTGTGAAGAACATCACGCATGAGATCAGAACGCCGCTCAACGCCATCGTCGGATTCTCCCAGATTTTGGGAATGGATGACGGGAGCATGACGGACTCCGAGCGTGAGGAGATTGCAAAATACGTTCACGAAAGCAATACCGATCTCTGTCGTATCATTGACGTGATTCTTAAATTCTCAAGGCTGGAGAGCGGCAGGATTGATTTCGATCCGGAGGATACGAACATTGCCGATATGATGACTTCCATATATGAAAACTGGAAGGGGGAGGCGCCTCCTTCCATCGACTTTATTCTACATCGTGGCCGTCAGAACGTGTTTGCAATGATAGACAGGCGCAGCCTCAGGGATATTATGGGACAGTATCTGAGCAATGCTCTGAAATTCACGACAAGCGGCTACGTGAAACTCGGCTGGGACTTCAATCTTGATGATGATACCGTGCTGCTCTATGTTGAAGATACTGGAAAGGGCATCAGTCAGGAGAAACGCAAGTTTATTTACAACATGTTCTGGAAGGACGATATGTTCGTTACCGGTGTAGGACTTGGACTTGCATTGGCGAAAACATACACTAAAAAAATGAACGGAGAGATTGTCCTCCAGACAAAGGAGGGCATAGGCAGTCTGTTTGGATCGCGTTTCAAAGCTCGGATAGGCAATCTATGAGAACTTCGTTGACATATCTGGTATTTCTGGCATTTTGCGGATTGACCGCATGTATGAAAATGCCTTCCTCAAGTGCAGATATAATGACTGAACTGATCAGTTCCATTGAGTCGGTGACGTTCGTTCCCGGCGCGGAAGGAGGGGCTGTTGAGGTCGCAGGGGATACGGAACTGCAGTTCAGGATATCGCCGTCTGATGCAGGGGAGAAACTGATGGGCGCGGACATCGGGTATATGACGGTCACGGCAGAATACTGTGAGACAAAGTCGGCCGCCAGGATAAAATATATGCCGATTGTCTCACGGTCCTTTTCCGATGGCTTGTTGTCGCTGGTGATAGACGGAGACGTCCTGCCCGAAGATTTTTTCGGAGGGGAATTATCTGCGGATCTGACGCTTAATATTTCCGACGGTATTGTTGACGTGTCGTCAAACCCTGTCCGTGTGTCATACAGGCCGGGCGGAAATACTATTTCATCATTCTTCGTTTCCAACGGAGAGATAATGGAAGAGGGCATTTTCTTCGGCAATAACATCGTTGTCATCCTGCCATCCGGATGCAGTCTCGAGAACCTTGTAGCGTCATATATGACTGATGCTCGTGACGTTTTTGTGAACGGAGCACCTCAATCAAGCGGGTTGAGCGTGAATGATTTCACCAAAACTGTCACCTACGAGGTATCTTCAAAAAACGCCAAGGCCAGAAAGTATTATGTCAGGGTCTATTCCTTTGACCTGCCTGCCGTTCTTATCGGAACTCCTGAAAATGTGACCATCAATTCGAAGGAGATATGGGTTGAGGGTACGAAGATATCGATTCACAACACGGACAGGACCATAGACGAGTTGGGGACAGCAGGGATAAAAGGCCGAGGCAACACGACGTGGCTCCTATACGACAAGAAGCCATATGCAATCTCTCTGGACAAGAAAGCGAATGTTCTCGGAATGCCGAAAGACAAAAAATGGATTCTTCTGGCGAATTTCATCGACAGGACAAATATCAGAAATGCCGTCACACTTGAGCTTGCACGCCGGACAAAGTCCCTTGAATGGACTCCGCGTGGAGAATTCGTGGAACTGATAATGAACGGAACGCATCAGGGCCTATATTATCTGTGCGAAAAAATAAAGGTTTCCAAGAACAGATTGAATATTACCGAACTCACCCCGGACGTTGTCAGCGGAGATGCTTTGACCGGAGGATACCTTCTTGAGTTTGACCAGAATTATGATGAATTCTATAAGTTCCATTCGTCCAGGAAATATTTCCCGATCAATCTGAAGTCTCCGGATGAGGATGTGCCTGATGTGCAGCTGGAGTATATATCGTCTTATATAGATGAGATTGAGTGGCAATTGTATCATTATGATCCTGCGACCTGTTCGTATAAGGATCTGTTAGACATTGACACATTCATCGATTACTGGTTCGTTCAGGAGATATCAGGGAATTATGAGTGCAATGGTCCAAAAAGTGTATTTATGTATAAGGACGTCAATGAGAAACTTAAGGCCGGCCCTTGCTGGGACTTCGACTGGGGTACATATATGCCGGAAAAGGCGACTGAGTGGCGTGCGAAGACGGTAGGACTCTGGTATCCGCGTTTGTTCCTGGATCCGGTGTTCGTGGCTCGTGTCAAGGAAAAATGGGCTGAGTCAAAGTCTGATTTCCTGGATATAAAGAATTATGTGGATTCTCTGTCTGCCGTCATCAGAACCTCTGCTGTGGTTGATAACGCAATGTGGCCTTTGTCAAAAATTAAGATTAACGGTGACGAAAATCTTTCGTATGAGGAATCAATAGAACGCATGAAGTCTTACATTGATGATCGTATAGAGTGGCTTGACGCTTCTATCTCCGCACTGTAATTTACGGCGAATAGAATCAGTACTTATATTTATATTTTGCGCGAACTGGCATTCTGCCGGTCCGCGTTTTAAATTATATTGTTTTCAAAACGTACGAGGTTGATTATTGATTTACGTTTTGAAATGACGAAAAACGGAAGTGATTCCGGCCAATTTCTGCCTATATGGCGATTTTTAGAAGATTCGCATCGAAAATATATTAAAATATTTTCGGCCTTCTACGCATGTATAGGGCATATTTCGTAAAATAGTTCGATTTTTGTTATAAAAAAGTTCTAAAAAGTGTTGCAAGTTCAAAAAATTGTCGTACCTTTGCAACAGAAACAAGAACAAACAACAACAAACAATAATCGAAAGTACCATGAAAGCTCTTAACACCATAACGATCGCCGCTCTCCTTACAGTCCTCACTTGCAGCTGCGCAATGACCGACAACTACACTCCGGCAGAAGTTGAAAAGCAGGCTCAGATCGAGACCCTCACAATCATGGCAGGCTTCAATGGTACCAAGGCTGACAACTCAGTTCTCAAGAACAACTGGAACACCAGCGAGAGCATCGCAGTCGTTTCAGAGAGAGGCGAGTCCCGCTTCCTTTCAATCAACAGCGGTGATGTCGTTGAGTTCGCTTCATGCACAAAGTCTTTCGATGCAAGTTCAGTCAACGCTGTTTACCCATACATCCAGAACGTAAGCAACGGTGCTTCTTTCTCTTTCGCAGGTCAGAACGGTTCCCTCGAGAACATCAACAAGTTCAACCTCATGACTGCTTCCGGTTCAGTCCGCAACGGCAAGGCAAATCTCAATTTCAACAACCGCATCTCTGTTATCCGCATCAGCAACATCAACCTTGACGGTTGCCGCGCTGAGAACTTCAAGAGCCTCGAGATCAACGGTGTAGCTGAGACAGTCAACGTAATCGCTGAGAACGGCAATATCAACATCACTCCTGCAGGCAATGACAAGATCACCGTCAACAGCCCGGCAATCCTCTCAAGCGACGTTTACGTAGCATTCTTCGCAGACAACACCACTTCTTCAATCGAGATTGCAGTTTACGACGCAATGGGCGGTGAGTGGTTCTTCACTCTCGACAACGGCAGCGCCTTCCAGGCCGGTCAGGTTTACAACGTCGAGAACGTAACCTTCAAGGGTGGCTACCCAATCTCCTTTAACCCAAGCGTTGAAAACTGGGACTAATTTAATCTCACTTCAAATTACAAAATTCAATTATTGTTAAACGATTAAAATCTTACGGAATATGCTTCTCTTTAATTTTCTCGCACTTGTCCCGCTTTCCCCGGTATTCGTAGGAATAGGAATGCTCGCAGTGGTTATCTTCACAGCAAAGAATAACCGAGAGAACTCTGCAGCTGCAGAAGAGCTCAATGCTCCAAAGGTAGAGATGGTTGCGGAAGTCGCCGCTCCCGAAGCTACTTCAACCCAGGATTTCCTTACAGAGGATATTATCACCCTTTTCGAGAAGAAACAGATATTCCTCCGCCAGGGCCTCAAGATCGATGACATCGCCCGCGAGTGCACGTCAAACAGAACATATGTATCCAATTGCATAAATAATTACTACGGCCAGTCCTTCACCTCTCTCGTGAACTCATTCAGAGTGAACTACGCCAAGGAACTCATCCTCTCAAGCGGCAGCACGATGAAGCTTTCCGTAGTCTGCAACAACTCCGGTTTCTCAGACGAAGTATCATTCATCCGCAACTTCAAGAAATTCACCGGAATGACCCCTTCAGAATGGTGCGCCTCAAATATGGCAAGCCACTATGCAAGCTAAGATTAATATTCCGTTAGTGTTACTCTAATAATTTTTCAATAGGTTTTTGTAATGGAGATTCCCCGCGCCGTGAGGTCCGGGGTTTTTTCTTGTTTGCAATAATAAACAAAAACATATATATTTGTATGTTATTGCAAACATTATCATATGAAAAGAAAGCTATTCCCTTCACAACAGCGTGCCCTTTTGATACTTGGGGACCAGATACGAATGGCGCGCCTCAGGCGCGACTTCACTACCGAGCAGGTCGCCGAGCGATCCGGCATAGGCCGCTCGACTCTTGTGAAGATAGAGAAGGGTGACGAAGGGGTTTCGATTGGTATGTATTATCGCGTGCTGTTAACTTTGGGCCTTGGCGATGACATTACGTTGTTGGCAAAGGACGATGTCCTGGGAAGAAAGATACAAGATGCAAAAATCGATGTCAGACAGCGTGCGTCAAAAAAATAGTCAGATATGAGTGCAAAATCGTTATTTGTCTATTACGACGGTGCTGATGTCGCTGAGCCGATGTTGATGGGCGTGCTTTTCTGCGCTCAGCTGCGGGGAAAGGAAGTATTCTCCTTTGAGTATGATAAGGCTTGGCTTCGCAACAAGCAGTTCAGCAGTTTTGACCCTGATCTGGTGATGTTCGGGGGGCGACAGTATTTGCCGGAAGGAAAAGACAACTTCGGCATTTTTCTGGACTCTTCGCCGGACAGGTGGGGGCGTGTCCTTCTTGACCGAAGAGAAGCAATCCGGGCGAGGGAAGAGAATAGAACTCCGGAATACCTTCAGGAGTCTGATTATCTGCTTGGAGTATTTGACGAGAGCAGAATGGGCGCTCTGCGCTTCAAACTCTCGCCTGACGGCGAGTTTCTAGACAATGACGGCAGTCTTGCAGCGCCGCCGATGGCATCTTTGCGAGAGCTTGAAACAGCCTCCCTGCATATTGAAGTGGAAGATAATCTTCAGGCCGGCAAGTGGCTGAAAATGCTGGTAGCGCCGGGCAGTTCGCTTGGCGGAGCGAGGCCGAAGGCAAATGTACGGGATCCGCAGGGCGCTTTGTGGATTGCCAAGTTTCCGAGTTCCAAGGATAAAAGAGATGTCGGAGCCTGGGAGCGATTGTGTATGCTGCTGGCCCGTCAGGCTGGCATTACCGTAAGTGATTCCGATATGCAAAAATATGGAAGCGGATATCACACGTTCCTGACAAGGCGCTTTGATAGAACAGAAACTGGAGGACGGGTGATGTTTGCTTCTGCTATGACTCTTCTGGGGTATTCGGATGGGGCGCAATCAATTGGAGCAAGCTATCTTGATCTGGCAGAATGGATAACAAGGAACTGCTGTGACGTTGAAGAGAACCTGCAGGAGCTATTCAGGAGAATTGCTTTCAATATCGCCGTGTCAAATTGTGATGACCATCTCAGAAACCACGGATTCTTGTATACAAAGAAGGGCTGGACATTGTCCCCGGCCTATGATTTGAACCCTGATCCGTCCGGAAAGGGACTGAGCTTGAATATTACCGAGAATGACAATTCGCTTGACTTCAATCTTCTTATGGAGGTCGCGCCGTTTTATGGTATTGACGCCGGCAGCGCGAGGTCAATTATTGAAAAAGTCAAATATGCCACGTCGAATTGGCGGGCGGTCGCCTCTGGCCTGCATATTCCGCGGGATGAGCAGGAGATGATGGCGGGGGCATTCTGAAAACAAAACGGCAGCGGACTCGGGGGAGTCGCTGCCGCTTTGCTTTTGATGTTATGTCAAGTCTTACTTATGGGATTCTAGATCTCAATAATTTCAACCTTGGTGACATTAGTGTTGCTGCTGGTCTTGATTACCATACCGGCCTCACCGCTAATCTTATCCTTGAGTTCCTGTGTAAGTGTGAACTCATATGTTTGAGTGCGGTTAGAATAGTGGGTGGAAACCTTCAGAAGTTCTTCACCTCCATTCTGATGCCAGCCGGTGTATATGTAGAAGTATTCTCCTCCCACCAGAAGCTCATAGAGACTGGTCATGGTGTATGTCACCTTGATATGCCAACCGACCTTAGCATTGGCAATGGCCTGCTGGGATCCGTCAAGTGCAGAATTCGTACCCTTTATCGAGCCGGTCCAGTTCCAGAGATCTCCAGCTGACTTGGCAGGTGTATTGAATGCTCTGGACGCGGTGTCGGAGTCTGCATTGTTATAGCTGTTATAAGTCCTGGCGCGAACGTAAACAGTGTATGACGAGTTAGGATTAAGTCCTGTTAAGGTATAATCCGTACCGGTGGTAGTCTTTGAATTGCTGAAATTGGCATTGGTACTGATTTCATAGTAGCTGGCGTCAGGATTCTCCTCCCAAATAACAGTAGCCGTTGTCGGAGTTGCATCCACACTGATGATAACCGGTGTGCCAAGTTTGTTCCTTCCACTATTGTTCGTGCTGGCTGTGCAGGTTCCGGCATCGGACGTGTCATAATTGCTATTTGAGCTGACGGCACGAACATAGATTGTATATGATGTGTTGCTTCTCAGACGGTTCCACTGGCAACTGGTTGAGTTTCCAAGGGACGTGTATGTCTTGCCACCATCTACACTGGCCTCGTATCCGGTTGCATTTGCAACAGGTTCCCAGGCAAACTTCAGATAGTCGTTGGAAAGGGCATAAACATATACTGAAGGAGTATCAAGTTTCTCAGCATTCTTTGTAGTGCCTGTCTGTGATACCATATCAGAGTCGAGGTATTCATCGTCATCTCCGACTGCAACAACATAGATGGTATGTGTCGATGTCCTGCTCAATCCGGTAGCGGTGTATGAGGTGAGGCTTCTGTCACCGGTCTGAACAAGGTTGGTTGTGCTGTCCCAGTAAACCTGGTAACCCTGGACATTGTTATTATAGTCACCACAACTCCAGTTGAACTTGAGTGAAGAACTTGTCCTGGCATCCTCATCTTCCGTGATAACAGGAGCGAGCTTCTTCTGAGAGTGGGTTGTGATGTCCTTGGTGGCAAGATCGGAGTCGGCAGCAGTGCTGTCATCACCCTTTGCAATCAAGCATACCATGTATGTTCCTTCAGGGTCAAGTCCTGTGAATTTGTAAGAAGTGGTGCTGCTGTCAAGATTGATCGGTTCGCTGGCTGAGGCACCTTGTATATATACAGTATAACCGGTCGCACCTGAAACGGCATTCCAGGAGACAGTGAGTGTCTTGGCAGTTACAGCGCCCTCAATGATCGTAGGTGTGTCAAGAGGGTCAAGCGGAGCAACCCTTGACTGAAGCGGATTAGGCGCATCAAAGTGATCTGCTGAAACCTTGATGGTTACCGCATCCTTTTCAATGGCAGTCAACTTTATCGTTTGGGTAGCTTCTGCAACGGAATCATTGTCTGTACCGTATGGAGTATAGTAATATGTGTTTGTTTCACCCGGAACAGGCTCGAGGTGAGTCTCAGATGAATCAGGTTTGGCATTGGTAAGGACCACGATTGCGCGCCCCATCTTTGTATCGGCTTTTGCGTTGGTCTGAGGAGCTGCGCTCATCTTGAATGTGAAGGTCAGCTCTGATCCTGCGTTCATAGGCTTGCCGGACCAGACAGGATTACTGAATTTGGCCTGAAGAATTTGAACGAGAGGACTGGTAGCCTCGGCATACTCATCCGCATTCAGAATAACCTTTGCATAGCCATCATAATCATTGACTACAAGGTCAAGTGATGTCGTTGAATTCGGCTCGACATCGATTTCGTAATCAACAGAGCCATCGCCATTGGCCTTAATCCTGGTCATCTTGGTTTCGTCGGCAGATGGTTCCAGGTTGTAAAGAGTGGCAATTACGCTGCCGGTTTCAGGGAGGTTGCCCACCTTGAAACTGAATGTCTCGGAATCACCTTCGTGGACATTGGCTGTCCTTGAGAAAGCGAGGTCAGAGAATCTCTTCAGGTTGAAGTTGCCGAATTCCGTTTTTCCCAAATGGAAATATGGATTGTAAACATATATCGCGCTGGCGCTTTCTGCGATGTTGCTCTTGAATTTGCATTCAAAAGTCTTATATCCGTATTCGTCAGCCGTTGCTGCCTCGTATTCCGCCCAGGTGATGGTCTTGAGAAATTGGAATGCCGGTTCAGTATTGCCTGGAATGATGGATGCCTTGTTTCTGACAGGAAGTTCATCGGAAGTCAGGCTCAACTCTTTAACCTCGACGTAAAAATCAAGAGAGAAAATCGAAGAGGAGAGTCCATCTTCAATCTTGATGAATACGCTGATATCCTCGCCTATTTTCTTTTCAATGTCTGCAGGGTTGCAGGAAACTTGAAGCGCGAGAGAATCCCTTAACATAAAACTGATGTTTCTCTGAATAGGAGAGATATCCACAGTCTTGCCATCATGTTGTGTCTGACCTCCAGGATATGAACCTACAATCCTGACGACACTTGTTTTGATGGCATCAGTCACTTCCGTAGGGTGTACTGTTACCTTTCTGTATCCATCGGCATCATCTTCTGCTGCCACGTCGAAAACGTCTGTCAAAGCGTGTCCGTTGGTGCCCGGATCCTCCAGCGAGAGTGCAATATAATCATTGCCGTTGAAGATTTTGGCCACACCGTCTGAATCACCCCAGGACAGGTCAGGAATATACTTGTACCTGAAAATGCAGTCATTGTTACCGATAAGAACCATCTCTGTGTAATCTACGAACATTCGTGATGTACCGTCAGAGATGTTTGTCAAATCCTTGGCTTCGATTGACGTGGAAATGTCGGGGCTGCTGCTGGCAGAAGCGGCTGCTTCTTCCGGAGTGGCGCGTCCGTCTCTGTTCACATTATAGATGTTGATCTGATAATTGAAATTGCGAAGGAACGGGAAATAGTTCTTGTCCTCATCGCGCAGGTCAATCTTATAGTAGGTAGGACTCGTGATGCTTTGATCGTGACCGTCGCCGGTATATTTTCCGGCAACAATGACATATGTCGGGTCGGCTTTAGGCTTTTCTCTTTCGAACAGGTATGATGTTCCGATTCCTGCAGCATCAACTTCAAAAAGGTCGCTCAGTCCGGATTTAAGCGATGCGGTTATAGGAACGTTGGCATTATACTGCATATTGATAAGTTCTTCTGCAGAATAATTCTGATATTCTTCGATGAATTTTCCAGTATTCCTGTTGTATGCCGCCGTCATACCCTTGTCCATCGTGTTCATCGTATAGAAGCCGACAAGCGTGAAATGGGGCGCATTTGCTGAAACGGTAATCTTGGCAAAGTTTCGGATAAGGGCGATGTGGCTCAGCAGGGCCGTTGTGGTCAAATCTGCTTCGTCACTCTGTGCATCTTTCTTTATGCTCGGAACCTGCACTCTCTGCCAATATCTTTCCTGCCCGTAGCTGTCAATGAATGCCTTTGAATTGAGAACCTCAGTTTCAGAGCCATATGTCAGTTCGGAAGGAGATGGTCCGTTGGCTATGAAATGAAGGATGCATGGGTAGTCGGAAACGCTGAGAGTTGCAGTATATGTGAATTCTGGACTGCCTATACCGTCCGTAATACTTGAGTTGACATTTGCATACGGGGCTGATTCGGCTCTTACATATTCAGTGAGCATACCGCCTTTATCAAAGACGGCAATGTACATATTGTCTATTGTAGGATTGTCACCAAAAGCCTTTGTTTCGTCAACAGCCTCTGGAAGTTTAACGCTGAAGGTCACGTTGACCTTGTCGTCAACCTTGATAAGATCGGGAACCGTGTTCTCAACCTTGACGCAGCCGGCAATCAGCAAAACTGACGATATTATATATGCGAGTCTCTTCATTATTCGAAGTAATAGATTCTGTTCAACGTAAAGCCATACCCGAAGAACAGCAGGTTGTGATCATTCATATTGTTAATGACAGCCTGATTGTTCTTTGTGAGATTGATTTCAATGTAATATGTATTGTCATTGACCTTATGCACGATGTCCTGGCAGTCAGTTCCGGTAGGTGTAAGATCCCCGCGCCAGCTGCCATCGGTGTATCCGGTGTCAACAGAAAGCGTGAAGGATGATCCGCTAACTTCTATGTAGAAAGTCTTGGCCTTCAATACATTATCCCAATAGTACTGGCTTATGGATGCCAAACTGTGGCCATCCCATCCACCTTGACGTACGAATCGATATGCAAAATCGCCATTGGCATTCTGGATGTTGCCATTCGATACTCCATATCTTCCGTCATTTGACCAGATGTTCGTCTTCTGTAGCAGCTGACCCTGTCCTGTAGCGGCGTCTGAAGTGGTATAATAATTTCCATCACCTACGGCACGGACGTAAAGCGTATATGTCGAGCTGTCATCATAAAGACCATCCATTGTGTATGAGGTGTCAGTTCCTATGCTCACCCATTCACCGTTTGTCGAGGTTCTAACCTCATAACCCTGGGCGCCGGAAACTGAATTCCAATTGAAGGTAAGGTAGAAATTACCCCTGGTGCAGGAGACTGTCCCCATATTGAGCTTATACGTTTGGTGCTCAGGATCATCGGCTCCCTTCCTTGGCATATCGCCCCAGGTAAACTGGCCATATTTATCTTCAGGGAGACGTCCGCCTTCAGTTTTCTGGGTGACGCCTTCAACCTTTCCGTTCACCTTGCTGTCGGTCTGTTCCCAATACCAGTCATCATATACACAACGCAGTGAGCGGGTTTTTTGATAAATCTCACCTGTAAACGTAAGTTCAGTCTGACCAGCCGGGAATTCGAAAGTATCCGTCGCGCAGTAGTAACCCTGTGTATCACCTGATCCGTGCATAAAGATCTCAGGAATGAGCTGCAATTTCTGAAGTGCGAAAATATATGACACCTCGGCCTTCGTCGGGAGCCTCCAGCGGCCTGCAGGATAACCTGCCTCCTGATATGTCGCGCAACGGCGAACGATGTCATACCAGGTAGGACCGATGTTGCCCATACTGTTGAATCGTGATGCTATCCTGAACTTAGGAGCGATGAACTGTTCGCTCTCAAGAGAGGTCATAGTAGGGTAGTAATAGCGCATCTTGCGCTTGTCAGTACCATTTTCAACGAAATAATCACCGTCCTCTACAAACAAAGCGGGTCCATCTGCAAGACCAGGCAGATTGGTGACATAAGTTTTCTGGCTGGCGGTATTGACATTTGTATTACTATAGTCAAAGAGGTCATATACGTTTCCACGCCTGCTTGGGTCATCAGTTTCCGGTGAGGTGACCTTGTTAGGAGTCGTGGACCTAGGATCGGCGATAATATAATTCTTGCCACTTGGAACCACCCTTGTCTCAATGACATACATATACTCGGCACCATGCAGGTCGCCGTTGTCGTTACGAACCTGGCGGACGGTATTGTACTGGGCGTCGTCAAATCGTCTATTCTGTCCGTTCACATATACGTCACCTCTTGTGCCAACACCGGTTTGTGAGTTGTTGTTTGCCGTGTTGAGTTCAGGTGTCACAATGATTGCAGGGCTCTGGACAATAGTGATGGTTTCATTGAATGAGTGGTCATCCTTATGTGCCAGAACAATTGTGATGTTGTACGGAGAGATGTCGAGATCACTGTCCTCGATGTCATTGTTAAGCGCGTGGCTGAATTCAACGATATGATTGAGGTTGTCGACAGTGAACCAGGATTTGACGGTATCTGAATCTACGTCATTACGGCTGAACTGGCCGGTACTGCTGTTGTACTTTGTGTTCCAGGCGGAAGCGGACACGATCTCGCAATAATGACTTGCGGTGAAGGCAATTGAAAGCGTTTCAAGATTATCCATAACGCGGTCATGCTCTGGAACCATGATGTATCTGGCCTCGCGGATTGCAGCCTCCACATCGTGATCCTGCTCGTGAAGGTCCTTCAAGGCATCGCGCCAGTCGAATACGAAATAAGTGGTATTATTGAGATCAACTGTAGGCGCTTTCGGTGAGAAACTTCCGAGGATTCCCAGAACAAGGTTGATATGGTTCCAGGTGTTGCGTTCAAGTTTGTTGTCCTTGAGGAGAACCTTATAGTAGCAGCTTCTGAACTGCGTGCCGTCGGTGACCGGAAGCTCCACAAGAAAATATGGCTCCAGGCTGGAATTGAAAGCCCATTCGTTAGGATATGAATAGAATGGAGCAGGGGAATAATAAGTCTGTTCCCCCAATGTCTGCAGGGTGCAAGGTCTGCCCTGCGCGTGAAGATTTTCGCCGCTGAAAGTTACGACGGACGGTCTCATATTGTCGGAGTACCTTCCTGAAATGGCTGAATTCTTGACTGGGTTTACGAACAGCACTTTCATACTGTCAGGCTGTGTCGTCCAGGTTCTTCCTTCATTGTCAGGATATGATGAATTGACAAATATCGCCAGCGTATGTTTTGCAGCTATGCGTTCGACGTCGATTGTACCGGACGCTATGGTCTTTGCCTTGCGTCCTTCAGCGGAAAGTTTGACAGTGCCAAGACCTTCCATAACGAATGACCCTTGCTTCAATGCCTCGACATCCATTTCAACTACAAGGGAGCGGAGATTGCTGATGGATTTTGTTTCAGGGTAGGCATCTGCGCTTATCGGGGCATTGACGATAACATAGACATCGCACTCTTCTGCCGGTTTTGGCATAAGCACGGTGTTGAATACATTTTCTTCTATGTTGATGCGCACGGTTTCGTTGCTTTGCCTGGACTCGGTCTCCGGTTCGGTGATGCGTCCTGAAATATAAGCACCATCCTCTTCAGCATGGCCGGACTGAAAGATGAAATAGTCGATGGTCTTTATGAGATTCTCGTTCAGATTGTTCACACCATCCTCGTCGGCCTTGGTGATTTCAAGGTCGGAAGCTTTGACTGTCAGCTCTATACAGGTCCCGTCACTGACTGCCGGACCTTCAGGATCGAAATCCCGCACTGCGCAGGATACTCCTGTCAAAAGCAATGATGCTGAAAGTATGATATATGCAAATAATCTTCTCATATTCACTATTTCTTCTGAATGATGAATGAATAGTCATATTCCTTGTTTGTACCAAGGACAGGATTGTCGGCGTCAACCGAACGGCCGTCCGGCAGACGGACGGAAAAATGCAGCTTGAGGATATAATCTCTTGCTATATCTCCTGAAACCATTGGCCTGATCTGGAATTCCGCCTGGCTGCCATCGATTGTACCCGATCCGTCAATGATTTCGAATGCGTCAATGTCGCAGAGTTTCGTGACCATCCAGGTGCTGCCCCTTGGTGTGTCAAGCCAGAAATTGCACTTGATTGGCAAGGTGTTGGTCAGATAGATTTTCTTGTTCACAAGATCCTTGTAACAGTTTGCGTCCTGAACAGACAACTCGTTGCCGTCGTGGATCGAGAGCGTGCCCTCTTCAAAGTCGATATCGGTCTCTGTGTAGTCCCAAGGAAGAACAACCACCTTGGCGGAAATGACCTTGTCGGCAAATGCTATGCTGATGTGATTGTGCACACCGGCCTGCCAGGCCCCTGCCGGAATAGGTAGTGGAATTGTGCACTGGAATGCATCTGCACCGGATCCGATGGAGTAGGTGATGATGATCAGAGGATTATTGTCTCCTCCGGTCACACATTCGCCCGATTCGTTTACATAATATTCTGCATTAGGCACAAGGTCATCAGCTTCCTGAGGCCAGATGAGGAATGGTGTGGTGTGCTCTGAATCGGATGTAAGTATATTTGCCAGTGTTTCATCCTGTTTCAGCGTAACGTTCGGAGTAGTGATGAATTTGCCTCTTGTTTCACTCTTGGTGTATGTGATGGCAGTTTCATCGCCGCTGAAATCTACATCAGCTTTCTGGGTATTGTACAACCCCTGGATAGTAACGCTGTTGATGGTGATATCACCTTTGAGAAAATTCTCTGCACCGATACTGATGGCGGAGAACAGATGGTTCATCTCCAGGTCAACCGGGAGATGTGAAGAAGTCTGGCCATCCATCGTACGCTTGATGATATCTGAGTACAGGAAATCGAATTGAGGTGTGGAGAAATTCATTGTCAGCATCCCGGTTGAAGGGATTGTCAATATCTTCTCCGTATCATCCATCGCAGGATCTTCACCAAAAATACTGGACGGCTCGAGATCGGAGTTCGCATCGAATGCAAACCAGCCGAAGAACTTGTGTGCACCGGTTCTTGTCCATTCATATTCCTTGTTGTCAGGGAACTGCCATTTGATGGCAGACTCTACGGTCGTTGCAGTGATCGTATTGTCAATATACTTGACCTCATTCGCGTTGTAGCTCAGGAAGTCATATACGTGAAGCTGGTTGCCGGCTTTGTTAAAGTCGTTCTCGTTGATCATACCCTTGGTACCCGGGGTGACGGAGATGCCAAAGTCAATCACGTCTCCCGTGGTCTCCGGACCTTCAGGATCGGGTCTGTCGATAACGACACGCACGCAGCCCGAAAAAAGGACTGCGGCGGCGGCCGTGATTATGTATAGACGTCTGACGTTCATATATAGTCTTGCTTAAATTCCAATTACTGCAGGAAGATAGTCTTCCATCGTCGGATCGAAGGTTACGTACCCTCCTCCCATATCCGGATCCGTCGGGTTAACAGGGTAGTCGGGTCGCAACGGGTCGCCTGTCCCGTTGCCGCCGTTCCCGTCGCCATAGGCAGGGGACACCATTATATAATATATGGTATGCTGGTTGATCTGCCAGGCTTCAACCGAATCTGCGATTCTCAGGTCAACGGTCCTGTTGATCCTTTCTGTCCCCATAGGCTCTTCTGTACCACCTTCACAGGATCGGAAAGTCTTGATTGTTATTCCCAGTTCAAGTTGCTGGACTCCACTTTCAAGCATCTGAGGAATCATATAAATGTCCGGCATGATGTCCTTGAAGCCGCCGGTCACATATCCCATATCATTGCGCGTGAGGATGTCAAGAAGCAGACCGTCTTCAGGCAATTGCAGATTCTGGTCGAATTTCTTCGCGCCGGTCGTCCATACCTTGAACTCTGTCGGACGTTCTCCTACCAATTTGACTCTTGCAGGCTTGTCCCAGTTGACAAGACCCTTGCTTACCTGCTGCTGCCTGTTCAAGGTGAAAGTCGCGCTGCCGTTCGTGGCGGCGCCGACGAACTGCGCGCTGGTCACGCGCACTTCCCAGCGGGTGGTGTAAATCTTGCCGTCTGCACCTCTTTCTGTCTTGAGGCTGTAGGTCTGTGCCGCCTTGATGCCGACTTTTGCGAGAGCGTGGCTGAAGATTGCAGGAACGCTGGTGTATCCCATCTCTTCCGCCTGGTCCGGTACGTAGCTGTAGCCTACTGCCTTGGTGGAGTACATCAGGTCAACCTGCCCGTCATAGCTGCCAGGTGTGCCGGTTTTCTTGCTGGTGACGTCGAAGTTGACGTATCTGATGGTGCTTGGATCGATATAGACATATCCCTCGTCCACGACTCTCGGGTAGTAGCAGATGAAATCTACAGTTCCCTTGCTTGGCCAATATATTGTGGTGTCACGCGGGCCCCAGGCTACATTGTCGTGAAGGATGACTTTCTTGATGATATCGAGATTCTCCATAAAGTACCCTTCGCGTGCAGTGGCCCAGGCGTAGGCACCGAATGAAGATCCGGTGAATTCCGCTCTTTTGCTGTCGTCGTCCGCCTTGGTGACATACTTGGCCGGAGTGAACTGAACGCCGACGCTCTTTTCCTTATTGGAAACGGCATCGGCGGAGAGGTCCGCTTTCGAGCAAGCGGCCAGCGCGGCGAGCGCGGCAACTGCGAGAACCGATATGTGAGAAAATCTCCTCATCAATTATTTGCTGATTACAAATCCTGCGCTTGTGTTATCCCAATTCGCTATGGTAGGGTCGAAGGTTACCTCATTTGTGAATGGTGTAACGGTAATCAGGTAGTCTGTATAACTTCCCATACGCCAGATCGGTGCGCCGGGGATATCTCCAAGTTTCTGATTTCTGGTGATGTCTTCCTTCTGCGTAGGGGCAGGGAAGTCCTTGCCCTCTGCAACAACAGGCATACAGGTGTCGGGATCGATGATTATTTCACCGGTCTTCGGATCTCTCTCGAAATCATCGGTCTTGTAATATTCGATGGTGATGTCGAGATCGAGGATCTGGTCTGTAAGGCTCTGCGGGATGTACATACGGTTTCCGATGAACGTGACGGGGCTGGTAGGAACCGTGATGGTGCCGTCGACTTCGTCATTGATATTCTCCTTGTCGTCGGTAGTGTTCCATACTCCGTCGGTGTCCTTGTTCTGCCAGCCGCGGGTGCTCGTCGTGCTGCCGGTCTGCTTGAGATAAAGGGCGAGGTCGCCTTCATTGCGGACATTCCTCAAAGTGGCACTCCTGAAGGTGACGTGGGCATAGACCGTGCTGTCCTGGTTGAAATAAGCGTCGGACACGATGCGGAAGCCCGACTTGGAAAGAGCGTGACGGAAAATGATAGGCACGCCGCTGAATGCGTTGATGCCGTCGGTTGTCTCGTTGGTGAGGGAATTCGTACACTTGATGGCCTTGTCGGAAAAGAGCAGGTCTTCTGTGAACTCGGTGACCTTGAGATGCGAGGTGATCTTGTTGGCCTTGCCCTCGCTTGCCTCGTTCCCGGCATCGTCGAGAACGTCGAACCAGCACGCACCATTTTTATATGGTGCGAAGCAGAGGAAGTCGAGCGGATGCTCCTTCGGCCAATAATATGGGGTGACCGGCTTCCAGGCATATTTCCCCTCGCTCAACTGTTTGGTGATGTTGACGGCTTTCATCCAGTATTCGGATACCGGATCGCCGGTGAACCACGCGTATGCGCCGAACCCGTTCGGGTCGGTGAATTCGGAGCCGTGGAACGTGTCACCGTCGGCCTTGGTAGGCGACAGCGCTTTGGCTACAGTGAAACTGAGCTCCTGTTTTGCAAAGGACTCGGGCAGAGTCGGCTCGCCGACGTTGACCTTGCTGCAGGCAGCAAGGATGACAGCTGTGAATGCTATGGCGAAACCTTTATTCATAAAGTAGTGTTATTGTTGTAATTGGTGACTATGGCCGCGGTCAGGCGGCCATAGCCTATAGGGTAAAAATTAGTCAGCAACGACAATGGTACCGGTAGCTGTAGTGGTATCCCAAAGTGATACTGCAGGGTCGAAGTAGATCTCATCGGTGAATGGATTGATGGTGATGAGATAGTTGGTCTTTGTACCCATTTTCCAGTATGGAGTATAAGGGATGGTATCGGTAGTCTTAGGTGAGCTCTTCATTGTAGAGAGCTTTGCTGTCCTTTCGTAATCGCAGGCGGAATATTCAAGAGCATTGTCGATGAGGCATACGTTAGGTGTGCCTACATTCTGCAGCTGATCGCCGTGGTAAAGCTTGACATTGACCTTGATGTAGAACTGCTGGTCGGTCCAGCCGCTTGAACGGTCTGCATCTGTGTGGTTAGTGAGTGCCTGAGGGAGGACGAAACGCTCTGCAAGAACGCACTGGGCCTCCTTGGTGATGATGTTGTCAGCTACAGGCCATGCGCAGGCGAAGTTGTCGATATCAGAAGCGGTAGGTACTGATGAAGAGTATTTCCAAACATCGTTTTCAGCAACCCACTTCTTGGTGTTCTCAGTTGCACCTTCATTTGAAAGGTTCATGCTGAGTTCGCCCTTCTTGTAGACGTTCTCAAGACGGCCGTCAATCCAGGTGATGACTGCTACGTTGTCCATAGCGTCATTAACGAGGATAGCCTGAACGTTTACGCTGACCTTTGCAAGTGCGTGACGGAAAATGACAGGAACGCCGTTGTAAGCGTTGGTGCCGTCAACTACCTGGTTGGTCTCGTTGTTTATGCAATCCACTGCCTTGTCGGAGTAGAGATAATCTGCATTGTCAGGGGCAATGTTGGTAACTGCAGCGGTGATATTGTTGAGTTCGCCGCCAGTCGTTGCATTGCCAACCTGGAACCAGCTGGTACCGTTGTTATAAGGTGCAAAGCAGATGAAATCGAGGGATCCGTTCTTTGGCCAGTAATATGTTGTTCCGTTTGCCTTCCATACGGTTTTGCTGTTGACAGCCTGCTTGGTGATCTCCTGACCGCCAGCGGCGCTGCCCATAAAGTAATTGATGACGTTGTTGGTCTTCTTGTAAGAACCGTTTTCCTTCTGCCAAGCCCAGGCACCGAAGTTGCTGTCGGTGTAAACTGAACCTTCGAAGTTGGCCTTGGTTGATGACACAGCGTTGGCAACCTGGAAATCTATTTCCTGGTTGCCGTTGGAAACCAATGGGGCGCTAACGTTGACTTTAGCGCAAGCTGCCAGCACTACAACGGCAGCTGCAAGAATGATGCTTTTCTTCATAATTTTAAACAATAAGTACTTATAATGGATAATAAACTATTCTGAGTAAATGGTATACGGATTTGATGTGACCTTGTCCCAATCGCTGATTGCAGGGTCGAAGAGGATAGGCTCACCGTAAGGGCTGATGAGGAGTCTGTAGGTGTAGAAGCCGTTGATCTTCCAGGTGTCGATAGCAACATCCGCATTGTTGTTGATGGTGGTGATGGTGTTGAGCTGCACCTTTGCGTCATAAGTCTTTGATGAAGCGATGTAGCTTACGCCATCTTTCTCGTCAAGTGAGAATACCGTGTAATTTACAAGGATGTCGGAAAGGTTCTCGAGATTCTGTGGGAGGACATAATACTCGTTGCCGAGGTCCCAATACTTATTCTCAACCTTCGGAGTTGCATTCTCGTCAACGTAGAACAGAGGAAGTGCGTATTTGTCGTAGAACTCCCACTCATACCTAGGTTCTGCTTCAGTTCCGAAATTCAATTTGTTTTCTATGAGGGAACCGTCAACGTTGCCGTTGTTTGTCTGGTTCTTGGCAAAGTTGCCGCTGTTCTTGTGGGCGGTGGTGGTGTTGGTAGCAGGGACGAGGACATCATCGCTGGCGAGGGTCCATACGTTCGCGGTGGAAGTGGAACTATAGCTGCCCTTGAGGTGGATGTTGTCGATGGAGATGCTGTTGATGATGATTCTGAACTTGCCCTCAACTATCTTTCCGTTTTCAGGCTTCTTGGCCTGCTTTGCCTGAAGCTTTACTTTAGCAAGCTTGTGGCGGAAGAGCATAGGGACACCCTTGGTATAATATGTGCCGTTCTTGTTGACTGTCTGGTCGGTCTGAAGGTCAGCCACGAGGATGTCGTTGATATCATCAGTAATACCGGTGGTCGTGGTATAACCGTCCGTTCCCGGGAATTTGCCGTTCTCGTCAACAATCTGGCCGGTCTTTACGCGGTTGTTGGCATACTGGGCCTCAACGGTCTCGAGAACTGCATAGTCGGTGAACTTGACGCCCTCTGACTTCTTGGCAACTGTTGCGTAGCTTGATACTGCAGAAGGGTAGTATGCAAGGAATGAAAGGGTACCGGACTTAGGCCAGTAGTATGTCTCTTCTGTGCGCCAGGCCTTGGAAGTGACATATTCATTTGCGGCACGCCACTTAACCTCGTCACCGTTGATGAACTTTGCGTTTTCCGGAATCTCGTCTGCAAGGTCCTTCCATTCAGTCGCTGAATAGAAAGAGAATACCTTGAATGAGCCTCCGAGGTAGAATCTGAGTTCGTTTGCGCCTGCGGCCTTTGTCCCGCCTGCATAGTTGTAAGCTTCGTAAGTGACAGGGGTGTCGACCAATGTTTCCTTATCCTTGGCGGAATTGTCGACATTGACTTTTGTGCAGGATGCCATTGCGAGGGCTGCTGCAGCAATAAAAAGGGCTTTTTTCATTGTACTTATCATTTGTTTGTTATATTTCTTTTGGATCTGCGTTGACCGAACTCCAGTTGATGACTGCCGGATCGAAGGTGATCTTCTTTGAGTTAGGGTCAAACACTATCGTGTAGTAATAAATCTTGTTCTGTTCCCATTTTGTGAGAGGCGTGCCGTCCTTCGTGAAATCCTTGAGCTTGAATTGTGAAGCATCCTCCTGTCCGGTGGCAGCTGTGATTACGTATCTGTCGAGAATCTTTCCCTTGCTGTTGCAATAGTATATGACATACTGAAGTTCGACGATAGAAGAATTGGCTAAAGTCTGAGGCATAACATACAGGTCCTTAGGGAAAAGAGGGTCTGTAGCTGTTGTTGTCAACTCGCTGTCAACGCTTGCGTATGTGCTGCCGATTGACTGCAGGTCGACATTATTCGTGTAATAGTAATCAGGATTTGAGTCTTCGTCCTCATAATCAATCCCGGCATCCCAGGATCCAGAAAGATTTGAATCAGTTGCGTCAACATAATAGGTGCCGGTATGAACGATGCTCCTGACAATGACTGAGTTAAGCACAATGTGGTGTGTGATGCCGTCGGAGTCCATATTTTCCTTTACCTTTGCCTTGAAATTGACTTTCGCCAGAAGATGGTGGAAGAGCATAGGGACACCGGGAGCGAAATGGGTTATGTCGTCAGCATCCTCAATGGACTTGTCGATGGCTGGGTCTGACAGCATGAGGTCATCGGACTTGACTGTATAAGGTCCGAGTGTAAGGAATGAACTCTGGTATGTACTGAATTCGACCATTACGTTCGGAGTCCAGCCTATGAATGTGAGCTTGCCTGCCTTCGGCCAATAATAATCTTTTGCCGGGGCCCATACTCCATTGTTTTTCTTGACTTCCACGTTGTTCATATAGGTGACAGCGTCTTCAAGATATGCATCCGCCCAGCTGGCGGCACCGGTATAAACCGCCCTGACCCAGAAGGATTCTGCTGTGAATTCAAGGTGGCCTCCGTTGTCGGCGTCACCAGCCTTGGTGCTGCTGACATAATTCTGCGCCTGGAAGCTGATGGGCTGGTTCTGCTCGCTTTCAGGGACGCTTGCGCTGAATTTTGCGCAACCGGAGATTGCACAAACAGCAGCGATAGTTGTCAGGACTTTTTTCATAGTGTGTCTGTTATTCTTTTGTGACCGGGGGCAGGGTCAGCCGCCCCCGGCCTGTATGCTGATGTTTAGTCAACGTCAATCGTGCCTGCATCAACCTGTGACCAATCGACTACTGCCGGGTCGAAGTGGATTTCACCGCTTACCGGGGCAATCTTTATGGTGTAGGTGTAGATTGTGTTCTGATTCCAGGCAGTGATATTCTTTTCGGTAACAAGGGATACTGCGATGTTTGTGTAGGTCTTTGTTGCCATTACAGGAGATGTAGTGCCTTCCTTATATACATTGATGGTATAAGAAACAAGAGCTGTGACAACATCGGTCGCCGGTGTTGTAGCGGCATCTACCAAAGCCTGAGGAAGAACAGCCTTCGCGTCATATACGCTCTGTGCGGTAGTGGTGAGCTTGAGACCTGTGGCATCGTTATAAATGACTCTGTCACCCTTGTCGGTGGTTGCTGTCCATGCGCCGCTTACGGTAGCGTCGTTAGCCGCGTAATTTGCGGTGTAAGTACCCGTCTTCACAAGGTTCTTAATCGTTACGTTCTTGAGAAGGATCTCGTAGTCAAGACCTTCACCGTCACCTACCTCAGTGTCTTCGAGAGCCTTGAAAGCCACCTGCGCGGTTGCGTGGTGGAAAAGCATAGGAACTCCCGGTACGAAGTGGGTCGCGGTCGTCGGGTTCTGTGAATAATTGACTGCTGCGTCGGAAACCATAGGGTCCTTGTCGTAGTTGTCTCCGATGGTCTCGGTGAAAGAAAGCAATGTCGCTTTTTCGCTGCCCCAGGTAGGGTCCGCAGTCCATCCGGTGTAGCCGATGAATGAAAGCTGACCGGCCTTCGGCCAATAGTATTTTCCGGAAGTGGCCTTCCATACGTCATTGTCGCCTTCTTTCTGCTTTGAGATCTCGACAGCATCCATATAAACGACTGCGTCGGTTGAAGATGATGAGAAATCAGTTACGTTGGCCCAGGCTTTGTCACCTGTGAAGAATCCTCTGACAATGAATGAACCGGTGAGGGCACTGTGGCCGTCGTGATCGAGGTCAGCTTTGGTCCTGCCTGTGTAGAGAGCAGTCTCGAAGTTGATTTCCTGGTCCTCGTTAGAAGCCGAATCAGCGAGATTGATTTTGGTGCAACCCACGAATGCGAGGGTCACGGCCAGAATAGTGAATAAATACTTTTTCATAATAACGCGTTATTTAATTGTTGATTTACGATTTGTCTTTGCTTGGGGTGTTTCCCAACAACTCAAAGTTAGGACAAATAATCGGTTTTCAGTTTTCAAATCAACAATTTCTTGTTTTCAAATCGTAAAAACTTGTGACCAGAAGCGCGGTCAAGCGCTTCTGGCCTGATATAGTCCGGCTATTGGCTATTATCTGTCAACATCCTTGTAGATGATCTCAGGATCAGCATCAACTTTGCTCCAGTCTTCCATACAAGGGTCGAAGTAGATCTGGCCTTCGAATGGGTCGATGATGAACTGGTAGTTGTAAACGGTGTTGATCTTCCACTCGTTAAGGGCAGTATCACCTGCTTCAGTTGTTGTGGTTTTAAACTCACCCAATTTCTTGGTGAATGCAGGATGGCTGTTAGCAGCACCGTCGTATGCGGTCTTGCTGATGACCTTGAATGTCTCTGTCGCTGCGCCTTCTTCGCTGGTCTTCTTGAGAGCGTAGACGGTGAACTTGACGGTGATTGTAGCATCAGTATTTGGAGTGGCGGTGGTTACAGGGAGTTCCTGAGGGAGTACATAGTATTCTTCCTCGAACTTTGTCCAACCTGCTCCTGTAAGACCTACACCCGTAACATCAGTACCAATAGTAAAACCTGTTGCGTCTTTTGCCGGTGCGTATGCCATATCTACAATCTTGCCGCTGCTAGCCTTGGCTCCTGATGGAGTCCAGGCATATTCTTTGGAAGCGTTGAGCGCGAGCGTTCCCTTGCCATAAATGTTTGAAATGGAAATCTCATCAATGACGGCTGAGAAATAGACGTCGCCAACCTTGACTACCTTCGCAGTTGAATCGTAGTTCTTCTGGTCATACAGTTTTGCAGAGAACTTCACCTTTGCAAGTTCGTGATGGAAAAGAAGTGCAACACCGTCGGTGTAGTGCTTGTCAGCATCATTGTTGCAGTCCTGGTCAAGAGTCTGGGCAAGCATAAGGTCTTCTGATACTGTGGCATCTGCCTGCTCATCGTATGGAACAGTTACCTCGTACTCGTCGAAGGTGAAACCAGCATCTGGGTTGCTTTCGTCAAAAGTTGCCTTACCTGCAGGATAAACGGCGTAGAAAGAAAGCATACCTGTCTTTGGCCAGTAATAAGTGTTATTCGTGGTTTCCCATTTCCAAGTGCTTGGTTGAGTTGCTGCATCTTTCCCCGTAACTGTGTTTTTTACTACATCATTGAAATAGAAGAACTTGGCAGTAGAAGCTGAGAGAGCCTCATCGTGAAAATACGCAAGAATGTCGAATTGGGCATCCTGTGGAAGTGCAAGATGGACGTGGTCAGCCTTAGTCTGAGAGACGTAGCTGAGAGCCTGGAAGGAGATAGGGGTCTCCTCATCCTGAGCACTCTGGTCGAGATTGACCTTGCTGCAACCTACGATTGCGAGGGTTGCGAGCGCGATGATTGATAAATACTTTTTCATAACTGTACAGTGTCGCGAATTCAAGCGCGAAATGCAACTGAAAAGTCAATCTGAGTTAATAAATT
>JAUNNZ010000027.1 GCA_030537315.1 Bacteroidia bacterium
AATGTTTAACTTTACATCCGATAGTGCTGTTGCACTGTCAAATTAAATTCGGCGATTATTTTCTTTTTTGCTCTGCAAATCTATTCATTTTTACTAAGTATTTTATGAGTATAAATACTTATATTTGGACAAATTGACATGGGTATGAAACATACTACAATATTCAGCGGCGCAGCCGCCTGTATTCTGCTTTTCGCCTCCTGCGGTAGCGAAAAGGAAATGGACACGGGCGCGCAGATACATACACTGCTTGAGGAAAGCAATGCATACATACAGCAGCAGGATGCAGAAACCGCGATGCAGAAAGCGCTGGAAGCGCTGGACCTGGCAAGCGGAAACGAGCTTGAGGACTGCGAAGCGGAGGCAATGAACTCAATCGCGTCAATCGACCTTGCAACAAGCCGTGACGAACACGCCTGGGAATACGCGACAAAAGCTGAGGCGCTGAGCCGTGTAAACGGATTCGCACGCGACCTTGCCCGTGCGCTTCTCATAAAAGCCAAAGTGTGTATATATGCGGAAATCTCTCCTGAATTCAACAGGAACGATGAGGCTCTTACGTATCTGGAAGAGGCGCTCAATCTTTCGGAATCAATAAACGACACGCCGCTGCAGATTGACGCGTATTTCACATTATGCCAGACATTCATCAACAAGAACAGATGGAACAGCAATATTGATATGACACTGTTCAACCTTGCAGAAGGCAACCTGACAAAGGGTGAGGAACTCGCGAGAGCCTTGGCTCGTTCCGACCTGCAGCTGAAAGGGATGCTCATCAGAGTCCGGCTTCTCAGACAGGCATCCAGATATTCTGAAGCCGTCGAGTATTGCAACGGCATCCTGAATTCGTGCAGGGAGGATGATTACCTTACGATGTACCAGACCTATGACCAGCTGACGGCCCTGTATCATTGCTTGGAAGATTACGGCAAAGCCAACGAGAGCCACGTCAACACACTTGCATACATCAAGCTGTACACAAGTCAGAAAGCCGATGAGCAACTGCAGAAAATGGAGACGGAATATGAAACGGAACTGAAGGAACAGACCATCAAGAAAAACCGTTATCTGATAACCTGTCTCTGCCTTGCCCTGGTCCTTCTTGCCGGTTTTATCGCCTTCCTGGTCCACGTGGGAATGAAGGTAAAGGAAAGGAATCTGGAACTGGAACACAAAGGCAAGGCCAAGGACAAGATCATTTCATTCCTGTCCGACGACCTCGACATTCAGGAGCTTGATAAGGACAAAGAGTCGTTGGACGCGGCGGTTGCCGATTATGTAAGCAACGCCGTTGCCGAAAAGGCCAGGAGCGCCAGGAAAATCGGTTTGACAAAAAGAGAGCTGGAGATACTCAAGCTGTCCGCCAGCGGAAAGTCAGCGGCTGCCATAGCATCCGAACTGAACATAAGCCTCCGCACCGTAAACAATCACAAGTTCAACATATTTTCAAAAATGGGCGTCAGCAGCACCACAGAGATGACTGCCAAAGCCCATAAAATGAAAATTCTGTAAATCCGGACTACGCCTTGACCTTGCTCTCAAGGAAAAGTTCGTCCATCTGAACCTGATCTATCAGAGACGGTGAGTCAATCATCACGTCGCGGCCCTGGTTGTTCTTAGGGAAGGCGATATAGTCGCGGATTGTCTCCTGTCCGCCGAAGAGTGCGCACACGCGGTCAAAACCGAATGCGAGGCCTCCGTGAGGAGGTGCGCCGAACTTGAAGGCGTTGATGATGAAACCGAACTTGTATTCGGCGTCTTCCTTGCTGATGCCGAGAACCTCGAACATACGGCTCTGCATATCGGCATTGTGGATTCGGATTGAACCGCCGCCGAGCTCGGTGCCGTTGAGGACGAAGTCATATGCATTGGCGCAGACTCTCTCGAGGTCTTCCTTCTTGTCGGAATAGAACCACTTCTCGTGCTCCGGCTTAGGTGCCGTGAACGGATGGTGCATCGCATAGAAGCGGCCATCCTCCTCGCTCCATTCGAGAAGAGGGAAATCCACGATCCAGAGAGGCGCGAACACCTTCGGGTCGCGGAGTCCGAGGCGGTTGCCCATCTCGATGCGGAGAACGCCGAGCTGGGTCTGGGTCTTGCGCTTCGGTCCGCAGAGGACGAAGATGAGGTCGCCGGCCTTCGCTTCGCAGGCCTCGGCAACCTTCTGGAGCTGCTCCGGAGTGTAGAACTTGTCGATGCTGCTCTTGATGGTGCCGTCTGCATTCATCTTGATATAGACGAGGCCCTTCGCTCCAACCTGAGGGCGCTTTACCCATTCGGTGAGCTCATCCAGCTGCTTGCGGGTGTATTCCGCACAACCCTCGGCGGTAATGGCGCCGATATACTCGCTGCCGTCAAATACACTGAAACCGCAGCCTTTCACAAGGTCTGAAATTTCGTGGAACTTCATTCCGAAGCGGATGTCCGGCTTGTCGGAACCGTAGTTGTCCATAGCATCGTACCAGCTCATACGAGGAAGAGGGTTCGGGATATCGACACCGACTGCGTTCTTGAACATCTGACGCATCATACCCTCGAACATATTGAGGACATCTTCCTGCTCGACGAAACTCATTTCGCAGTCGATCTGGGTGAACTCAGGCTGACGGTCTGCGCGGAGGTCCTCGTCACGGAAGCAGCGCACGATCTGGAAGTAGCGGTCGTAGCCGGCAACCATAAGGAGCTGCTTGAAGGTCTGAGGGCTCTGTGGCAGAGCGTAGAACTGTCCCGGATTCATACGGGAAGGGACGACGAAGTCGCGTGCACCTTCAGGTGTTGACTTGATGAGGTAAGGAGTCTCTATCTCCATGAAGCCCTGCTTGTCAAGGTATGTGCGGACTTCCTGCGCAAGGCGGTGGCGGAGAGCCAGGGCGCGCTGGAGAGGGGCACGGCGGAGGTCAAGATAACGGTACTTGGCACGGATGTCCTCGCCACCGTCGGAGTTCTCCTCGATGGTGAAAGGAGGTGTCTGTGCCTTGTTGAGGATATTAAGGGATTCAACTTTGATTTCGATGTCGCCTGTAGGCATCTTCGGGTTCTTGCTTTCACGCTCAAGAACCTCACCGGTGACCTGGATGACATATTCGCGGCCAAGGCCCGGATCACCCTCGAAAACGAGCTGTGTGATGCCATAACGGTCCCTGAGGTCAACGAATGTCATACTGCCGAGGCTGCGGGCCTTCTGGACCCAGCCGGCAAGCGTCACCTTCTTTCCTTTGTCGGCGATACGGAGTTCGCCACAAGTATTGCTTCTGTACATAAAAAAGCGGGTTAACTATAGTTACAAGTCGCAAAAATAGAAAATTATCGTGAAGATTGGACCACTTCCGCAAGCTTTCCTGCAAGCTCGATGAAAGCAGCTCCGTCGGGACGGGTCCCGAGGGCCGCAGGCTCGCCTGCGTCACCGCTTTCGCGTATGCTCTGGACAAGAGGGATGCGTCCGAGCAGGTCGACACCCAGTTCTTCTGCCATCCTGGCTCCGCCGTCACGGCCGAAGATATAATATTTCTCATCCTGATGCTCTTCCGGAGTGAACCATGCCATATTCTCCACGAGGCCGAAGATGCGGCGGTCGATGTTCTTGTTGCGGAACATGTTGACACCCTTCTCCACGTCAGCGAGCGCCACGTTCTGCGGCGTGGTGACTATGACAGCGCCCTCCATGGGAATCTCCTGGACAAGGCTGATATGGATATCGCCGGTTCCCGGAGGCATATCTATGAGGAGGAAGTCCAGCTCACCCCACTTCACCTGAAGAATCATCTGCTTCAAGGCATTGCAGGCCATGGGGCCGCGCCAGATCAGCGCCTGCCCGCGTTCGGCGAAATAGCCGATGGACATCCACTTGACACCGTACTTTTCAAGAGGGACGATGAGTTCCTGCTCACCGTTCTGCTCTGCGAGCGGAGTTTCGCCTTCCGTATCGGTCATCGTCGGCACCGACGGACCATAGACGTCGGCATCGGCAAGGCCGACCTTGTAGCCGAGACGCGCAAGCGCGCAGGCCAGGTTCACGGCAACCGTTGATTTGCCGACCCCGCCCTTGCCGGAGGCGATGCCGATAATGTGTTTCACATCCTTCAGCTGCTCCTGGTCAAGGTCAAGTTTTTTCTGTTTCGGCTTCACCTCGTCGACTACGATTGTCTTGACCTCAGACGCGATTTCCTCAGGAAGATGACGGACGAGGGTGGCGCGGGTGGCGCCGATAAGATATTCGGAAAGTGGGTCGCGGCGTTTCGGAAACGCGAGCGTGACGGTCACTTTCTTTTCTTCAATCTCAATCTTGTTGACCATTCCCAAGTCAACGATATCCCTGTCCTGCATCCCGGGATGGTGGACATCGCGGAGGAATGTGTAAATTTCGTGTTCTGTAAGCATTATCTGACGATATTCATTTCATTGAGGAGATAGCCTGCACCGCCGAACTTGTCCATCATAAGAAGTACGTAACGGATATCTACGCAGATGCATCTCTGGAGTTCCGGTTCAAAAATCACGTCACCGCTCATCGCCTCCCAGTTGCCGTCGAAGGCGAGACCGATGAGATTGCCGTCTGCGTCAAGGACAGGGCTGCCGGAGTTGCCGCCGGTGATGTCAAGGTTGGTGAGGAAGCAGGCGACCATCTCGCCGTTCTCATTTGCATACTGGCCATAGTCCTTGTTGAGAATGATCTCCTTCAGTTTGGCTGGAACACGGAACTCGTAGTTGCCTGGGTCTTCTTTTTCGAGGACTCCCTTGAGGGTCGTGTAGTATTTGTAAACGACGCCGTCCTTCGGTTCGTAGCCCTTGACGGTGCCGTACGTCAGACGGCAGGTGGAGTTGGCGTCCGGATAGAAGTCGGCGCCCTTGTTCCATTCGAGCAGGGCGGCGGCATATGATTTGGCCGGTGCGTCCATTTCGTCCCCCATAAGAGGCTTGACCATCTCTTCAAGCTTTTCAATCAGCTTGTTTGCGAGAAGCACCGCCGGATCGGCAGAAAGGTCGATCCCGGCCGCGATTGCGGCCTGCTTTCTCTTGAGGGAAGTGAATGCGCTGTTGGCAAACATGCTCTCCACCGCATCGGCCGAGATTTCAATCTTGTCTTCAGGCTTGACATTCTTGAGATAATGCTCAACAACGGCAAGGGCGACCTTCTTGTCAACATTCTCGTCATAGTTCTTGTAACCGTTGTCATTCTTCGCCCTGGCGAGTGAAAGAAGTTCGATGTTGCCTATGGTTTCTGTAGCAAGGAGGTATGCCTGATATGCGGCTTTCTGGGAGTCGACGATCTTTGCGATGTCACCGACAGGGTCACCGTACTTCTTTGCGCGCTTCTTGTCGGCAGAGATCCATTTGTTCAGGTCAGCCTCCTTGTTCTTCTGTCTGTCAAGGACTCCGAGCTTCGCGAACGCGTCGCGCTCGCCCTGCCACTTCTTCCAGCCGTTTGACGAGCTGGCGTACTTGTTGGCGTATTTGAGACCGACTTCGTCGTCAGCGCGCATCTCCTTCCAGAGCACGTCCTGACGGACGGTGCGGGCGTCGATGCGGATATCGTTTGCCTGAAGCATATCTTCAAGCTGGGCGGCAGTCTGATAGCGCTGGGTGCGGCCCGGATAACCCATGATCATAGCGAAGTCGCCTTCCTTGACGCCCTTGATGGAGACGTTGAGGAACTGGCGCGGCTGCATAGGGACATTCTCTTCGCTGAAATCAGCTGGTTCGTTGTCCTTTCCCGCATAGACGCGGAACATCGAGAAGTCGCAGGTGTGGCGCGGCCACATCCAGTTGTCCGTGTCACCGCCGAACTTGCCGGACGATGCAGGCGGAGCACCTACAAAGCGGACGTCACGGTAAACTTTTGAAACGATGAGGTAACGGACGTTGTCGTTGAAGAAGCTTGTCACACGGATTTCGCAATTCGGGTTTTCCGCTTTTGCCGCATCGATGACCGCATTCCTTGCATCTTCGGTCTCCGTCTGTTCAGTGACGTCCGTCATGCTCTGGAGGAAACGTACGGTAAGGCCTGGAACCGGGAGTTCCTCGGCGCGGCTTTTCGCGAAATAGCCGTCTTCAAGATAGTTGTGCTCCGGTGTGGACAGACCCTGGATCGAGCTGTATCCGCAGTGGTGGTTGGTTACCAGGAGGCCTTCGGCTGAAATGATCTCTCCGGTGCAGCCGCCGCCGAACTGGACGACAGCGTCCTTGATGGACGAGTGGTTGACACTGTAGATCTGTTCTGGGGTAAGGCGTCCGCCAAGGTTGCGGATCGCGTCTGCGTTGATTTTCTCGAGGAGCGGAAGCATCCACATTCCCTCGTCAGCCTTTGCCGCTGGGGTAAGGATAATGATGGCGGCAAGGGCCGCTAAGATCTTTTTCATATTTCGAATAATGTTGGTTCCAGTTCTTTGGGGTGAAAAGACTTGCGGTGCTCAGGCGTGTAACCGTATTTCTTTATCGCCGCTATGTGTTCTGCCGTCGGGTAACCCATATTGCGGTCCCAGCCATATTGAGGGTACAGGGCCGCCAGCTCCCGCATCTTCTCGTCGCGCCAGGTCTTGGCCAGCACGGAGGCCGCGGCGATGGATGCGTAGGTCGCATCGCCGTGGACGACGGTCGCGTAGTCATATCCGTCAAAAGGACGGAACCTGTTGCCGTCAACCAGCAGGAACTGCGGTCTGACGGCGAGACGGCGCACTGCGCGCTGCATCCCGGTTATGGACGCGCCGAGGATATTCAATCTGTCAATCTCTTCCGCGCTCACCGCCTCAACCGCCCAGGCAACGGCTTCAGCCTCAATTATCGGCCTCAGCGTCTCGCGCGACTTCTCCGTCATCTGCTTCGAATCGTTGAGCAGCGGGTGGTGGAAATCCTTGGGAAGTATTACCGCGGCGGCATAAACGGGGCCCGCCAGCGGGCCTCTGCCGGCCTCGTCGCAGCCGGCCTCGACGAGGTCGGGATGCATACAGCTCAGGAGATGGATTTCGCGTGGCATAAGACCACAAAGTTAATCATTTTTGGACTACTTCTTCTGAAGAAGGGCAACCATGTCCTGAAGAGTCTTGACATAGTTCTCCAAAGTGATGATCTGCTTTGCCTGAGCTTCGATTTTAAGGCGGTCTTCCGAAAGCCTCCTCTCATAGTCTTCCGTGAGCTGATGCATCTGCTCGCGGTGATTGTCATTGTCCCCGAGGGTGAGGGAGGAAGGGTCGCCCGGCTTGTAGCCCAGAAGGATTTCTTCGACGGAAACGCCGAAAACGTCTGCAAGCGCCTGAAGGTTTTCGTTAAGAATCTTCGTCTTCCCTCGAACGATGTTTCCGTATGTGTTTCTGGCTTTGCCGATCTTGATGGCAACCATATCCTGTGACATACCCCGTTCTTCGCGAAAACGCTCTATATTTTTGATAATGGACTCGTCTGTCATTGCCGTTTGAGAGAACTCCGGCAAATATAGCCAGACGGTTTTCCAATTTTTGCCAAACAAATTTTGGCATTGACAATAAAATTTGTGCAATTATCATAAAAAAGATAAAAATCATCATCCCTACCCCCTGCCAGACCCCTTGTAATTACCAAAATATGATGTCATTTGCACAGTAAACTTTTACAAGACGTAAAATTATGTGTGCAATCAGCTCAACTTTTCTGCGCTTCGAGCGCCTGATGGACAAGGAAAAGGTCTATCTCAATCCCGATGTTTCATTCCATACCATTTGCAGAAGCCTGTCGGTCTCGCCCTCGTCACTGGATGAAATACTTCTCCAAGAGCTCGGTATGAACGGCGACGAACTTGTTGATTTTTACCGACATAAAGATAATATTTGCATTGCTTTGAATTTTTAGTAACTTTGTCGGCTACGCGCGCTGACCTGCGTAAAAAGCTAATAATTCAAATCACGATACAATGAAAGATTATTCAACCAAAGACATCCGTAATGTGGTTCTCCTCGGCAGCACCAAGTCCGGCAAGACCACATTGGCAGAATCCATGCTCTTCGAGGGCAAGGTCATTGACAGAAGAGGTACCGTCGAGGACAAGAACACTGTTTCCGACAACGATGAGCTCGAAAAACTCAACCAGCGCTCCATTTACGCGACTCCGCTCTACGCTGAGGTAAAGGACACCAAGATCAACTTCATCGACGCTCCGGGCGCTGATGATTTCATCGGCGGCGCTTACTCGGCTTTCAAGGTTTGTGAAAGCGGTGTTCTCGTGATCAACGCCCAGCAGGGTGTGGAAGTGGGCACAGACGCCTTCATCCGCCGCGCTACCGAGCAGAAGCTCCCTCTCATCATCGCCATCAGCCAGCTTGACGCCGAGAAGGCAGACTGGGACAACATCCAGGCTTCCATCAAGGAATCCATCGGCAGCAAGGCTGTTTACGTTCAGTTCCCTGCAAATGCCGGCATGGGTTTCGACACAGTTGTCGATGTCCTCACAAACAAGGCATACAAGGGCAACGCCGAAATCGACGTTCCTGCAAATCTCGCCGACCAGGTTGAAATGACCCGTTCCGAACTCATCGAGAAGGTCGCTGAATTCGACGACGCTCTTATGGAGAAATTCTTCGAGGAGGGCAATCTTTCCGAAGAAGAGATCCACAAGGGACTCGCAGCCGGCATCGCCAGCGGTGAAGCTTATCCTATCTTCTGCGTATCCGGCAAGAATGACGTCGGTGTGAAGAGACTCCTCGAGTTCATCAAGGAAGTCGCTCCGGCTCCAGCCTGCAAGCCTGACGGCGCTCCATCACTCTTCATTTACAAGAATGACGTTGAGCAGCACCTCGGTGAGGTCTCATACTTCAAGGTAATGAGCGGCACCATCACCACCGGTCTCGATCTCGAAGACCCTGTCACAGGCAACAAGGACCGCTTCTCAGCCATCTACGCTGTCGCCGGCTCAAAGAAGGAGTCCGTCAACGCTCTCCGCGCAGGTGACTTCGGTTGTGCAGTCAAGCTCAAGAACAGCAAGTCAAGCACCACCCTTTCACTTCCTGGTTCAGGCATCAAGTATGACAAGATCTCTTACCCTGCACCTAAGTACCGCTGCGCCATCAAGGCAAAGGTCCAGCAGGACGAGCAGAAACTCGGTGACGCTCTCAAGAAGATCTCATCTACCGATCCTACCGTCATCGTAGAATATTCAAAGGAACTCCGCCAGACCATCCTCAGCGGTAACGGCGAGCAGCATATCAATATCGTCAAGTGGCTCCTCAACAACGAGTACAAGCTCGACGTCGAGCTCTTCGCTCCGAAGGTTCCTTATCGCGAGACCATCACCAAGGTCGCTACCGCACAGTACCGTCACAAGAAGCAGTCCGGCGGTGCAGGTCAGTTCGGTGAAGTTCATCTTCTCGTCTGCCCGGCCGAAGGCGATCTCAACACCAAGTTCAAGATCGACGGCAAGGACACACAGCTCAACATCAAGACCCAGGATATAACTGAGCTTGAATGGGGCGGCAAACTTGAGTTCTACAACTGCGTGGTCGGTGGTGCTATCGACCTCGGCTTCATGCCTGCTATCCTCAAGGGTATCAAGGAAAGAATGGTCGAGGGCCCTCTCACCGGTTCTTACGCACGCGACATCCGCGTATTCGTCTACGACGGTAAGATGCACCCGGTTGACTCAAAGGAAATCGCCTTCATCATCGCAGGCCGCAACGCCTTCAAGGAGGCATTCCGCAACGCAGGTCCTAAGATCCTCGAGCCTATCTACAACGTTGAGGTCATGACCCCTTCAGAGTATCAGGGCGCTTGTATGTCCGACCTCCAGAACCGCCGCGGTATCCTCGGCGACATGGGTGCGGACAAGGGCTTCGCAATCCTCAAGGCACGCGTTCCTCTCGCAGAGCTTTACCGTTATTCAACCACTCTGAGCTCTCTCACCGCCGGTTCAGCAACATTCTCAATGGAGTTCGCAGACTACCAGCCGGTTCCTGCAGACGTTCAGACAAAGCTCCTCGCAGAATACGCAGCAGCAGAGCAGGAGGAAGACTAATCCTCTTTCGAATATCAACAAAAAATCCGACTGGAAAACCAGCCGGATTTTTTTATTCGTAATGTACCATGTCGTCAGGTTTTTCCGGGATGATGATCATCGCCAGAAGGTAGGCCAGGATGCCGCCGCCGGCGCAGAAAATCGCTATCACCCAAGCAAGACGGATGATGGTTGGATCGATGTCAAAATACTCGGCGACTCCGCCGCAGACTCCCGCAATCTTGCGTTCGTTCTTTGATCTGTATAATCTTTTGTTCATAGTTCTGACAATTAACCTCTTTATTATTGAACGTAATTAACAAGAAAATGTTGCAGATATTCTTCAATATTTTTCAAGGAAGGAGGTGACAAGCCTGAAAATCGGCTCATAAGAGTCGAAACTCATCGTTTCGAAGGTGTCATCGACAGTATGATAGTATTTGAAGGCGTCTCCTCCCTCATTTTCAAAGAAGATGCAAGGCACGCCGCGGACGGCGAAAGGATAGTGGTCGCTGTTGGCGGCAAGGTCGCCGCGGCGCAGCGACTTGAAATACCCGCCTTCGGCGTTCAGGCTCTCCCAGAGCGGGAATGCCGGCATACCGGCATCGCTGACTTCGCAGTATTGCACCGGATTGTTGTCCCCTATCATATCAAGGTTGACGAGGTATTTGATCTGCGCGAGCGGAACCGCAGGGTGCTCGGCGAAATATGTTGAGCCGCGGAGGTTTGTATCCTCACCGGAGAATGCTACGCAGTACACGTCGAATTCCGGTTTGTTGTGGGCATAGTATTCCGCCAGGGTGATTATCGCGGCCGTGCCGGAGGCGTTGTCGTTGGCGCCCGGATAATAGACGTCGGCGCCAAGATTGCCGAGATGGTCATAGTGGGCGGTAAAGACATAACAGCTGTCGTGGCGGGCGCCGTCGATGCGGGCGATGACGTTGTTGCTGACATAGTTCTCAAGGAACTTGTTCTCCACGTCAAGGGTGATGAACTTGCCTCCGCTGATGGCCTCGGAGGTGGTCCAGACAATCGGCTTGTCAACCACCTTCTCGCCGTAGGCCTTGTAGAACTTCAGCGGTTCGTCCCAGGTGTAGACGAGACCTGCGTTTGCGCAGGCCTTGCTTTGCAGACGCTTGAAATCGGCAGAATGCTTATAAGTGAACCAGAAGTCGCAGACAACATATACGTCCTTGAAGAAAGGCCTATCAAGGTCCCTGAAAATCATGTCGGCGTTGTAGTTGAGAGTATCTATGAAATAGAGCCTGTACTCGCCCTTGGCGCCCGGGGAATACTCGCGCATCACGAAGTCGCGGCCCGCGACCAGTTCGCGGCCGTCAATGGACGCCTCCATCTTACCGGGGAAAGTGTTGACATCTATAGCGAACGGCTGCTCGATGACGTCTGAAACGCCCGCCTTGCGGAACTCGTCGGCAATGTACTTGCCGGCGAGGAGCACACCGTCGGCCGCGTAACCGCGGCCCTGGTACTTCTCGGAACTCAGTTCCTTGACGTGGGCCTTGAAATGGTCCTTGAATATCGGGGAGTCAACCTTGTACCTGTTGCAGCCCGCGAGAGCAAGCAACGCAAACAGAAATGCTACAGTTCTTTTCATAATTTATTTAAGTCTGTTGATCAATTCGAATTCCATATGGCTGTTATGGTACGGTCCGTGCCACTCGTTCGCCTTCGGTTCCGGCGCCGGCTGGCAGTCCTTGGTGATGGTCTTGAACCATCCGCCGTTTTCGCTGTCAATGAAATTGGCCTTCGCGAAATCCCAGGTCTTTTTCGCCGTGTCGAAATACTTCCTGTCCCCGGTAATCTGCCAGGCATTGATGCAGCCTACGATCGTTTCGCACTGGCTCCACCAGGAATATCTCTCACGTATGCCTCTGGATGTCTTTTCATCCTGCATCGCGCATTCCGGCGTCAAGCCGCTGGCCATCGCCTCGTCGGTCAGGTCGATGACCTGCTGGCGTATGCCCTGCTTCAACTCTTCATCTCCCAGAAGTTCTGCTGTCTCGGAAAGAAGCCAGGCCGTTTCGATGTCGTGACCATAATAGTGGATCTCCTCAAGGGAATTCCAGTTGTCATCGCAGTTGACCAGCAGGTGCCGTCCTTCTTTATCGTACAGCTTTGTCCGGAAAATGTCCACAAGTTCAACAATCCTTTCGCGCAGCACTTTGTCCGGCCAGACCTGATAAAGCGTGCAATACGCCTTCAGCACATTAATCTGAGTGTTCATAGTCTTGGTTGCGACAGGCCTTCTGGAAGGGAATCGCGGCTCCGGCTTTGTCCAGTCGCGCTTGAAAGTTTCAAAATAGCCTCCGGCGACGCTGTCGTGGGAGTGTTCTTCAAGCGTGCGGAAAAGCTTGATTGCTGCGTTGAGACTTGCAAGGCTTCCGGTTGCACGGAAATGCTCCGCGAGGCCGTAGATGCCGAACGCAGACGCGTAGCTCTGCTTGGTGCCATCCTTGATGTCACCTTCCGCGCTGACGGACCAGACGGTACCGCCGTACTCCTTGTCTATGAAATGATTGACATAATAGTCAGCGGCCCTGTCGGCCGTCCTCCTATAGTCCTCCCGTCCATACTGACGGAAAGCCACGGAGAATGCCCACAGCACGCGCGCGTTCATGACCGCGCTCTTCGGCGCCTGGGGAACGGCGCTTCCGTCATTGACGACCGTGCCGTAAAATCCACCGGCAGGGTCTGTAACCTTCTCCATCCAGAACGGCAGGATGTTACCCGTAAGGTCTGTTTCAACTTCGCTCCTGAACTGGGCGATTTCATCCTTGGTCTGGGCATTGGCGCTGAAAGCGATTGCCAGAGAAAGGGAAAGGATAAGTAAGTAAGAGTGTTTCATTTGATTCGAAAAAAATCAGGATTGTTTCTTATAAGTCAGCACGGCAACGCCATCCATTGCCAGGGAAAATATGGTGAGCATTATATATTCGAAGGCCAGATCACTTACCGTGCTGCCTTTCAGGCATACGGAACGTATAATATCAATGAAATATCTCGGCGCCAGTGCATAGGTCATCTTATAAGCCCACGGAACCATCGATTTGGTTGGCGTGAACAGGCCACACAAAAGTACGAAAAGCAGGATAAAAAAGAACGCAAGAAATACAGCCTGCTGAAGAGTTTCCGAAAAGTTTGCAATGGCAAGTCCAAAGCCGGCCAGAAACAGGATAAACAGGAATGCGGCAAGGTATATGGCTCCATATCCGCCATAAGGAGACATTCCATAGATGATTTTGCCGACAAAGAACGACAGAGTGAACATAACAAGCCCTATAACGCCATAGAAAACGAGCTTGGACACTATGAACTCAAGCTTCGATACCGGCGTTACATTGATCTGCTCAATGGTGCCTTTCTCCTTTTCTGCCACTATGTTCATTACCGGAAGGAAACTGCAGATGGCAATCATTATCAGGATAAGGCAGGCGGGGGACATATACAGGCTGTAGCTCAAATGGCTGTTGTAAAGATTCCTGACCGAAATGTCAAGCGGCGCTATTGTTGCTCCGGAATTTGCCAGCTCCGCTGAATAACCTGCTATTATTGAATTAAGGTGTCCGGAGCCTATGATGCCTTTCGTGCTGTTGACGGCATTGGCGGCTATGAATACCTCTGTGCTTCTTCCGGCCATCACATCATTCTCAACCCCATATGGAATCTGGAGAATGATATCCACACTGCCAGCCCGCATCTGCGCCAGCGCGTCGTCATACGTTTCGGGGGTGTTTTTGACAATGAAATAGTCCGATGAAGCAACAGCCTTGACCAGTTGGGTAGAAACCGTACTATGATCGGAATCCACAACTGCCAGATTGACACTCTTGACATCCATCACAGCTATGACAGGCATCACAAGCATCATTACAAAAGGCATCAGAAACGCCGTTTTGGACATAAACGGGTCACGAATGAATTGCTTGAATTCCTTTTCAAGCAGAAATCCTATTTTCCTTATATCCATTCCGATCTGTCTTTAAAACTGTTAAGCGACAAAGCCAGCGCTGCAATGGTCATAGCACATAATACGGAGAACTCCCTGATGCAGTAAATGAATGGTGTGCCCTGAATCATAAGTTTTCGCATAATGATGGTGTACCATTTGGCGGGAATAATATGAGAAAACCACTGGAACGCTGCAGGCATGCTTTCAACAGGGAACAGCATATCACAGAATAAAAGCATTACGAACAACAAAAAGATGCCGCAAATCAGCGAGGCCTCAACCTGCGTGCGTGACCTGGCGGAAACAACGAGCCCGATGGCAAGTCCGAGCACGATATAAATCAGCGAGGTGACCATTATCCAGAACAGGCTGCCGGCAAGAGGCATACCTATGACATAGCGTGACAACCCCAGAATGACTGCCAGATCGACGCAGCACAGCACAAAATAGGGTGTAAGCTTGGCAAAAATAATCGTACGGGGCTTTACCGGTGACACCAGGAGCACGTTCATCGTGCCTGTTTCTTTTTCACGCACGATTGACACAGAAGTCTGCAAGGTGCAAATCAGCATAAGTATCAGTCCCAAGATGCCCGGGACATAATTGTAGGAACTTTCCAGATTGGGATTGAACAGCATTCTGACATTGGCTGTAATGGACCCGGTGTCTGAATACTGCGACCCGGCCTTATCCTGCATCCAGTCACTGATTATTCCCATAAGATACATTGCTTCAGGAGCGGCATTGTTTGGATTGGAGGCATCTATCACAAGTTCGAGATGCGAACCGTCCGGAGAAAGCAGCCTTGCTGAAAAATCGCCGTCAAACAGAATAGCCACGTCGGCCTTGCCTTTTCTGAGAAGAGCTTCAGCCTCGGACGGTGACTTCGGGTATGCGGTTATATTGAAAATCCTGCCGGACTCTATTTTCTTCACCAGTTGTGATGCGAATGTGTCTTCATCAGGCATCAGAACCGCCACGTTCACGTTGCGCAGCGACGTGGAAAGCGCATAACTGAAAATGAAAATCAGCAGCACAGGGGTGATGAACAGGAACAGCATTGCCTTGAAGTCCCTGAAAATATGAAGAAATTCCTTCTTCGTGAATGAAACATACGGACTCATCATTCCGGCCTCCCCGCATTTCGCGCAATTGAATCAAACACTTCGCTCATATCGTTTGCCCCATACCTCTTCTTGAGGGCTGCCGGAGAGTCCAGGGCCTCGATATGGCCGTCAACCATCATCGACACACGATCGCAGTATTCTGCCTCATCCATATAGTGAGTGGTGACAAACACTGTTATTCCGTCTTTTGCGGCCTTGAAAATCATTTCCCAGAACTGCCTTCTGGCCTGCGGGTCAACACCGCCGGTCGGTTCATCGAGGAATACTATGTCAGGATGATGGAAAATCGCTACGGAAAACGCCAGTTTCTGTTTTAATCCCTGTGAAAGCTGGCTGACCAACCTGTCCTGCTTGTCCGCGAGTCCAAGATTTTCAAGCAGCTCTTCCATCCTGGTTCTGATATCTTTCCTGCGAACACCGTATATTCCCGCGAACAGTGTGATGTTCTCTCTGACGGTGAGGTCTTCGTAGAGGGAGAAACGCTGACTCATATAGCCGATGCGCTTCTTGATCTTTTCAGCATCCTTCCTTATGTCAAGACCTGCGACGAAGCCCTCTCCCCCGGTAGGGACACTCAGACCGCACAGCATCTTCATCGCCGTGGTCTTGCCTGCACCGTTTGCTCCGAGGAATCCGAAAATCTCACCGCGCCTCACATCAAAGCTGATGTGGTCAACCGCGGTGAAATCGCCGAATCGTTTCACAAGATTGCGTACCTCTATTACCTTCTCATCAGTCATCAGCCTTGGATGCTTCGTTCATGAAACAGTCTTCCATACTTGGGGTGCACATGTTGACGGACACATTTCTGTGGCCTTTTTCCGCAAGGATACGTGACAGGGACTCCGTGTCGAGCCCTGATTCAAGAGCGATACGGATATGGTGCTCTCCGCCGAAGGTGTAACATTCCTCTATCCCTTCCACGCTCTTGAGGTCACACAGAAGATCATACATATCCTCGGATTTTGCTGACATCAGTACTTTGTCGAATGAGGATATGATGCTGTCGCAGGTCCCGACCTTAAGCAGTCTGCCGTGATGCATCATAGCGACCCTGTCACATCTTGACGCTTCATCCATATACGCCGTGGAGACTATGGTCGTTATTCCGGATTTTTCCTTGAGCCTGGATAACATTTCCCAGAATTCGCGTCTGGAAGACGGATCCACACCGGTTGTGGGCTCATCCAGCAGCAGGACTGAAGGCGCGTGGATAAGGGCGCAGCAGAGAGCGAGTTTCTGTTTCATTCCTCCGGACAACTTGCCTGCTTTCCTGTCAGCAAAGGGCTCAAGTCTGGAATATATATCCTTTATGAGATCGTAGTTCTCTTCAAGGGTCGTATTGAACACGGAAGCGAAGAAGTCAAGGTTTTCCTTTACTGTCAAATCCTGATACAGGGAAAACTTTTCCGGCATATAGCCTATCAGCGGACGCAATTTACGGTAGTCAGCGACCAGATCAAGCCCGTCTATCGACACCCGTCCTTCGTCGGGTGTGATGAGCGTGGCAAGAACCCAGAACAACGGGGACTTGCCGGAACCGTCGGGTCCGATCACACCCAACAACTCGCCTTTTTTGACGGAAAGGCTGAGGTTGCTGAAAATCTTTTCTCCACGATAGGATTTGGAAAGCCCCGATATTTCAATAGCGTATCCCGCCATACATTCCCAACTTGATGAATCCGTCGTTCACGACAGCCACTTTTACGGCGTAAACAAGATTTTCCCTTTCATCCGATGTCTGTATGCTCTTTGGAGTGAACTCGCTTTTTTCTGAAATCCATTCAACGGTACCTTCATACTCCCGGCAGTTATCTCCACCGAAATCGGCACAGACCCTGACCTTCTGGCCTAATCTGATATTCGAGAGTTGTGCGGAAGTTAGATAAGCCCTCAGATAAACGTTCTCCAGATCGGCTATTCTAAGAACAGGCCTGCCTGCGGCAGCGAATTCTCCTTCGTGAAGATACTTGGCGATGATTGTTCCGGAAACGGGCGACACGATGGCGCACTTGGCGATACAGTCCTCAAGTTGGGCAATCTGCATGTCAAGGGATGTGCTTTGGGCGTCAATACTCGTCGTGGAATTGAGCAGTGTGGATTTTTGCGCGGATATCTGGGCATTGAGAACCGCAATCCGCGAATTTATCTCATCCATCTGCTGAGGTGTCGCAGCCTTGTCGGCCAACAGGCCCGACACCCTCTGCCTCTCTTTTTCGCAGGCTGCAAGCTGCTCCTGCAGGACTGCCATCTGGCTCTTTACGTCAGGGCGGTTGCTGGCAACGGATTTCCGGCTGTGTTCAAGCTGAAGTTTTGAAAGGTAAAGCTGCAATGAGTCTATCTCTCCCAGTTTCTGACCTTTTTCAACGGTCATTCCCTCTCTTGCGTCAAGCCGCAGAATCCGCCCTGTCGCTTCAGCGCTCAGGGTAATCTCTTCTGATTCGAAACTGCCTTCCGCATCATAGCGGCTGCCGGTGTCGCTGCAAGACAAGCATACTGCTAATGCAGTGAGCATTGATATGATTGTTTTGAATTTCATTCAACTGTCAGATTATTTGTTCAACGTATGTCTGAGATCATATTCCATCTTCAGAAGTTCAATCTCGTGAATGTTGCGGCTGTTCATTGCAGCCGACTCTTCACTAATCCTCTGCAACAGCGCCGGTGTGTCTATCACACCTTTCTCGAACTGCGACTCAGCCGTTTTCCTGATGCCGGTACGCAGTTCAACGATACGGCCGTCGCTTTCGAGGGATTCTCCCATTCTTTTGATTTCGCTGGTCTGCTGTGCCGCCTGCAGGCTTGAGTTGAATTCAAAGACATCCTTCTGGACGGTCAGCATTCTGCGGGCATTCTCTATTTTTTTCCTGTCAGTGCCATAGGTGAAGAATGGAGTTATATTCCATTGAAGCCTGACTCCGACTATCGCATTCCACCGCCAGTCAGAATTTTCCATACTCTTGAACATATCAAGACCGGGGTACCCGTAGAGCCCCTGGGCAAAGGCGGCAATCTTCGGCGTCAAGGACACACCAAGCATCCTTTCCCTTGCATCAAGGGTGGTCAGCTTTGCATCCAGAAGCCTGAGTTCCGGGCGGTTTGACGATATGTCCCCGACTGGAATCTCATCCGGTTTGACAAGGCTGCGTCCGCCTATCGGCTCGCCGATGAAAAGTTCCAGCATTGTGCGGAAGCAACTTGCCGATGCCCGATTCTGTCTGATTTTCTCATCAAGCGATATCCTTTCGACTTCCAGCATATCCAGATCCGACTGGAGAGCCACACCATTACGGACCATAGACTCCAGCTTACGGTAGTTTGCGTCCAGCGTTTCCTTCCCGTTGACAGCAGTCTGATAATTGGCCTCAAGCAGCAGAATGCCGAAAAACAGGCTGCTTACACGCTCTTCAAGGGCATAAATGCTGACTTCGGCATCAAGACGCTTTTCCGCGGCTTCGGCACGTGCCAGCTCCTTGCCTGTTTTAGACGCGCCACCGTCCCAAAGTGTCTGGCTGATATCAAGAACGAGATTGTACTGATCCTTGTTCATACCCGGCATATCAACTCCCTGCATTTTCAATATCTGGTTGAAAGCATCGGGGAAAGCGATAGCCTCAGTCTGCCAGGAAGCCTGGCCGCTGAAGGTAATCTGCGGAATCCAGCTGCGGGCAGCGCTTGCAATGTCAAAGGATTCGCTTTCATCAATCAGGTTGTACTGCGCAACCGCAGGATAGTGTGCCTTCGCCATTTCGAAGCACCGGTCTATCGTCAGCTGCGCACTTGATACCAGGGGGACTGATATGACGGATAACGATGTAAGAATTATTTTTTTTAGTCTGTTCACTACTCGTAAAGACGTTTTCTATCTTGGGAATCTATATTCTGCTTGTCCGTGAAAAGGAATGGAATATCATATTTCACGATGGACTTGCTGTCCTTGTGCGCCTCGACATCCGCAAGGGCCCTGACCATATTGGCGCCGAACTCATAGTTGTCGATGGAAATGTTGAGCGAGATGCGGCCGTCCCTGATTGCCGGCGCAACGGCAGCGTTCAAGTCTGAACTGTAAACCATGCAGGTTCCGCAAAGCCCGATATTGCTGTCGCTGACGAAGTTCGAAGAACAGAATATGACAGCTTCAGTTTCAGGATGTTTTTCAAGAGCCTCGCCCAGAATCGCCGGGACGTCACGCTGGTCCCCGACAGGGCATACAACGACATTGTCCGCACCCTTGTTCTTTTTGATCACTGCAGCGATTTCCGCATTGGCACCCTTGTCGTATGATATTACAACCAACTTTGATTCAGGGATCTTATTGGTGAATGCCGTGGCATAATCATCATAGTCAAGCGCTACTGTACCCCTGTACCTCTTGGATACGGCACCGTCTTCTACAAATACGCCTTCAGCAACGACGATTGAAATGTCATCCCTGAGAGATCCGTAAGCGGCATCAAGGGTCTCCTCGTTGGCAAGACCCGCAACCCCCACCAGACCTTTATAGTCATTGAGAGACCTGATATATGCGGCTATTTCGTCGTATGCAAGATCACTTGGATAATTATAGACTACAACGTTATATCCAAGGTTCCTGCCTTCCTCCATCGCGCCGAGACGGACTTTGTCCCAATAGGCGCTGTTCGTTCCGATAATCAGACCGAACGTTTTTTGACTTGAATCCTGCTTGTTGCAGGAAACTGCACCGAACATCAGGCAGGCCAGTGCCAGAAAAAATAACTTGGTTTTCATCCTAGAAATATGGTTAAATCGAAATATTCTCTTTCGAAACAATAAATTTAGAATAATTCCACAAAAAAAGCAATCGCACCGTTACTTGCGAGCTGCTTATCTCATTTCCCTCCAGCATTCGAAATCTGCCACGAAAGGCAAAATTCTCCGGATTATTCTCCTTCGTGGCCAAGCTGAGGGCAAAACGAAAAGGTTTAACACCCCGAAACACATCCGTACAACAGATGCTTTTTCAGCAGACCATAACCTTTAAGTTTGAGGCCCTCTCGCCGAACCTATATGCGTTATTCTTTGGGGTTTGTCCATATTGCCAAGAGAAACAGTGTGACATTTTGTGACCTTGAAAAAATGATTATATTTGTGACACTCTAAATAGCCCTACATATGAAAATAATACCCTTCGCAAGCCTGTTGGGAACCGTTCTCATTTCTATGATGATGATCATGTCATGTCAGGTAGAATTCGATCCCGATGATACATCCAATGCTCAAATCCTTCGCCAGATGAACCAGCAGACCCGCGCGGCTTCGATGAACGATGACATAGAGTTCATAATTCTGACTCCGAACGGACTGGCTGAAGTAGGATACAAGAATTTTGCAATGTCGGCGGAAGAGGGTGATGCATACAAAGAACTGGATGGCACATCTTTCTTCGCTGTGACTTCCGCTGGAAGGTATGCGAATGATATGTTTTCCATAATGGTACATTCCCAGAATCTCAGCAAAAGCCAGTCGGGAGACAAGCTCGTTCTAAAAAAAGTATCTTGTGGTAACTTTGCTTCAAACAACAGCGACATCGCTTTCGGCACTTTTGAGGGCGGTGATATCTTCGTCAAGAACATTTCCGACACCACCATCACTCTTCGCTTCGTCAAGGTAAAAACAAGAAATGGACTTGGCGACACTTACTTCAACGGAGACCTCACTTTCGACATCCAATAATTTAAAGCGACATTTTATACAGATGCGTCTTCCTGCGATGACAACACCCTGCCTTAAACTGTGCCCGTGGTGATGCTTCTTCGCAGGAAGAACTGTATACGAGGTATGCAGCAAGTTGAATTCCACTCTGAAGTGCAACGCTACCATTTCAGACACTTATTTCTTTCTCGCCGATACAAATACGTTGTCATCCGCCCAAACGGATGATACAACTTATTCTGAAATCGCCGCCAAAACAATCCAGCTCCCAATAGTTGTCAGTCTTCGTCAAAGGTGATGTATCTCTCGAATGTCTTGGTGGACTTGTGACCTGAGCATTTCCTCACTTCGGCTTCGGTCGGGCAGCGCATAACGTTGTACGAGATGAATGTCCTGCGGCCCGTATGGCTGGTACAGAGTTCCCACTTATGGTGCTCCGTCCGTACAATAGTGCCTCCGGCTTTCACCTCCGTCACGATGATGTCGTCGAACTCCTCTCCGATGTGCTGCAACAGAATATGCAGGTACTTGTCGTAATTGGAGACGGTGCTCCTGTACGGACTGCAGAAATTGTATTTCTTGAGGATTGAATAGGTCAGTTTCGGCACTATCGAGTATTTGTCGATGTCTACAATGGCCTTGTTGCCGGTCTTCTTCTGAATGATGCGGAACATGTTACCCGGGGATATCCTGCTGATGTCGCTGAACCTTTGGCCAAGGTTGCACAACAGTACGAACATATCCCTGACTCGTTCCATGTTCCTTCTGTACTGAGGCCTCCGGCTGATTTTGGAAACGTCGAAGTGCGCGATGTGGCTGATCTCGTCCTGTGACAGGGCCACTCTGCTCTTGAAATACCGTGGCACCTCATAGACGTTGTAGGTCTGGCTCAGCAGGCATCCGTGTCTCGACGCCCAGACCAGGGCGGCTTTCAACTGGTTGCAGTACATCTTGATAGTGCTGTAGCAATTCCCGTTCTCATGGGCCCACTGGATGAAGTTCGCATGGAAGATGTCCGTGATCTGTGCCGGCATAAGCGTGCAGGAGAATTCCTTCTCCAGCTGGCGTACCTTGCGGACGATGGCGTCGTTGCTGTAGCTCGGATTGAGTGTCCGTCTGAACGCACGGTATGCGTCGAGGACTTCGAGGACTGTTGCGGATGACAGGTCGATACCGCTGCACTTGTTCTCAGGGTTCGACAAATAAGTCCCGAACGTGTCGGGACTGTAACTTGTTGGATTCATGAATAACTATTATGATTTGGTTGTTATTCGTGAAGATGGAGGATGGAATCAAATGGAGGCCATTTCTCTGCCAATCTGGCGAATGGTATTGAGAATCTGATCAGTGCGCTGCTGAGAAGGTTTTTTGATTCCGTAAATATATCTGGAAAGAAGACTTTTGTTTATGCCTATAGTGCGAGCAACTTCTGAGACATTCAACTGAGGGAATCTGTGGAAAATGTCAGCAATAGGATTGTTAATATCAGGCTCGGCGGTGTCATAGAAACTGCTGATATGGATATCTTCATCGATTTCATCCCAATGGATGTCATCTCCATCCAGGCCGATCTCATACTTCGCCCGCTGCTCTTCGGATGCGTCCATGAGCAATGGAAATGCTTCCAGAGGACGGCTGTATGTATTGTCCTGATCAGTCAAAATATAGATTCGACCATCTTTGAACCAAAGTTTGATAATAGCTTCCATATTCTTAGTCCTCATCAAAATACTCGTTCCAAGACTTAATGAAGTCTTCCTTATATTGCTTCACCGCTTCAACGGCTTTCTTCAAATCTGCCGGTTTCAGCCCATTGTTCTCCACGACTTCGGCAGTTTCTATGTTGATTTTGGCCTTGCCGTCTCCATTTTTTACATGAACATGCATAGGCAGGTGCTCATCTGAATAAAAGAAAAAGCGTAGGCCGAAAAGGAATAAAATGGTAGGCATAGTAATATTGTTTAGCTCAATAAATATAGGTATAATTTTTTATACCCCAAGATTTGTGTCAAAATCTTTATGCATCATTCTACATACAATTCATTACTACTTCCATAGAAAACAAAAGAACGTATGCTATAACAGCCGCTAACAGAATATCTTTGAATTATTCCTTCTTTTTAAAGACGACCGTAGTAATTGCCCAGTATATGGCCGCAATTAAAAAAACAGCTGCATTGACGTACTTGTTCTTGATGATGATTCCGACTATGAACAGCAAAGCGAAGATAATGTAAAGTATGACACTCAACTTTTTCATGATAAATCTTTGAATTAGTTAAATAGGAATTCTTTACTGCTTTGGCTTTTTACACAATGTAAATGTTAGGACAGGTCTGAGGATTAGACCAATTATGCATAAGTCAGGGCCGAGTTCTAATTGTTTAGACCATAAGATGAAGCCGACTCCGAACAACAAGAGACTTAACGCGAAACAGAGCTTCCATCTTCGATAATTAAATTTATCTTCGCCACCCAACGGTTTCAGGTAAGCATCAATAAACTTTTGTCCAGCAAACAATGCTATCATTAGAGCTAATATGAGGAATAGTATTCCTGAACAAAAAACGAAAGTCATAGTCAAATTGCCGTTTACTTAATACAAACTTGGATTACTTGGATTTCTTGGATTTTTTCTTTTCCTCTTCCATGTAGGAAAGTGTCATTGAAAGAATGAGAAGCACTGCAGCGATAATCCCGAGAATCTTCCCCGACTCCCAGCCAGGAATACATAGCCAAACTACGATGAGTACTGCACTCGCGACTGCAATAGAAATCTGCGTAATCTGTTTTTTAGTCTTTGCCATAATCTTTGAATTATCTAAATGGGAATTTATAGAAGAATCCCTTTCGCCATAATCCCATCATGCCTCCGGTCGTAGAAATATATTACTGCAATGGTAATGGCCATTGCGATGATGCCGGACAAGCCTTGCATGCCGACAGTGAGATCGCTGCCTCCATTAACCAGAAACATTGAAGTCCCGGCAATGGCGTTGACGGTCCCGTGCATCATTGCGGCAGGAATGACTGAGCCGGTCTTGAGGACAATCCAAAGTTCGATTACTCCAAGCAGGACACAAAACACACACATCATCCCTACACCTGGGACAGGATGCTGGGGATAATTGTGCCCCAGAAGAATGAGAGGAGCATGCCATATACCCCAGGCAATCCCGATGAGGAGTGCCGCTTTCCAGAATAGTTGGCCCCGGAGTGCGTCCACAAGATAGTTACGCCACCCGTATTCTTCACCGAACGCAGCAACGGCATTTACCGTACAACCGGCAATGAGACCGCTGATCAATGTTCCGGCGATGACAGCTATTGGAGGCATGGCACTGAACTGAGCAATAATCTGATCGGCCGCATCGCCCTCCAATCCCGAAAAGGCAATTAATCCTTCTGGACCGTAATGCAACTGTGTTCCTGGCATCAAGGCGCTGATCAACACCGAAAGAAGAAGCACAACAAACGGAATCGCTACAGCAATCAGCCATGACCAAGAAATCTTGAACTTGATAAATCCCGTCCCTGACGGCTTTTCATTCCGCACCAATTGCAGAAACAAAGCCACAATCATTGGAAAGAACATATACAGAGTCTTGGTGACCTGCATACCAATCCCATTCGACTGCTGGCCTTTCAAAGCTATCAGCCAGACCAAACCAAATACCGCCCATGAAAACAGACAGACACAAAAGGAATAGATAATAGCTTTTTTCATATAATTCAAATTGCAATTTGTCCGTTAACAAAATAGGAACTTATCGATTACAATAATCCGCATATTGTGTCTATTCTCAAACCTACGTCCTCTGGCCTGTCTACCAGCAATTGACCATGATTCATTCCGGAGAACACTTCAATGTGTGCCGTTGGATCGAGACGTAAAAGATGAGATACCTGGGGTTTCGCCACAAACGATTCCTTTGTCCCATACCAAAAATGAAGATCGGTTTTGCCAACTGACTCCAGTTTATGTGTATAGATGTCTTTGTACCCGTCTAAAACCGCCCGGCCTTTACCATAAGGCCATACTTTCCTACATTCGTCAAGAAGAACATCAAAATAGTGCGAATGAAACACCATTTTCCAGAATCCTGTACAATGGTAACATGTCCACACGTTGAAGCATTGATAGTAACGCAGAAGTCCAACACACCATCTCGGCAAAGGGAGTAAAGGTGCGGCATCCAATATGGCATGGTGAATGGAAATTTCATTTCGTTCCAGCATCCTTGACAGAATCTTGCCTCCCATCGAAAGACCATATGCACAATCCAGATGTCCGCACAAATTTTCTTTGACATACGTGATTGCCTGTCCCGCCTGATCGTCAATACTGGTAAATTTGGTGTATTCCCCAAGTATAAAACCGTCCACCTCTGCCGTTAATATATAATACTTCTCCCTAAGAAGGTCAATCAAAGGGAAAAATAATTCATACGAAACTCCTAGCCCGGGAAGCAAGAGCAAACTTGGTTTATCTTTATTTCCGTAAGTATGGATAATCATTCTACTATGATTAATCAGTTCGCAAATTGCAATTTATCG
>JAUNNZ010000055.1 GCA_030537315.1 Bacteroidia bacterium
GCTGGTATGGGTAGGTCAGCTGGAATGGGCAGGGAGGGAAGTGCCGTGTGGGTTTCTGCAGTATTATTCTACAGCAGGAAGAAGAGGGCGACGCCGGTGAGGGTGATCGCGGTGGCGATGACTTCGCGGAGGGAGATGCGCTGGTGGTTGATGATGGCGTATGGGACGATGATGAGCATCGGGGTGAGGGCCATCAGGGTGGAGGCGATGCCGGCGGGGGCGTGGGAGACGGCGGCGAGGGAGAGCGAGACGCCGAGGAACGGGCCGAAGAAGGTGGTGATGAGGGCGAACTTCATTCCCTTGCGGTCGTGAAGACTGCCGGCGACGCTGCTGAAACGGTGTTTGCAGCTGACGATCACGATGAAGCCCAGCAGCCCGAAGGTGGCCCGTATGAATGTGCCGGCGAAAGGCATTGCCGTTTCGAAAGGCAGAAGTCCGTTGTAAATATCGGATGAAGCTGCAGAGGCGAAGCTGGAGGAGTATTCGGCGAGGCCGATTTTGGAAAGTACAAGGCCCAGGCCTTGACCGAGGCCGGCGCCGAGGCCGAAGAGGATGCCTTTCAAAGGCAGGCGGACGCGGATATGCCGGCCGTCGTCGCTGCGGGCGAGTATGGCGAGTGCGATGCCGCCGAGGGTGACGGCCATGGCGAGCAGGGACCTCCAGGTAAGTGTCTCTCCGAGGAAAAGCCACGCGGACAGGCCGGCGATCATAGGCGAGATCGTCATGAACAGCTGCCCGTACTTCGAGCCGAAGATCACATAAGAATTGAAGAGGCACCAGTCGCCGAACAGATATCCTACAAGACCGGACAGGGCGAGCCATAACCAAGTCCTGGCGGAGGCGAACTGCGGGTACGGAGCACCGGTGAAAATCCAGAGGAACAATGCCAGCAATGCCAGGGAGAGCCCCATCCTGATGACGTTCAGGTTGAGCGCGCCGAGCCTGTGGCTGGCCACGTCGGCCGCCAGGGCGGTGATTGTCCAGGAGACTGCTACCAGCAGGGAGATTATTTCACCAATGTACTGCATTGCAAGCCTGATATTGAAAGGCCCCGCCAATATAGCGGGGCCTTTGTTATCATAATATTAATATTCCCTTTCAGGAAGCTTAATTCCGAGATCCTTCGCAGCCTGTACAAGCGTGTCGAGCACGAATACAATCTGCTCAGGTTTGTGCTCGCTGATCACGTCGAAACGCAGGCGGGCCTTGTTCTTAGGTACCGCAGGGTAAACTGCAGGCGGCACGAGGATACCGCGGGCGTTCATCTCGTTGCTCAGCGTGACAGCGTCCTCGTCCCTGCCGATCAATACCGGGAGGATGGCTGTCTTGCCGCCGAGGCAGATGTCGAGCTTGCGCTTCTTGGCTTCGTCCGCGAAGCACTTGATGTTGCGGTGGAGGTTCTCCATGATCTCCGGACTATCGTGTAGCAGCTGGATGGCCTTGAGTGAACCTGCCGCGAGAGCAGGGGAGATGCCTACGCTGAATACGAAGCCAGGGAGGTTGTACTTGAAGTATTCCACTACGGACTTGCGGCCGGCGATGTAGCCGCCGCAGGTGCCGAGACCCTTGGAAAGGGTGCCGTATTTCAGATCGATGTCGTCCTGGGCGAGGTTGAAGTACTCGTCGACGCCGCCGCCGTGTGCGCCGAGGACACATGAGCTGTGAGCCTCGTCGACCATGAGGAAGCATCCGTACTTCTTCTTAAGAGCTACGAAACCAGGTACGTCGGAGACGTCTCCGTCCATACTGTAAACGCCCTCGATCACGATGAGGACCTTCTCGAAATACTGGCGCTGGGCTTTCAGGATCTGTTCGAGGGTCTGGAGGTCGTTGTGCGGGAATGGCTTTGCGGTGGCCTCGGAGAGACGGCATCCCTGTTCGATGGAGTTGTGAGACAGGGCGTCGTAGAGGATGAGGTCGTTCTTGCCGCAGAAGTTGCCGACGACGGTGACGTTGGTGGAGTGTCCGCCGACGAGGACGATAGCCGCCTCGGCGTTCTTCCATTTCGCGATAGCCGCTTCCAACTCCTTGTGTATAGGTTTTTCGCCTGCAAGCAGACGGCTGCCGGACGCCGATGTGCCCCATCTGTCGATGGCGGCCTTCGCGGCGTCGTTGACCTCCTTGCGGCCGCTCATACCTACATAGTTGTAGCTGCCGAAGTCGAGGTATTCCTTTCCGTCGACGACGCTCTTGTCGAGAAGAGGAGAGTCGTGGACGACGAAATACGGATCCTTGGCGCCGTCGGCCATAAGGCCCTTGCGGCGCTCTACGAAGTGCTGGTATTCAGGGGTGGCTTCGAAGTCGGTTATTGGCTGGCGTTTCACGAGCTGCTGGGCGCCGGTGGCGTTTCCGTTGTTGTTCGATCCGTAGATGAGTTCGCTGAGGAGCTCGACGGAGCCGTTGATGGAAGCGCATCTGCCGTATGACTCGGTAGGGATCATCACGCTGAAGGTCTCTTCAGCCTTGGTGATGATGGAGAGGACCTGGAGGCTGTCGCCGCCGAGGTCGTCGATGAAGTTTGCGTTGTCGTCGATGCTGTCGGCCGGCATGTTGAGGACCTGTGAGAAGATGCCCTTGACCATTGTCCTGAGCTCTTCGTTGCGCTTGTCCTCAGTCTTGGAGGCTGCCTTTACGGCCGCTTCCGCTGCGGTGTCTCCGACGTTCTTTGAAGAAAGGTCGAGGTTGCGCAGGTTGAGTTCCCTGTTCTCTATCATTTTCTTGAGGGCCATTCTCTTTACCTTGAAGCCGTTGGCTACAGGAAGCGCGTCGCCTGTGACTATCGCGCGGTTGAGGCGCTTGAATACAGGAAGGTCCTTGTTGACCGCGCGTACGGAGCGGCTGAGCGCCTGGATGAATTCTTCATCGGCAATCTTGTCTGAAACGTTCATCACGAGGGCGATGTCCTCGTAGCGGCTGTTCTTTTTCTTGAGTCCGAGGATTGTGTACTGCGAGATGCCTTCGAGATCCTTGAACGCGTCTTCGAGTTCGTCCGGATAGACGTTCTCGCCTGATTCGTTGATGATGACCTCCTTGATGCGGCCCTCGATGTAGTATTCCTGCTTTGCATCCACGATGCGGATGATGTCGCCGGTGCTGAACCATCCGTCCGCGTCAACGTCAGGAGGGAGAACCTCGCCGTTGACTACGCGGGCGTCGTGCAGGCCTTTGCCGCGAACCTGAAGTTCGCCTGAGCGGCCCGCCTTTGCGTTCTTGCGCGCCTTGCCGTCGGAGACTTCGCCTTCAAGCGGCTTCACGCGGTATTCGGTGAATTCCATAGGGGCGCCGATGGAACCGGTGAGGCGGTTCTCAAGGGCGTATGATGAGTTGAAACCTGTGATCGCGGTTTCGGTCATGCCGTAGCCGCATATCGTGAAGTATCCGATGCCGTTGAGGATGCGGAGACTTTCAGGGTCTGTGTGGCTGCCGCCCAGGACGATGCTCTTCATTTCGGTGCCGAAGACCTTCTTCTGCACGCCCTTGAACATCTTGCCGGCGAGTTTGAGGCCGGCCTTTGGGGCGATGCTCTGCACACCGAGGCTGATGCCGAGCAGTGTGTTGAACGCGGCGCGCTCGAGGATGCCCTGCTTGCGCACCTCCGCCTTGAGCGTCTTGGCGATGCTGTTGGCGAGGAGCGGAACCGCCACGATCTGGTTGACGTGGCACTTCTGGACGGTGCGTGAGATTGTGAGAGGGGATCGGTCCTTGAGATATACCATCGTGTCTCCCAGGAAATGGCACCAGATGAAGATGGCGGCGAAGCCCAGGATGTGATGGAACGGAAGGAAGGCGAGGCCCTTGAAATTGCAGTCGTCGATGAGGTTCTTGTTGTCCATCCTAACCTTGGCTGAGAAGAGCGCGAGGTAGCAGATGGTTTCCTCATTGTAGATGAAGATCTTGCTGTCGGATGTCGTGCCGCTCGTGCAGAGGGCGATGTCGTGGCTCCAGACAGGCTTGTAGTCCTTTACTTCCGGGCAGTCCAGAAGGTCGGTGATGAGGATCTGTTTGATTTTCGGGTCGAGGTCGTGCTTCTTTCCGGAGACCATGCCGATGCACTTGGTCTGTTCGAGGATGTCTCTGGCCTTTTCGTCGGTCATGGAGGCGTCGAGAAGCAGGGTATCGTGGCCGGAACGGGTGAGACCCCAGAAGAGAGGGAACCATTCCTTGCAGCAGTCGAGGGAGATACATACTCTTCCTTCCTTGCCGAAAATTTCTTGGAGACGCGCGGCGTAATTGTCCGCGAGTTGAGCCAACTCATTGAACGTGAGAGACTTCTCTACGTCCTTTTCAAGCCATGCGGCTGCAGGGATATCTCCGTGAGCGCAGATGAGCTTGTAAAGATTCCTGAACGATTTGTCCTTCGCGAGAAGGCCGCAATCGCGCAGTACATCATAGGTGAATGATATAGGCATATTAGGTTTTGTACTTTATAACAAGCGTGCAAATATAGTATATATTTTTATTATCCTCTTATCTGCACGGAAAAACCTTCGTCAATCAGTGGCTTCACGAGGTTTTTCATTTCTTCTACGGAGAATTTTTGCAATCCTTCCTGCGGTGTCTCGCGGTCGATGGTGTAGACCATCACCTCGCGCGGGCGCAGGTCGCGCACGATGTCCATCCATGCCGCGATGGCGGCAGGATCGGACGAATCGTAGTCCGAGCTGCGCAGGAACATGGTTTGGAGAATGAAATTGCCATTGAAGCGGCGCAGCCCTTCAATCACCCTCGCCAGGTCGTAGCCTGGCGCCGGCTTGTTGATCCGGGCGATGAGCTCATTGCTCGGCGCGTCTATTTTCATAATGGGGTTGTCAACCTTTTGCAATGCCTCGAACACTTCCGGAACGTGGACGCGGGTGGCGTTCGAGAGGACGGATATCCTGGCGTCCGGGCAGTAGGCGTCGCGAAGCTTTATGGTGTCATCGATTATGCGTGGAAATTCCGGGTTGAGTGTGCCCTCGCCGTCGCCGCTGAAGGTTATCGAGTCGAGGCGGGTGCCGTCGAGGAGAAGCTCTGCGAGCTTGTCCTCAAGGGCGCGGCGCACCTCCGCCGCCGAAGGCAGGCGCGTGTCGTCGCGCCCGTCCCTGTTCCATCCGCATTCGCAGTAGATGCAGTCGAAATTGCAGAACTTGCCTTTTGTAGGCAGAAGGTTTATGCCGAGCGAGGTGCCCAGACGGCGCGATTTTATCGGTCCGAATACTGTTTCTTCTCTGATCATAGCGGTGACAAAAATACAAAAAAATACATTGGACTATTGACAAATTTATACTAAATTTGCGACGCCTAAAAATAGGGCCTGAATTTTGCAGTGTAAAAATTGTTGGAAATTATCTTAAATCTATAACATTATGTCATCAAAAATCAAACTTTGCCAGTATGGCATCAAAGGTACCTCTGAGGTTCTCTACAACCCTTCATACGAAGTACTTTACAACGAAGAGACCAAGCCGGAACTCGAAGGTTTCGACAAAGGTCAGGTAACTGAACTCGGCGCCATCAACGTTATGACAGGCGTTTACACAGGCCGTTCTCCTAAGGACAAGTACATCGTGATGGACAAGAACTCAAAGAACACCGTATGGTGGAATTCAGAGGGTTATCCTAACGACAACCACGAGATGTCAGAGAAGGTTTGGAAAGAGGTCAAGAAGCTCGCTGTCAGCCAGCTCAGCAACAAGCGCCTCTTCGTAGTCGACGGTTTCTGCGGTACCCACAAGGACACCCGCATGAAGGTCCGCTTCATCATGGAGGT